>JAFQFH010000008.1 GCA_017398685.1 Oscillospiraceae bacterium
ACTCCTGTGCGCCCATGGCGAAGGAGGTAAACAGGCAGTGACCCATGGAGTCGATGACAGCGGTCAGATCCTGGAAGGTCTTGGACCAGAATGCCTTCTCGTTGGTGACGGTACGGTCCAGCTGCACGGGCAGACCAACGACCTCGGGAGCGATGGTGTAGCCACGGACATGGCAGCCGCCGCGGTTGGAGGTGGCGTAGGTGATGCCGATACCCTGGACGCCACGTGCGTCGTATGCGGGCATCTCCTGCTTCTTGACGGACATGGAAAGCTCGGGCATGCCCTTTGCCTCGCACAGACGTGCGGAGCCGGAGCTCATCAGCCAGTCAAGCTCGGTCTCGGGGTTGCCCATGCGCTTGGTCCACTCGACCAGAGCCTTGGTGTTGCCCCACTCCAGAGGTGCGCCTGCGCAGTCTTCTTCCTTGATGGCGCCGCGCTGGTAAAGCTCCATAGCAGCAGCGATGGTGCAGGGGACGGAGATAGCGTCCAGACCGTACTCATTGCACAGCCAGTTGCACTCGTTGACAACAGCCAGATCGTTGTTGCCGCAGTCTGCACCGTAGGCCCACAGGGGTTCGTACTCGGGGCCGCCGACGACCTTGTCGCCAACCTTGACTACGCGGCCGCAGGCGATGGGGCAGCGGTGGCAGGCGCTGGCCTTGACCAGATACTTCTCTGCCAGAGCTTCGCCGGAAACGTCCTCAGCCTTTTCGTAGTAAGCTTCCTGCCAGTTCTTGGTGGGCAGGGAGCCAACGCCGTTGATAACGTTGACGAGAGAAGCGGTACCCAGAGCGCGCAGACCGCCGCCGGTGAGACCGTTCTCGCGGATGTTGACCATAACGTCCTTGTTTGCCTGCATGAGAGCTTCGACGGAAGCGAGAGTCTCGTCGGCATTCTTCTTGGAAGCCTTGACAACGATGCCCTTGAGCTTCTTGGAGCCCATGACGGCGCCGACACCGCTGCGGCCAGCGGCACGGTCCTTATCGTTCATAATGGCAGCCAGCAGAACCTTCTTCTCACCGGCGATACCGATGGACAGAACGGAAGCGTCCTTGCCGTGCTTCTCTTTGAGCTTGTCGTCCAGCTCTTCGGAGAACATGCCCAGATACTCTTCTGCGTTGAGAAGCTCGATCTGATCGTCAACAATGTTTATGTAGGTCCATTCGGGAGCTTCGCCTTCAACGATGATTGCGTCCCAGCCAGCGTACTTGAGCTTTGCGCCCCAGATGCCGCCGGAGTTGGAGCAGGCGATCATGCCGGTAAGGGGGGACTTGGTAACGACCATGTAACGGCCGGTGGAGGGTGCGCCAGCGCCGGTCAGGGGGCCGGTGATGTAAACCAGCTTGTTGTCGGGGCCGAGGGGATCTGCGGTTGCGCAGCCTTCGTCGTAAACTATCTTGGTGCCGAGACCACGGCCGCCGATGAACTTCTTGGCCAGATCCATGTCCAGCTTTTCAACGGTGACGGTACCGGTGGTCAGGTTAATGCGGGCAATTTTCTCGTAATAAGCGAATGCCATTGCAATACCTCCAAATAATATTCAAAAAATTTCATTCCATTATCGGACAGCCTAATTATATTCGTTTAAATATTTAGTTCAAGGGACTTGAACCATTTCCGCGCGAAACTGTACGAAACTGCCTCAACTTGTACGAATTTGAATTTTCAGGTACAAAAAAGCCTGCGCGAAATGATATGAAATGGAATGAAACGGCACGAAATCAAAGCCTGATTTTCCGTTTAAGAGCTTGAGAATACAAACAAAAAAGACTATAATGTGTTTGTTAAAATGGTGTTTTATACGCCGGAATTGAACTTTATCAGGGAGGAAAAGCCGTGTCACAGAATAAATCCCTGTCTACACAGGAAGTGGCGGACATTCTGCATGTGAGCAAGTCCACCATATATGACCTTATCCGCAAGGGGGAAATTCATTCCTACAAGATAGGCCGCAAGGTGCGCTTCACGCAGGACGATGTGGATGCCTATATCGCCCGCTCCCGCCACGAGCATTCCACCCAGCCCGTAAAGCGTATTGAGACTCATTCCACCCTTCTCACTCCCGCTGAAAAGGCGGAGCCGGAGCTTATAATTTCCGGACAGGACGTGGTGCTGGATATTCTTGCAAACTACCTCAATCACAGCGATGTGAACACCGCCCGCAGCTATCTTTCCAGCTTCGAGGGGCTTTTGTCCCTTTACGAGGGGCGTGTCCATGTGGTGGCCTGCCATCTTTTTGACGGTGAGAGCTACAACGAAAGCTATGTAAAAAGTCTTCTGCCCGGTATCCCGGCGGTGCTTGTGAATGTCAGCTACCGTACTCAGGGCTTCTATGTGCAAAAAGGCAACCCCAAGGGCATAAAGGGCTGGGAGGACCTTGAAAGGGACGATATCAGCATCCTCAACCGCCGCACCGGCTCCAGTGCCCGCATTTTGCTGGACACCCAGCTCAGGCGCATGGGGATAAGCGCAGCCACGCTCAAGGGTTATGACAGGATAATGCGCTCCCACCTGACTATGGCGGCAGCCATAGCCGAGGGCGAGGCCGACCTTGCCATTGGCACTGAGCGTATTTCCCGCCAGATTGAGGGCATTGATTTTATACCCCTGATGGAAGAGCGCTTTGACCTTGTGATAAAAAAGGACATGCTGGAAACGCCTGCTGTTAAAAAGCTTATTAAATTACTCAATTCTTCCGAATTTGCCAAAGAGATTGCCCATTTTTCCGGCAATGACTACAGGGATCTGGGCAAAATCATAGCGGAGGTCTGAAATGCTTAGTGTTAAAACGCCGGAAGAGGTTCTGGCTTTGATAGAAAGTGAATTTTCCTGCGTGGCAGAGTGCGAAACCGTGACTCTTTTTGATGCCATAGGCCGGGTTCTGGCAGAGGATATTGCAGCCGAGGAGTATGTGCCTGACTTTGACCGCTCCACGGTGGACGGTTACGCCGTTCACGCAAGGGACACTTTTGGCTGCTCCGATGCCATCCCTGCCATTCTCAATCTCCAGAGCGAGGTTTTGATGGGCGAGGGCGCGGACTTTGAGCTTGAGGAAGAAAACTGCTGCGCTGTGCCCACGGGCGGTGCCGTGCCCAAGGGTGCCGACAGTGTTGTAATGATAGAGTATACGGAAAACTACGGCGACGGCAGTATAGGCATTGCAAAATCTGCCGCCCCCGGCCAGAACATGATTTTCCGGGGCGACGATGTGTACCCGGGAAAGCTGGTTTTGAAAAAGGGGAGGGTGCTCTCATCCCAGGATATCGGAGCTCTGGCCGCCATCGGCAGAGTGGAAGTGCCTGTGAGAAGAAAGCTCACCGTGGGCGTCATCTCCACCGGGGACGAGCTTGTGCCACCTGAGCAAAAGCCTGCCGCCGGGCAGGTGCGGGATGTGAACAGCCCCATGCTCACAGCCATGCTCACAGCTTTCGGTGCAAAGGTTATAAACTACGGCATTGTCATAGATGACGAAAAAAAGCTTGCCGCCATGGTGGAAAAGGCAGTGGCTGAGTGCGATGCGGTGCTGCTCTCCGGCGGCAGCAGCGTGGGCGTAAAAGATGCTGCCTGCCGGATAATCGAGAACATGGGAAGTCTTTTGCTCCACGGCATTGCAATGAAGCCCGGCAAGCCCACCATCATGGGCAAAAGCGGCAATAAGCCCCTTGTTGGCCTGCCCGGTCACCCGGTTGCGGCCTATTTTGTCACAAAGCTTTTTGTACTGCCGCTGCTTGCAAGGCTTTCAATGAGAGAAACCCATAATTACACAATCACAGCGAAAATTTCCGAGAGCCTTGGCGCAAATCACGGCAGAGCTCAGTATCAGTGCTGCCGCCTTGAACGGCGGGGCGAGGAGCTTGTGGCTTATCCCATAAGGGGCAAGTCCGGCCTTATAACCACCCTTGCCGGGGCTGACGGCTACTTTGCCATCAGCCGTGACTGCGAGGGTCTGCCCGAAGGCGCTGAGATACAAGTAACAGTCAGTATGGGAGATTGATGAAATGGGATTTGAATATCTTACAAATGTGGCTTTGGAAAAAGCCCGCGAAGAATATCTTGCAAAGCTTATTGAAAACGGCTTTGGCCCGATAAGCGAGCGTATCGCCGTGCAGAACTCCTGCGGCAGAGTGACCGCAGAGGCGGTCTATGCCCATATCTGCGCCCCTCACTATGCCGCCAGCGCCATGGACGGTATTGCCGTCAACGCAAAGGACACCTTCAACGCCACCGAGACTACGCCCATCACCCTGACTGCGGACAAGTTTGTGGTGCTGGACACCGGCGACCCCATCCCCGAGGGTTGTGACGCTGTGATAATGGTGGAGGATATCGTCAGAAATCAGGACGCTACAGTCACAATCCACGCCGCCGCCGCACCCTGGCAGCATATCCGCCAGATAGGTGAGGACATATGCGCCGGTGAGATGATACTGCCCAGCCATATGGAAGTTTCCCCCTCTGCCATCGGCGCCATGATAGCCGGAGGCGTGCTGGAGATAAACGTTATAAAAAAGCCTGTCATCGGCATCATCCCCACCGGTGACGAGATAATTGCCCCCTGCACCGATCCCAGACCCGGCGACATTCTGGAGTTTAACTCCTCCATATTCTCTGCCATGGTGCGCCAGTGGGGCGCCGAGGCGCAGGTCTATCCCATAGTGCCGGATAAGTATGATATGATAAAAGAAAGCGTGGAGAAGGCCGTCAGTGAGTGTGACATGGTCATTCTCAATGCAGGCTCTTCCGCAGGCCGTGAGGATTTTTCCGCCAAGGTTATCCGGGAGGTAGGCGAGGTTTTGTATCACGGTATCGCCATGAAGCCCGGCAAGCCCGCCATTCTGGGCTATAAGGGCTCAAAGCCCGTTCTGGGTGTGCCCGGCTACCCCGTCTCCGGCATTATTGTCATTGAGCAGCTTTTGAAGCCCCTTGTGGAAAGCTGGCTTAAAAATGCTGACCACAAGTCTCAGCACGCTGTTGCCACCCTCACAAGGCCTGTTGTCTCCGGCCTCAAGTACGAGGAATTTGTCCGTGTCCGCATGGGCTACGTGGGCGAAAGGCTCATGGCAAGCCCCCTGAGCCGCGGCAGCGGCGTTGTGTCCTCCTTCATGAAGGCTGACGGTATGCTGGTGGTGCCCCAGGGCGTTGAGGGCTATGAGGCCGGGGAAGAGGTTAATATCCGCCTTCTCTGCCCTGAGGAAAAGCTCAGGGAAACCGTTGTTGTCATCGGCAGCCATGACCCTCTGCTGGACGAGCTTGCCGACATGATGCACCTTGAAAATTCCGCCGTCTACATGAGCAGCAGCCACGTAGGCTCCATGGGCGGTATTATGGCGCTGCGCCGGGGCGAAGCCCACGCTGCGCCCTGCCACCTTCTGGACACGGAGACGGGCGAATATAACCTCTCCTTCATCAAAAAATACTTCCCCAAGGGCGGCGTGCGGCTTATCCGCTGCGTGGGCCGTCAGCAGGGGCTTATGGTTGCCAAGGGCAACCCACTCAACATCACAAAGTTTGCCGATATCGCCAAGGATGGCGTGCGTTATGTAAACCGGCAGAAAGGCTCCGGAACCAGAATACTCACCGACTACCTCTGCAAGCAGGAGGGTCTGGACAATAAGAGCATCTACGGCTATGAGCGTGAGGAGCTTACCCACACCTCAGTTGCCGCCCAGATTGTCAGCGGCAGCGCCGATGCGGGCATGGGCATCTATTCTGCTGCCAAGCTCTATGATCTGGACTTTGTGCCTATCTGCATTGAAGAATATGACCTTATCATCCCCGACCACGCATGGAATACCCCGCAGGTGCAGCAGATGATAGAAACCCTTAAAAGCGACAAGTTCAAGGAAAAGATACTCTCCATGGGCGGCTACACTGTGGAAGCTCCCGGCGAGATAATTGAGCTTGGCTGATATGAAAAGCTATGACGCGGCTGTTATCGGCGGCGGTGTGCTGGGCTGCTTTGCTCTGCGCTCACTCTGCCGTTACAGGCTGTCCGCAGTGCTTATAGAGGCGCAGGCGGATGTGTGCATGGGCATTACCCGTGCAAATTCAGCCATAGTCTACGCAGGCTATGACAATAAGCCCGGCAGCCTTAAGGCCCGGATGTGCGTCCGGGCCAACCGGCGTTTTCATGAGCTCTGCTCTGAGCTGGATGTGCCGTTCTCCCGCTGCGGCTCCCTTATGACTGGCTGCGGCGAAAAGGCCAAGGCCGTGCTTGAAAAAAAGTACCGTGACGGTATAGCCAACGGCCTTGAGGGGCTGGCGCTTATTTCCGGGGACAAAGCTCGCAAGATGGAGCCTATGCTCTCAAGGGATGTGAAAATGGCGCTCTATGCGCCTATGACCGGCACTGTGAACCCCTGGCGGCTTGGCATAGCTGCCTGTGAAAACGCGGTGCACAACGGCGCGGAGCTACGGCTCAACACAAAGCTGCTCACTATTGAAAAAACTGAGGGCGGCTATGTGCTCCGTACAAGTACAGGGGACATTTTCTGCAAAGCCGTCATAAACTGCGCCGGGCTATCTGCCGATATGGTGCAGCGCATGGCATTTCCCTGTGCTGTGTCAATCGAAACAGACGCGGCGGATTTTATTGTCATGGATAAAGACATTGATAATCCCGCCCACATCATCTTTCAGGAGAAAGAGAATGGCAAGGGCATCACGGCAGTACCCTGCACTGAGGGCAATCTGCTCATTGACTCAGCTCCAAGAGCCATGCCCCGCCCCTTTGCCACCGATGCTGCAGGGATCGATAGCATAAAAAAACAGCTCACGGCCCTGCTACCGGAGCTTGAACAGGATATTATCCGCGCCTTTGCCGCCGTGCGACCCAATCCCCACAGCGAGGACGGCAGAAGCATAAACGACTTTTGTATTGAAACTCCCGCTCCGGGCTTTGTAAGCCTCATCGGCATAAAGACCCCCGGCCTCACCTGTGCCGAGGAGCTTGGCCGATATGCGGCAAAAATCTGCGCAGATTACTTGAATACAGAGGAAAACCCACACTTTGACGGGCGCAGGAAAGCCATAAATTGTGCCGATGACGATATCGTCTGCCTCTGCCAGGGTATAAGCCGGGCTGAAATAATCGAGAGTATCCGCCGTGGCGCAAGGACAGTTGAAGCTGTAAAGCGCCGTGTGGGTACGGGCATGGGTCGCTGTCAGGGCAGCCGCTGTGAAGTGAGGATAGCCCAAATTCTGGAGAGATACCGCAATGGAACACTATGACATTCTCATCGTTGGCGGTGGCGCTGCCGGGATAAGCGCGGCAAAGGCTGCAAAGGGCAAAAAAGTGCTCCTTGCCGAAAGGGAAGAAAAGCTTGGCGGCATACTTTTGCAGTGCGCCCACCGGGGCTTCGGCGGGGATTTAAGCGGCATGGAATACGCCGCAACTCTCGCCGATGACCTTGATAATGTGGAGATATCCCTTAACACAACGGTTTTGAGCGTCAGTGAAAATAAAACCGCACTGCTTTCTCAAAAAGATTGTGGGCGGCGTGAAATAAGCTTTTCCCGCCTCATCCTTGCCACCGGTGCAATGGAGATTGCAGCAGGTGCGCTGCACATTGCCGGGGACAGGCCAAAGGGCGTGTATACGGCAGGCATGATGCAAAAGCTTGTAAACTGCAACGGCTTTGTGCCGGATGGCCCTGTTGTGATTTTGGGCAGCGGTGATATAGGGCTTATTATGGCGGAAACGGTAGCCAAAATGGATATTCCTGTTACACTGGTGGAGAAGGCAGCTGCCTTGGGCGGCATGGCCCGGAACCGCCGCAGACTGGACGGGCTTGATGTTGGTATCAGGCTCGGCAGTACCGTCAGTGAAATTTTCGGTGAGAAGGAGCTGGAAGCGGTTTTGCTTTCAAACGGCGAAAAGCTCCTCTGCAAGACTCTTCTTGTGGCTGTTGGCCTTGAGTGCGACAGAAAGCTCATAAAAAAACTTGAAAACCCTGAATGGCTGCGCCTTTGCGGAAACTGCGAAAGGGTGCATCCCATGATAGAAAGCGTAATAAATGACGGAACGCAGGCCGGTGAATGGGTCTGCGGGATATGAGGTGAAGCGCCATGATTGACAGACTTGGCCGAAATATTAATTATATGCGCATCTCCGTAACGGAGCTTTGCAACCTCCGCTGCCGCTACTGCATGCCGGCGGACGGCGTGTGTGACAAGAAAAGCCACGCAGAAATGCTCACAGAGGATGAGATGATAGCCGCCATCCGCGCCGCAGCCTCTCTGGGCGTGCGAAAGCTTCGCATAACCGGCGGTGAGCCGCTGGTGAAGAAAAATATAGTCTCCATCTGCAAGAGGGCGGCTGAAGTGGAAGGCATTGAGGAAGTCTGCCTCACCACAAACGGCATACGGCTCACCGAGCTTGCAAAGCCTTTGAAGGCGGCGGGCGTAAACCGTCTCAACCTGAGCCTTGATACTCTCAGTGCCGAAAAGTATGCCTATATCACCAGAATTGGCAGTATTGAGCAGTTCTGGGCAGGCTTTGACGCGGCCATGGATGCAGGCTTTGACAAGCTGAAGATAAACTCCGTTCTCATCGGCGGCTTCAATGACGATGAAATAGAAGAGCTTGCAAAGCTCACCATGAAATACCCCATTGATGTGCGCTTTATTGAGATGATGCCCATGTACGACAGCGGCGACTTCAAGGAGGCCAGCTTCATTCCCTATACAAAGGTGCTGGAAAAGCTGCCCGAGGCCGAGGCTATGCCCCCGGACGGCGGCGTTGCCAAGCTCTACAGACTCCCCGGTGCACTGGGCAATATCGGCCTGATAAGCCCCATCAATGCCCACTTCTGTGCCGAGTGCAACCGCATCCGCCTGACATCCGACGGCAAGCTCAAGCCCTGCCTCCACTCCGGTGACGAATATTCCCTCAAGGGGCTTGACTATGAGGAAATGCGCGCTATGATGGAGTCGGTCATATGGAATAAGCCTGAGTGGCACGGTGATCTTGACGCTATCCACCGCTCCAGAGCGGGACGCAATATGAATGAGATCGGAGGATAAGATGGGCGATTTTACTCATTTCAACGAACAGGGCAGGGCCAAAATGGTGGACGTGGGCGAAAAGCCCATCAGCCAGCGTGTTGCTGTGGCAGCGGCACGGGTTTTGGTCAATGAACATACCTTTTCACTTATAAAAAGCGGCGGCATGAAAAAAGGCGATGTGCTCACAGTTGCCCAGATTGCCGGCGTAATGGGCGCAAAGCGCACCCCTGACCTTATCCCCATGTGCCATCCCATACTCATGGACGGCATCAATCTTGAGCTTTCTCTGGACGAGGCAAGACTCAGCGTTGAGATAAAGGCCGAGGTTCGCTGTGACGGACGCACCGGCGTGGAGATGGAAGCCCTTACCGCCGTTTCCACCGCCGCCCTCACCGTCTATGATATGTGCAAGGCCGTCCAGAAGGACATGACGATTACGGACATCCGCCTTCTCAGCAAAACCGGCGGCGTCCACGGGGACTACTTTAGGGAGGATATGTAAATGAGCTACAAAGCAGCAGTCATCACCATAAGCGACAAAGGCTACAGAGGGGAGCGGGAGGACACCAGCGGCCCCAATCTTGTGAATATACTCCGCGATAAGGGCATGGATGTGTGCTACACTACCATCATTCCCGATGACATGGAAATGATAAAGGCAGAACTTATAAAGTGCGCCGACGAGCTTAATATAACCCTCGTCCTAACCACCGGCGGCACCGGCTTCTCCCCCCGGGACATTACCCCCGAAGCCACCATGGCAGTGGTGGAGCGCCCCACCCCCGGTATACCCGAGGCCATGCGCGCCGAATCCATGAAAATAACTCCCCGGGGCTGCCTGAGCCGCAGCGCGGCGGGTATCCGCAAAAACAGCCTCATCATAAACCTCCCCGGCAGCAAGAAGGCCTCTCAGGAAAATCTGCTGGGCGTTATCGACGCCGTAGAGCATGGGCTTGAGATGCTGTGCTCTCAGGGCAGCGCAAATTGTGCGGAAGCTGCAAAATAAGAATGCAATGCAAAAGAGCCACTGCACCTGCAGCGGCTCTTTTGCTTATTCTCCGTAAATCTCCGTCTCTACGACGCACTCATTTTTCACGCGGCCCACCAGATATTGCAGTGCGTCCACCACATGAGGGCGGATATCCCCGCCGATGAGAACGTACATGATATCGTCTCCGGTCTGGAGCTCACCTTCATTGAGCCATACACGTATGTAGTATATCCCGTCCATCCTGTATGTGTCTTCAATAACGGCGCTTACCTTGCTCTCATCGTAGGAAAACACCATACCCACCACTGGCTTTGTGCCATCCTCATTGTAGCGCACCTTGGCTTTTGCACTCTGGCGTACAATGCCGTTGTGGCTAAGGTACATCCCTATCTTCGGCGCGGACTCGTGCGCCTTGGCCTCTTTCAGCCAAGCGTCCATTGACGGCGCTGTTTTCTTCATATCATCAGCCTCCCGTAGAGAGAAATTGCATGAAAAAGCGGTGATATATGGCGGCTACATCCTCGTCTCCGCCCTCAATGTTGAGCTTTATCCGCTTTGCGGCCCATATACCCATGCCCTTGGGCTTAAGCTCGGTCAGGCTGACGCGGGCGCTGTTGAACAAAAACACAGTGGAGCTTTCCTCTGTCACATCCTCCAGCGAACGGAAAAAGGCTCTTGCCCGCTCCATGGAAACGCTCCAGGTCTCTTCTTTAAGCATATATCTCACCTCCAGCATACTATATCCCAAAATCCCGGGAAAGAAAAGGGATCTGACACATATTATAAAACAAGTTTTCGTAAAACAGCCCATATTCCGCGCGAAATGATACGAAATGATACCAACCGACCTTGAGTTTGAAAATCCAATATGCTATAATGCCCCACGTAAATGACTGGCGGGTTTGTCAGTCTGCATATTTTTTCGTAAACGGTGGACGAGCCTTTTCCGAAAAGTCTGCGAGGCACAGAGTATCTGTGCTCTCTTGGACTGCGGACAGGCCGGTCACCTTTTATTTTTTTCATCAATATTATTGGAGGAAAAACCATGAAAAAGTTTATGTCCCTGCTTCTCGCCCTGACTATGGTTCTGGCTCTGGGCACTGTCGCTTTCGCAGAAGAGCTGGTTGTTGACACCACCATCCTCAAGGAAGCCGACAACGACATGATCAACAATTACTCCGTTCTGGCTGTCAACCCCGAAGCTCCCTTCGTGGATGCTGACGGCAATGCAGTTGAAGATGTTGCTCTCAACACCGCCGGTGCTGATGCTCTCTATCAGTGGCTGGTCAGCGAGGCCGCCCTTGAGATGGCCGGCGCATACGGCGTTGAGGAGTACGGCTCCAACCTCTTCTACGTGAAGGACGATGCTCCCGTTTACGCAGGTGAGATCGCCAAGGCCACCGAGGAGACCAAGGCAATCCGTCTTTCCACCACCACTTCTGTCAATGACTCCGGTCTTCTGGGCAAGCTCCTCCCCGTTTTCGAGGAAGAGTACGGCTATGAGGTTGAGGTTTACTCCGCCGGTACCGGCAAGTCCATCAACAATGCAAAGATGGGCAATGCAGACCTGATCCTTGTCCACTCCAAGAGCCAGGAAGAAGCTTTCATCGAGGCAGGCTTTGCCCGCGTTGTTGACGGCTTTGAGAAAGAGCGCGTTACCTTCATCTACAACTACTACGTCCTCTGCGGCCCCTCTGCTGACCCCGCAGGCGTTGCCGATGCCGAGACCGTCAAGGATGCATTTGCAGCCATCGCAGAAGGCAAGTTCCAGTTCGTTTCCCGTGGCGATGCTTCCGGTACCCACACCAAGGAAATCTCCCTCTGGCCTGAAGACCTTGGCATCACCGCTGAGGCTGAGAGCTTTGCAGACTACACCGAGTGGTACGTTTCCGCCAACACCGGCATGGGCGCATGCCTCGTGATGGCTGAGGAACTGGGCGCCTACATCCTCACTGATAAGGCCACCTTCCTCACCTTCGTTGCCAACGACGGTGTCATGGGTTGATTTTTGATTTGATTTAAGCTAAGATTACTCCCGTGGGGGCAACCCCACGGGAGTTTTTATGAAAGGGGAGATAAGGTGAAAACATCAATAATGAAGGCCATTGCGCTCATTCTCTCAGCCGATGCCGAGCTTCTGGATATACTTGGTGTCACAGCTGAGATGAGTCTGCAAAGCTCTGTTATCGCCCTTCTTATCGGTGTCCCTATCGGGATCTGGCTGGGAGCAAGCAGATTTTACGGCAGAAGTGCGCTGCTGGTTGCCAACCGCACCCTGATGGGTATGCCCCCTGTGGTCTGCGGCCTTATCTTCTATATGCTCTTTTCCGGCGTTGGCCCTTTCCGCCACTTAAAGCTGCTTTTCTCTGTGAAGATAATGATAATGGCACAGGTTGTGCTGATAACGCCCATTGTTGTTGGCAGTATGGAAGGCTATGTGGACAAGGTGGCGCCACAGGTGCGGGAAACAGCAAAGGGCCTCGGCCTTGGCAGAGTGAAAACCTTTTTCCTGCTGGTCAATGAGTGCGTATACCAGATAATATCCACCTATCTTCTGGCCTTTGCCCGCTCCATTGCGGAGGTGGGCGCAGTGAGCATGGTGGGCGGCGCTATTTCGTGGAAAACCAATGTAATGACAACTGCCATCATGCAGTATACGAACCGGGGCAACTTCACCCTTGGCATTGCGCTGGGCATAATTTTGCTGACTATATCCCTTGTTGTCAACATCGTCATATCCCTTCTGCAAAGGAGGCTGAGCCGATGAAAATAAATGCCTTTACCAAAACCTACGAGGGCCGCCGGGTGCTGGACTTTCCCGGCATGGAGCTTGAACGGGGAAAAATATACGCTGTTATCGGCGCAAACGGCAGCGGCAAATCCACCTTTGCAAAAATACTTACAGGCGTTCTGAAAGCGGACAAGGGCAGAGTGCATACGGACGCTGCTTCCGTGGGCTATATGCCCCAGAAAAACTTTGCCTACCGCATGAGCACAAAGTCAAATATCCTGCTTGCCGGCAAAAACGAGGAGAAAGCCCGAAGGCTCATGGCAGAGCTTCAGCTGAGCCATCTTGAAAATAAACGGGCCGACCATCTTTCCGGCGGTGAGACGGCAAGAATGGCGCTGGCAAGACTTATGATGAAAAGCTTTGAGCTCGTCATATTGGACGAGCCTACCGCCGCCATGGATATGGAGAGCACAAGCCTCTCTGAAAAGCTTATCCTTGAATACGTCAGGGAAACAGGCTGCGCCCTTGTCCTTGTCACCCACTCCCTGCAACAGGCAAGGAGAATTGCCGACTACGCCCTTTATTTCCACAAGGGCCAGCTTCTGGAAGAGGGCAGCGCCAATAAAGTGCTCTATATCCCCGAAAAAGCAGAGACAAAGCAGTTTCTTGAATTTTACGGTGCATAAGGAGAAAAACCATGCTCAGAAAGCTTTATTTTGAGCCTACTACCCTTTGCAATCTCAACTGCAAGATGTGCTTTCGCCATACATGGTTTGACGAGAGCTTTCAGCACATGGATATGTGCCTGTTTCGCCGCGCTCTTGAAACTATGCCCAAAAGTGTGGAAACCATCTTTTTCGGCGGCATGGGTGAACCCCTTTTTCATCCGGAGATTGTTGAAATGATCCGCCTTGCCGCCGATACCGGTGCGGAGGTGGAGCTTCTTACCAACGGTACTCTGCTCACGGAAAAAATGATAAACGCTATCATTGACGCGGGCCTTTGCCGCCTTTGGATATCAATCGACGATCTGGAGACGGACTCTTCCATCAATGCCGCCAGTGAAAGCGGCGACGTGGAGCATTCCGGCCACGGTCATTCGGGCCTGGTGCTCAGCAATATCCGCCTTTTCAACCGCATACGGCAGAAAAAACTGGCCAGCACCACTCTGGGCATAACCTTTGTGGCCATGAAAAGCAATGTGCACCAGCTCGCAAAGCTGCCATTCTTTATCGCCCAACATCTGGTGGACGAGGTGAACGTCTCCAACATCCAGCCCACGGACGAAGCCTCTCAGAGCGAAATGCTCTATACCAACATGGTCAATATGTACACAGGCCCTGCCAAGGGCAATGTACTGCCCACGGTGCGTCTGCCATTTTTTGATATGAACGTGCCTGAAGCGGCGGAGGGCATCCGCGCCCTTATGTCCAAACAGAATTTTGAGCTTAAGTTCAACGACCAGACGGTCATGCGAAAATCCGCTTACTGCAAGTTTGTCCGGGAGGGTATGTGCTTTGTCCGGGCCGACGGTGAGGTCTGTCCCTGCATGGCACTGCTGCACAATGGCTACACATGGATGAGCAATGTGCAGCGCAGGATAACATCCTGCTCCTTCGGAAACGTAAAGGATGCGCACCTTGAGGAAATATGGAGCTCCCGCCCATATAAGGCATTCCGGCGCAAGTTTGATGATTTTGATTTCTCCCCCTGCATGTACTGCGGCCACTGTGAGCTTTTTGCCGAGAACAAGGCCGATTGCTTCGGCAATAGCCACCCCACCTGCGGCGGCTGCCTCTGGGCCGAAGGTGTGCTGAGCTGCCCGTGAAAAATTCTTTTATGCAAGGATTTCAATGCAACTGAAAAAATGAGCCGTCACAGCAAGTTGAAACTCTGAGACGGCTCATTTTATGCTTATTTATTCAAAAGAGGAATGGCAATCTTCCTGTTGAAGAAGTCTATCAGCGGGCCCATAAAGAAGGCGGTGATGATAGTTCCGATACCCGCGATTGTAGGTATCTGAGCAAAGCTGCCGCCGGCAACGAGGAAAATGGTGCAGCCTGCTATAACGCACACAAGGTCGGTGGCGATGCGGCAGTATTTGAATTTGCCCAGCTTCCACTTGCCGGAGAGTACGATAGCCACGGCATCATAGGTGGAAACGCCAAGGTCTGCGGTCATGTAAAGGGCGGAGCCTATGCAGATGACCACAACGCCAACGGTCAGGCAGATAAAGCGGGTCAGCATGGAGGGGTCAATGATGACGGTCTGCAAATACTCGTATGTAAACTCGGTGATGTAGCCCAGCAGGAAAAGATTGATGAAAGTGGCAATGCCGATATTGTGTCTGTCCACAATAAGGCTGAAGCTCAAAAGCACAAGGTTTACGATTACGTACAGCGTGCCGAAGGGGATGGGGATAAGTGCATCCAGACCGCTCATGAGAGACTGAAAGGGATCAACGCCCAGGGCTGCTATCTTGAAAATACCCACACTCACAGCGCATATAAGCACGCCGCAAAGGGACATGAGGATTCTTCTTGTTTTCTGGCTCATTACAATTCTCCTTTTTCAAAGTACCAAGGGATTATACCTGAAAAGGAATATAATAGCAATACATAATAATTGCGGCGAAATTTTGTGCAAAATAGCCGGTGGCTAACCACCGGCTCTTGGCTGTCCTATCTCATTTTTTTAAAAAAACTTTTCATCAAATCCGCGCATTCTTTTCCCATGACTCCCGGATATACCTGAGGAGAATGACCGTAGTTTTCGCAGAAAAGGTCAATCACGCTGCCGCAGGAGCCGCTTACAGGCTCTCTTGCGCCGAACACCAGCTTTGGTATCCGGGCGTTGATGATGGCCCCGGTGCACATTGGGCAGGGCTCCAGAGTCACGTACATGGTGCAGCCCTCCAGCCGCCAGTCGCCAATATGGGCGCAGGCCTGCCTTATGGCCTCTACCTCTGCGTGTGCGGTGGCATCGGACCGCTCCACCCTGCGGTTTCGGCCCCGGCCTATTATATTGCCGTTGCTGTCAGCTATAACGCAGCCCACGGGCACATCGCCCGATTCCGCCGCCTCTTTTGCCAGACCAAGGGCCATTTTCATATACTTTTCCCTGTCCATAGTGCCTCCATTGCCAAAGACAGGCGGCTTTATGCCGCCTGTCTGAAAATATTCTGTGCTGTGGTTTTGAAACTTATGCCAGAGCTGCGGTGATGATGGACATCTGGTAGACTTCCTCTGCGTCGCAGCCGCGGGACAGGTCGTTGATGGGAGCGTTGAGACCCTGAAGGATGGGGCCGTAGGCTGCAAAGCCACCCAGACGCTGGGCGATCTTGTAGCCGATGTTGCCGGACTGAATCTCGGGGAACACGAAGGTGTTGGCATAGCCTGCAACCTTGCTGCCGGGGAACTTCAGCTGACCCACGGTGGGGGAGACAGCTGCGTCAAACTGCATCTCGCCGTCTATATCAAACTCGGGAGCAGCTTCCTTGGCGATAGCAGTGGCATTGCGTACCAGATCCACGTTTGCGCCCTTGCCGGAACCCTTGGTGGAGTAAGAGAGCATTGCGACCTTGGGCTCGATGCCGAAGACCTTTGCGGTCTTTGCAGTCTCAATTGCAACCTCGGCAAGCTGCTGTGCAGCGGAGAGGACAACGTTGCCTTCCTTGTCCAGCCTGTCCTCGTATGCAATGTTGATGGCGCAGTCGCCCATGGCCAGCATCTCATCGCCGCGAACCATGATAAAGCAGGAGCTTACAAGGTTTGCGCCCTTCTTGGTCTTCACAAGCTGCAAAGCGGGGCGGACAGTGTCGGCGGTGGAGTAGGTAGCGCCGCCGAGCAGAGCATCGGCGTAGCCCATCTTCACCAGCATGGTGCCGAAGTAGTTGCCCTTGGAGAGAGCTGCGCGGCAGTCCTCAGCGCTCATCTTGCCCTTGCGCAGAGCCACCATGGTCTCGACCATCTCGTCCATGCCTTCGTAGGTCAGAGGATCGAGGATCTCAAGACCTTCAATGTCAAAACCGCCCTTTGCGGCGTTGGCCTTGACTTCTTCCACGTTGCCCACCAGCACGGGGGTGAGGAAGCCGTCCTTCTTCAGGCGTGCAGCGGACTCGAGGATACGTGCATCGTGGCCCTCGGTGTAGACTATCTTGCGGGGATTAGCCTTGAGTATCTCAATAAGGTTTTCAAACATTTTCTATATTCCTCCCGAAATATTTATTCGTACAGGAATAATCTATCACTTCTTCCGTTTATTTTCAAGATGACTGAGCATATTTATTGCATAATATTGCGTTTCCGGCTCTTGACTGGAATTGACTGCAAAGATATAATACCAAAAGTAATCAAAGGAGGCGAAAACGGTATGGACAGGACCTTTCCGCAAACACTCTCTGCCCTGCGCCGTGAAAGGAACATAAGCCAGCGTCAGGCAGCGGCGGAGCTGAACATAAGTCAGGCGCTTCTGAGCCACTATGAAAACGGGGCGCGGGAGCCGGGGCTGAACTTTGTGTGCCGTGCCTGTGACTATTATCAGGTCAGCGCGGACTATCTTTTGTGCCGCAGTGATGAGCCGGATATGCCCGCCCGTATCGCCCGTCTTACCCATGAGATTTTAAATCGGGTGGAAGACCTTACCGGAAAAGCCCGGACTGAGCTTGAGAAATTAGAGGACAGTGTATGTTAGATCAGAAGTATATCAGGAATTTTTCCATAGTTGCCCATATTGACCACGGCAAATCCACCCTTTCCGACAGGCTTATCGAGGCCTGTGGCGCGGTAGAGCAGCGAATCATGGAGGACCAGATCCTTGACAATATGGACCTTGAAAAGGAGCGCGGCATTACCATCAAGGCCCGTGCCGTAGGGCTCAACTACACCGCCCATGACGGACAGGACTATACCCTCAACCTTATCGACACTCCGGGCCATGTGGACTTCAACTATGAGGTCAGCCGCTCTCTTGCCGCCTGCGAGGGTGCGGTGCTGATAGTGGACGCCTCTCAGGGCGTTGAGGCTCAGACCTTGTCCAACACCTATCTTGCACTGGACAGCAATCTGGAGATACTGCCCGTCATAAATAAAATCGACCTGCCCGCAGCAGACCCCCAGCGCGTCAAGAACGAGATTGAGGAGATCATCGGTCTGCCTGCACAGGATGCACCCGAGATAAGCGCCAAAAACGGCATCAATATCGAAGCCGTTCTTGAAGACATCGTGGCCAATGTACCCCAGCCCGAGGGTGATGCCAATGCTCCCCTCAAGGCCCTCATTTTTGACAGCCAGTACGATAACTACCGGGGTGTCATCGTCTTTATCCGCATGATGGACGGCGTACTGCGCCGCGACAGTGAGATACTGCTCATGTCCACGGGGGCAAAGTACAAGGTGGTGGAGCTGGGTCACTTAAGGCCCATCGGCCTTGAGCCCTGTGACGAGCTGGGCCCCGGCGAAGTGGGTTACTTCACCGCTTCCATCAAGAACGTTGAGGACACAAACGTTGGCGACACCGTTACCGGCGCTGCAAATCCCGCCGCTCAGCCCCTGCCCGGCTACCGTCCCGCAAGACCCATGGTCTACTGCGGCATCTACACCGAGGACGGCTCCAAGTACCCCGACCTCCGTGAAGCGCTGGACAAGCTCAAACTGAACGACGCATCTCTTTCATACGAGCCTGAAAGCTCTGTTGCACTGGGCTTTGGCTTCCGCTGCGGCTTTCTGGGCATGCTCCATATGGAGATCATTCAGGAGCGCCTTGAGCGTGAATTTGATCTGGAGCTTGTGACCACACTGCCCTCCGTTATCTACGAGGTAGTAAAGACCGACGGCACCAAGGTAGTGGTGGACAATCCCCATAACTATCCCGATCCCGTCTCCATTGCCGAGGCCTACGAGCCTTATGTGAAAGTCTCCATCATCACGCCCAACGAGTTTGTGGGAAATATCATGCCTCTCTGTCAGGACAGGCGCGGCGAGTACAAGAACATGCAGTATCTTGACACCCGCCTTGTGGAGCTTCATTATGAGATGCCCCTCAACGAGATAATCTATGACTTTTTTGATACCCTCAAGGCCCGCACCAAGGGCTACGCCTCACTGGACTATGAGCTGAGCCAGTACAAGGTTTCAGACCTTGTAAAGGTGGATATGCTCTTAAACGGCGATCAAGTGGACGCGCTCAGCTTTATTGCCCACAGGGAAAAGGCCTACGGCAGAGCCAGAAAGCTCTGTGAAAAGCTCAAGGAGAATATTCCCCGCCAGCTTTTCGAGGTGCCTGTGCAGGCAGCCATCGGCGGCAAGATAATCGCCCGCGAGACAGTCAAGGCCATGCGCAAGGACGTGCTTGCCAAGTGCTACGGCGGCGATAACACCCGCAAAAAGAAGCTGTTGGAGAAGCAAAAAGAGGGCAAGAAAAAAATGCGCCAGCTTGGTACAGTTCAGATACCCACGGAGGCCTTCCTTGCAGTGCTCAAGTTGGACGAGTAAGTTCATATTCAAACACACAAACCGGCAGGGGAGACCCTGCCGGTTTGACTTATACTATTTTATCTTCCTCACCGGTACGCCCACATAGACTCCCGGCTCCGTGATATCCTTCACAACGGCGGAGCCGGCACCGATAAAGCAGTCGTCCCCAATGCTGGTTTTATCCCGCACGCAGCTGTTTACGCCCATAAATGAACGCTTGCCTATCCTTGCGCCCCCTGCAAGAATTGAGAGGGCGGAAATGTGGGAAAAATCCTCCATTACCGTGTCATGGTCTGCATCGGCAGAGGTGTTTATGATGCAGTGGCGGCCTATGTGCGCACCGGCACAGACCGTGGCATTTGCCAGAATGGCGCTGCCCTCGCCGATGCTGGTGTCAATTCTTGCAATGATGGCAGTGGGGTGAATGGCGGTGTACCAGTCAACACCCTGCATCCGTTCCGCAATCTTCTCTCTTGCGGCGTTGTCGCCTATACCGATTATAAAGCTGCAATTTTCAAAATTTTTATAGTCCGTATCCAGCCCCAATATGGGATAGCCCACAAACTGGGTCTTGTCAGTGTCGCTGGTGAGAAAACCCATAAGATTATCGCCCGAGCACAGCACTATATCAGCCAGCACCTTGGCGTGCCCGCCTGTGCCGATTATTATTACATTTTTCATATACCCAAACTCCATAATGTGTTGGAAACATTGTACCACAAGAAATAAGCTGCGGCAATATTCTGCCGCAGCTTATTGTAAACTCAGAATTTGAAATCTATGCTGAGCGTTGGAATATCAACGCCGATTTCTCTGCCCGGAGCGAGGAGCATACTTGCCTCATAGCGCCCCTCATCATCGGGGGCGAGTGTATAGCTGCTGCCCTCACTGCCTGAAATAAATGCCTCTGAAGTGCCAAGGGATGTGAAACGGAGGTTTGCTGTCGGTAACTCCAGCTTGGAAAAGGCGGAAAAAGCCTGGTCATACTCGGTCTTGGCATAGGGATAGTCAACCGTGTTCAGCCTGCTTATTGACTTGTTCAGCTCTTCTTCCAGCCAAAGCAGCTTGCCGTCTACGGGAGAAAGCGTGCCGTCACCACTCAGTACGCCCAGAGAGAAAAACTGTGTACCCTCACCGGGGATGTCGGAGGGAGCACAGTCTAACTGACAGCGAAGGGAAGATGTGCCCCAGTGGGAAGCTATCCCCTTTATATCCAGCTCAGCCAGCATATTGCTGCCGCTGCCAAGCTCAAGGGCAAAGCCGTCATCAGTGGTTTTCCTGTCCACATAGGCACCCTCATCCAGACTGGCGAGAAAAGCGGAACCCATCATCATGCTGAAACTGTCATTACCCACGGAAATATTTATATCCGGGTTCTCGCTTCTTATCTTGTCCAGCACCGGCTGACTTATCTCAGCGCGAAAGCTTTCGTCTGAACCGTAGTCTATATTCAGCATATCCAGTCTCAGCCCGTCAGCGCTGAGACTGTCGGAGCTGCCGCTGTTCAGCTCATCAAGAACTTTGCCGTCAATGCTGTATATGCGGCAGATATTTTCACATTTTTCGCACCTGTCATCCACAAAGCTGCAAGGCTCGATATAATCCTCGCCACAGTAGCAGGAAGCCTTGTGACTGTAAGCGCCTTCGGCGACATAGCTGAATTCATGCTTGCTCATCACTCCGGCACAGTGGTCGCACTTGTGATTGCGGTTATTGTCGCTGTAGCACCGTTCGGTTACTCTGTGGAAATAATTCCCGCTGCATATGGCAGTGTGAGTACCGTCACCGTTGGACTCATAAATGCCGTAGCTGCATATATGCGGCGCGGGTGTAGCCGTGGGAGCGGGCTTTTTCTCACCGCAGACGCAGTCAGGTAAAGCACGTTTGCACACCGGGCACTCAGAATATTTTGACTCACCGGCATCGGACGCACTGCTGGCCAAAGCCGTCGGGAAAAGAGCCAGACTCAAAAGCAAAACCAGTGCAAGTGATATAAGCTTACGCATGATAACACCCCCGTATAAAAGATATAATTTATTTTGTTCAAAGTATACTATGCAGCAAATTTGCCTGTCAATAAAAACAAAAAAGACGGACTGAGCCAATACAGGTCAAACCGTCTTTCTGTGCAATATATTTACTTGTAGAGTATCAGGGCAATGGCCTCGAGGGGCTTGTCGCCCACGTTCTTCAGGCTGTGACCCTCACCGTCATCCACAAAGGTTACATCGCCGGGACACACAGTGATGATGTTGCCGTTGTCGTTGTACTCGCCCTCACCGGAGAGTATGTAATAGGTCTCGCCGTCACCCTTGTGGATATGCCAGCCTATCTCAGCGCCGGGAGCCAGATAAACATGGTTGAATACGCGGCCCTTGTTGTACATCTCGTCGGCGCCGTTGAGAAGCACATGCATCTCAGCCTCACCGTCGCCGTTGAACATTTTCTTATACATTACGGGGACATCTTCCCTGCGTCTTACAAAACTCATACGCCTTTCTCCTTTGTCACATACCCAGCTCTTCGTCTATGAGCACGATTTCCATTTCCATATCCATCATGGGCCCCCACAGCACCAGAAGCGCGTTGCAGGCTCTCTGAGGTGAGCGGCAGTCATGGCACTTGCCGTCTATCTTGCAGGGCACATCGAAGGGGAAGCGTTTGACGTTCTCCACAGCGGCCACATTGCGGGCCCGGTACAGTGCTGAGTCAAAATCGGGGCAGATCTTATTGGTGCCGGAGACTATGTAGGTCTTCTTCTTGCCGAAGACCTGACCTGCCAGACGGTTGCCGCGGCCGTCAATGTTGAGTATCTCACCGGTCTCAGCAATTGCGTTGGCGCTGGAGATGAAAACAGCGGCCTCGTTTTCCTTGATGAGGGTCTCGTGGCCGGGGTTGCGCCAGTGCCAGTAGACGGTGTTGTTTTCAGAGAGCTTATCAAAAAGACCCAGCTGCTCTGCGGTCTTGCTGCCGCCGATACCCACGGTGGTGTCTTTTATCTCTTCACAAAGATACTTGGCGGCCTCTTCGCCGGTGGCGAAGAACTTCACGGGAAAGCCTCTCAGCTCCATATTTTTTATGGTTTTCTTTATATCCATGCGTCTTCCTCCGTTTCCTTTATTACCTAAAATATAAAGGTGCAGTGCCCCTCCTGTCAAGGACAAATAAAGCCTATACAATGCACAAAAAAATGAACTGCTGTGTTTACAGCAGTTCAAAGTCCAAAAGCCTCCGCAAGCTCCCGGGCCGAGAATGCCAGCCGCCTTGCAAACTCCGCGTCCGGAGAATTTACGGCGATACGCACAGCCGAGCGGGAGGCCAGCGGCGCAATGTGCATTCTGTAGTTGCGTCCCGTCACACGGATACCGTCGGAATAGTCGGCATCCAGCTCCAGAAAAGCCTGGGAAAGTGCACCCATAAGAGCAGCCCTGCTGTGACAGGCGCAGATAAGTCCGCCCTCGTCCGGCTCCGGTTCACTCTGCACATCGGCAGCTCTGGAAAATTCCTCACCCATGTTCAGCCGCAGCCTGCCCTCCAATGCGTCCACACAGCAGCGGTAATAGGACAGCGGACTGCCCACATCACACCAATAGCCGTCCATGGACATCCCGATGATTTTTTCACCCCGGCTCAGAAGCAGGGGGAAAAGGTCCTTTGCAAAATCAAATTCCTGCCCTTCTGGCACAAGCTCCATCACACGGGGGGATATAATATAGATGCCCGTGTTTACCATGTCACTGACCACCCGCGTCCAGTCCGGCTTTTCGATAAAGCTGCGCACAAGGCCGTTTTTGTCGGTAACAGTCAGTCCGTAGCTTAATGGACAGGGGTTTTGATGCAGCGCCATGGTCACGGCAGCCTTTTCGCCCAGATGCTTTTCCATAAGCTTTCCAAGCCTGAAGTCACAGGCCGCGTCTCCGCTTATTACGAGAAAAGCCTCGTCTGCGTAAAAGTCACGGCAGTTTTTCACGCCGCCTGCCGTACCCAGCGGCGAATCCTCCGTGCGGTAACTGAGCCTCACCCCCAGACTCCCGCCGTCACCGAAATGGTTTTTTATCTCGTGGGCTCTGTATCTCAAAGTAATGCAGATATCCTCAAAACCCTCGCTTTTCAAAAGTAAAATTATATGCTCCAGCATAGGACGGCCCAGCAGCGATACCATGGGCTTGGGCGTATCTCCGCTTACAGCCTTCAGCCGTGTGCCCTGACCACCTGCCATAATAACAGCTTTCACCAAATCTACCTCTTTCTTGATAATGAAGCATCCAAGCATCCGCACGTTTTTATTATCCGCCTTCCGGTTAAATTTATTTATTGTAAAGCCGGGAAGTATTTGCTATAATATGTTAATATTGAGAATACTGTCTGCATACGGATTATGCCGTTTCCAATACAGGAGGTGCCGCTCTTGAAAAAGAATACGAAGAAGATAGCCGATCCTGGCATATGGATATGTCTGGCGTTTATGGCTGTCTTTGCCTTGGGTGCGGTTTTCTTTGAAGCATATATTCTGGCGGCCTGTGAGGGCGCGGCCTGCGCTATCATCGGCGCAGTTGCCTTCCTTACCCGCCACCGCCGCGAAAAGAAGCTCAAGGCCTATATTGAATCCATCACTTATGATACGGAAAACGCCAAAAACAGCACCCTTATGAACTTCCCCATGCCCATCGCCGTTTTTCAGCTTTCCGACTCCCGCATAATCTGGGGCAATGAGCAGTTTTTCCAGATGTGTGGCAGCGAAGGCTCCAGAATGGATGCCTGCATTGCTGATATGGTGCCGGAATTTACGGGCAAGTGGCTTATGGAAGGCAAAACCCAGTATCCCACGCTCCTTGAGCTGGGTGACAGGAAGTACCGGCTTCACGGACACATAATCAGCTCCGGCAGCGATGAAGAGAACGAAGCCTTCATGGGTATAACATATTGGGTGGACATGACCGAATATGACAATATCCGCGTAAAATACGAGAATACCCGCCCAGTGGCAGGCGTTGTGGTTATAGACAATCTGGATGAACTGTACAGAAACCAGCCTGACAGGGTGAAAAACGATATCCGCGACGCTGTGGAGGACAGGCTCCGCCAGTGGTGCGAGGAATACAGCGGTATTCTCCGCCGTTTTGACAGGGACAGGTATCTTGTCGTTTTTGAAAAGCAGGATATCGACCATATGAAGGAAGATAAGTTCCGTATTACGGAAGAGATGCATCAGGTGGAAAGCCCCAGCGGTATCGGCGCTTCCATAAGCATCGGCTTTGGTGCAGATGCGGATACCCTGGGCGAGTCCCTGCAATTTGCGGATGTGGGTATAGAGCTTGCCATTTCCCGCGGCGGCGACCAGACCGTCATAAAGGACAGGCTCAGCTTTGAATTTTTCGGCGGCAGGGGCTTTGAGGTGGAGAAACGCACCAAGGTCAAATCCCGCGTCATGGCCAATACTCTGGCTGAACTTGTGCGGGATTCCAGCAAGGTATATGTGATGGGTCACCGCTTTGCCGATCTGGACAGTGTAGGTGCTGCCGTTGGTGTGTGCTGTCTTGCAAGAAACTGCGGTGTCGAGGCAGAAATAGTAATTGACCCCAATATAAACGCGGCCCACTCACTTATCGAAATGGTAAAGGCCGAGCCTGAATACAAGGACGTTTTCATCAGTGCACAGGAGGCTATGGCACATTCCGACAGCCGAACTCTCCTTGTTATAGTGGACACCAACAGACCCGAACAGGTGGAGGAGGCTGACCTTCTTTCTGCCTGCAACCGAGTTGCAGTCATTGACCATCACAGGGTCGCCGCTACTTATATCCAGAACGCGGCCCTTGGCTTTATCGAGCCCTATGCATCTTCTGCTTCCGAGCTTGTCACCGAGGTTTTGCAGGAGCTTCTTGAGCAGAGCGATCTTCTCAAGTGCGAGGCTGAGGCCCTGCTTGCAGGTATTGTCCTTGACACCAAGAGCTTCACCCTGCGTACCGGCGACCGCACCTTTGATGCGGCGGCTTTCCTGCGTCGGGCCGGAGCCGATACCTCCGAAGTCAAAAAGCTTTTGCAGACCGGCATGGAGGACACCGTTGCAAGGTACAGGATTTTGCAAAGCGCCGAGCTTTACAAAAATGTGGCCATCGCCGCACCCTCCGAGCCGCAGAACCGCATAGTGGCAGCGCAGGCAGCGGATGAGCTTCTCAACATATCCGGAGTTGAGGCCTCCATTGTGGTGGCTCCGGACGGGGCAGGCGGGGTAATAGCTTCTGCCCGTTCCATAGGTGAGCTGAACGTACAGATACTTATGGAAAAGCTGGGCGGCGGCGGCAACCGCAGCGCTGCGGCGGTACAGTTCAAGGAAATGGAGCTGCCCGAGGCAGTTTACATGGTATATAAAGCTATAGACGATTACTTCTCTTGAAAGGAGATTACAATATGAAAGTTATATTCAATGTTGACGTAAAGGGTCAGGGCAAGAAGGGCGAGATGAAGGAAGTATCCACCGGCTACGCCCGCAACTATCTTCTGCCCCGCAACCTTGCCACCGAGGCCACTGCCGACAATCTCAACGCCTTCAAGCTCAAGGAGAAGGCCAAGGCCGCCCAGATAGCCAAGGAAAAGGCGCAGGCACAGGAGTATGCCGCAAAGCTCAACGGCGTTCAGGTCACTATCCGCGCCAAGGCCGGCAACAACGGCAAGCTCTTCGGCGCTGTTACCTCTCAGGAGATAAGCGATGCTCTCAAGGCCCAGTTCGATATGGACATTGAGAAAAACAAGATAGTTCAGGCCGAGCCCATAAAGAGCTACGGCAGCTTCACCGTCAAGGCAAAGCTGGGCTATGAGATCAGCGGCAGCATCAACGTGCTGGTAGTAGAGGGCTGATTTAGCCGGCGTAAAGCACCCATCTGAAAGGAGGGGTCTTATATGGATGAGCTTTTGGGGAGAAAAACGCCACATTCCGTTGCGGCGGAACAGGCCGTCATCGGCTCCATGCTCATTGACCCCAGATGCATCCCCGATGTACTGGAAAAACTGAAAGCGGACGAGTTTTATGTGCAGCTCAACCGCAATATATTTGATACCATGGCCGCCATGTTTGCCTACGGTCAGACCATTGACCCGGTCACTGTTCTGGATCAGATGAAGGTTAGGGGCGTATATGAGGACAACTGCGAAAGCTTTGTGGCCGAAGTCATGCGTATTACGCCCACGGCTGCAAATGTGCTGGAATACGCCGCCATCGTACGGGACAAGGCGCTTATGCGCCGCCTCGCTGAAACGGCGGACGATATAAACAACATGGTGCAGGAAGGCTCCGGCGAAGCTGAGGACATGCTGGAGGCCGCGGAGAGAAAGATATATGCCCTGCGTCAGGGCAGGGTAGTGGGCGGTCTTATGCCCATTTCCTCCGTGGTGCAGAATGTTTTTGACTCCCTTGAGGAGGCCGCAGCCTCCGGCGGCAAGCTGCCGGGCATATCCACAGGTCTTCCCGATCTGGACAAGACCATTCTGGGCCTCAATAAGTCCGAGTTTATTCTCATTGCAGCCCGACCCGGTATGGGCAAAACCAGTATCGCCCTGAACATTGCCCTTTACGCTGCCATGAACCTGCACAAGACCATTGCCATCTTCTCTCTGGAAATGTCAAGAGAGCAGCTGGTGTCAAGACTATTGTCCCGTGCGGCGCTGGTGCCCAGCCAGCATCTTCTCACAGGTCAGCTCTCCGAGCAGCAGTGGCGCAGCATCGCCGATGCCGCCCAGACCCTCTCCGCCACGGACATCAGGATAGACGATAACCCCACTCTCACCGTATCCGAAATGAACGCCCAGTGCCGCCGCATCCCCAATCTGGACATGGTCATCATCGACTATCTCCAGTTGATGCAGTCGGCAGGCAGCGGACACAGCTGGTCAAACGAAAGCCGCACCCAGGCCGTCAGCGATATAAGCCGAATGCTCAAGATAATGGCGAAAGAGCTTAATATACCTGTGGTCTGCCTTTCTCAGCTGTCCCGTGCCAACGAGTCCCGTACTAATAAGCGCCCCATGCTCTCCGACCTTCGAGAGTCCGGCGCCATCGAGCAGGACGCGGACGTGGTCATCGGTCTTTACCGTGAGGGCTATTATAACAACGAGTGCGAAAACCCCAATCTGGCCGAAGCCATCGTGCTGAAAAACCGCAAGGGCGAGACCGGTACGGTGGAACTGGCATGGCTGCCGGAGTATACCTCCTTTGGCAGTGTGGAGAAGCGTCGCGGCGAAGATGACTACTGATATTTTCAGAAAAATTTATATGCCGGATGACCGCAGGCGCGTACTCTGCGCCGTCTCCGGCGGGGCGGATTCCCTGTGCCTTCTGCATCTTCTGAAAAGCCATGAAAAAGAGCTTGGAATAGAACTTTTTGCCGCTCACTTTGAGCATGGCATAAGAGGTGAAGAGTCCCGACGGGATGCAGACTTTGTGCAGAAGTTCTGTGCAGAGCTTAAAGTCAGGCTTGTTGTATCCCACGGGGACACTCCCGGCTTTGCAAAGGAACAGCACATGGGCATGGAAGAGGCTGCCCGCACCCTCCGCTATCGCTTCCTTGAAGAGACGGCGGACAGCCTTGACTGTGACACTATCGCCACTGCCCACAACGCAAACGACAATACGGAAACCATAATCTTCAACCTCTGCCGCGGCAGCGGTGCGAAGGGCCTTTGCGGTATCCCCCAGGAAAGGGGCCGCTTGCTCCGCCCCCTGCTGAGCGTAACAAGAGCGGAGATAGAAAGCTATCTTACTGAAAACGCTCTTGACTATGTTACCGACAGCAGCAATCTTGAAGATGACTACAGCCGCAATCTTATCCGCCATCAGGTGGTGCCGGTGCTGAAAAAGATAAACCCGGCACTGGACGATACGCTTATGCGCGCATCCCGCCTCCTAGAGCAGGACGAGGACTGCCTTGGTCGTATGGCAGATGAATTTATAAAAGAAAACCATGAAAACGTCAGTATTCCCGCTGCCGGGCTTTTGGGCTTGCACCCTGCCGTAGCCTCAAGGGTGCTGAGAAAGCTCTGCCCCCAAAGCCTTGGCGAGGCCCATGTGAGCGCTCTTATGGAGCTTGCCGCTGGCGAGGGGCTTGGCTTTTGCGATGTGCCGGGGCTCAGGGTGCGCCGGGAGCAGGGCAGGCTGTGCTTTGATGAGGAAAGCCATGAGCTTATTCAAGCCCGGGAACTGAAAGTGGGGGAGACACTCAGTTTGCCCCGCTCCGGACTTTCCATAAGCGTGCAAAAGGAAATATACACCGGAGAAATTCACGGCTTGTTCAAGACTTATTGGATCAAATGTGAGAGTATATGTGGGCAACTCATCTGCTCCTCCCGTCTGCCCGGTGATAAAATCCGTCCTCAGGGCAGGAATTGCACCAAAAGTCTCAAAGCCATTTTTACAGAGAAAAAAATGACCCGGCGCCAACGTGACCTGTGTCCCGTGATAAGGGACGACAAGGGTGTTCTTATCCTTGTGGGCCACGCAGTTGATGTCCGCTGCAGGCCAGCTGTGGGGGATGAGGCGCTGAGGATTGAAATCAGAGAATAGAAATAAAAACAGGGAGATAATATTGATGGGTATAATGGAAAAGGATATTGAGCGGGTTCTGATATCCCAGATAGAGCTTGAAAAGAAAGTCCAGGAGATCGGCGAACAGATATCAAAGGACTATGAGGGCGAAACGCCCATATTTGTGGGAGTGCTGAAAGGCTGCTTTATTTTCATGGCAGACCTTATGCGCCATGTGAGCATAAACTGCTCAATGGACTTTATGGCTGTGTCCTCTTATCAGGGCACAAGCTCCACCGGCGCTGTCAAGATAAACAAGGACCTGAACGAGTCCATTGAGGGTAAGCATCTTATCCTTGTTGAGGATATTCTCGACTCCGGTGTGACCCTCAATTATCTCAAAAATTACCTCTCCGTGAGAAAGCCTGCATCCATAAAAATAGCTACTCTCATGGATAAGCCCGCGCGACGCAAGGCGGACATATATGCCGATTATTCCTGCTTTGAAGTGCCGGATGCCTTCGTTGTGGGCTACGGTCTGGACTATAATGAAAAATACCGCAATCTGCCGTATATCGGCGTTCTTAAACCAGAAGTTTATCAGGCCTAATGTAAAGGAAGTGACAGTTTTTTGAAACCTAACCGGAACAGGATCAGGGACATTGGATTTTATGTGATGCTGATGGTCATTCTCATCGCAGTCATCTATACCATGACCGGGGACTCTCAGGAAAATCAGGTGGAGAACTATTCAGACCTTGTCACCCTCTTTGAAGAGGAAAAGGTTGAATCCTTCACCACAGAGGGAAATGTTATCATCCTCAACGTGAGAACGGGGGACGAAGTCAAGCCCACGGAGGAAATGACCTACGATCTCTACAGCTTTTCTCTCTTTTATGAGGATTTTGGTGATATTATCCGTGAACAGTATGCCTCCGGTGTGCTGACAGAGTATGAATATGACGAAGGCTTCACCGTCCCCTGGTGGGCAAGCTTTCTGCCTTATCTTCTCATCATGGCCGCCGCCATGGGCCTTTGGTATGTGATGATGAACAAGGCCGGCGGTATGCAGGGCGGCGTTGGCAAGTTCAGCAAGGCCCGCACCAGACTTGGCAGCGAGGAGAAGGACAAGAAAACCTTTGCCGATGTTGCAGGCTGTGACGAGGAGAAGGAAGAGCTTTCCGAGATAGTTGACTTCCTCAAAAACCCCAAGGCATACACCGCAATGGGCGCGCGCATCCCCAAGGGCGTGCTGCTGGTAGGCCCTCCGGGTACAGGTAAAACCCTGCTTGCCAAGGCTGTTGCAGGCGAGGCCAATGTGCAGTTCCTCTCCATCTCCGGATCTGACTTTGTTGAGCTTTACGTTGGTGTTGGCGCAGGCCGCGTCCGTGACCTTTTTGATCAGGCCAAGAAGGCAGCTCCCGCCATCATCTTTATAGACGAGATAGACGCAGTCGGCCGTCAGCGCGGCAGCGGTCTGGGCGGCGGTCACGATGAACGCGAACAGACCCTCAACCAGCTGCTGGTAGAGATGGACGGTTTCGGCACCAACGAAGGCGTTATCGTTATGGCAGCCACCAACCGTGCCGATATTCTGGACAATGCGCTTCTCCGTCCCGGCCGCTTTGACCGTCAGGTCTACGTGGGCCTGCCCGATATAAGAGGCCGTGAGGCCATACTGAAGATCCACGCCCGCGACAAGCAGCTGGGCGACGATGTGGATCTCAACTCCATCGCCAAGGGCACCCCCGGCTTTGCCGGTGCTGACCTTGAAAACCTGATGAATGAGGCAGCCCTGCTGGCCGTGCGCCGCAAGCACCGCTTCATCAATATGGAGGATATCGACGAGGCCATACTCAAGGTCCAGATGGGCCCCGAGAAGAAGAGCCGCAAGATGAGCGACAAGGCAAGACGGCTCACCGCCTATCACGAGGCCGGTCACGCCGTTGCAGGCCGCTTCCTTGAGAATGTCGACCCCGTCCACTATATCACCATCATCCCCCGTGGCATGGCAGGCGGCTTCACCCTTTTCAGACCCCAGGAGGACCTTGAAAACTTCAAGTCCCGTGCCGAGATGTTTGAAAGTATCGTCATGGCTCTGGGCGGCCGTGTGGCAGAGAAGCTCTTCCTTGACGATATCTCCACCGGCGCTTCCGGCGATATCCAGCAGGCCAGCTCCATCGCCCGAGATATGGTCATGAAATACGGCATGAGCGAAAAGCTTGGCCCCATCTCCTACGACAGCTCCGGTCACTCCATCTTCATCGGCCGTGACTTCGGCCAGACCAAGAGCTACTCTGAAGAGACTGCCGGAACTATCGACAGCGAGGTAAAGCGCATCTTCGACATGGCCTCTGCCAAGTGTGAGGAGATACTTTCCACCCATGCAAAGGAGCTCAAAGACATTGCCGAGTACCTTCTCAAGCATGAGACTATGGAAGCCGACGAGTTCAATTACTACTTTGAGCACGGCGAATTCATGCCCGAGAACCTCAAGGCTGCCAAGAGCGTGAAGCTTGACCCCACTATCGAGCGTCCCGCCCGCAAGATCTCCATGATCGACGGCTACGCCGAGGAAAAGATACAGGCAGCAGAGCAGCAAGAACAGCAGCCTGAAGCTGCACCTGAAACCTCTGCTCCCGAAGCTTCTTCCGAAGAGAAGAGCGAAGAATAACACCCGAGACTCCCTGATTCTTGTCAGGGAGTTTTAATTTATAAACTTCACTATTGTGAAACAAAATTCCCTGTGTTAAAATAAACTTTAGTGCATAAAAATATAATGCTGGCAGGCTTTGTGCTGACAGCGTTCATTCCAAAGGAGAATAGATATATGAAGCTCGGTATCGTCGGACTTCCCAACGTAGGCAAGACCACACTTTTCAACGCCCTCACCGGCTCCAAGGCCGAAACCAGCGCATACACAAACGCTGCCGCAAAGCCCAACATGGGCTCTGCCAAGGTGCCTGATGAACGCCTTGACTGGCTGGCAGAGTACTATAAGCCCAGAAAGTACAGCCCTGCCTCCATCGACTTTGTGGACGTGGCCGGTGTTGCCAAGGGCGGTAAGGGCAACGAGGTTTTTCAGGCTATCCGCCAGACCGACGCTCTCGTGCACGTGGTAAGATGCTTTGATGATGAGGGAATTTTCACCGAGAAGGCCGATGCAGCCCGGGATGCCGAGACTTTTGACCTTGAAATGATCCTCGCAGATATGGAGCTTGTGGAACGCCGCCTTGAAAGGGCGAAGAAGAACGCCAAAAGCGGCGACAAGAAGTACAAGCGCGAGGTGGAGATGTGCAGCAGCCTCATCGAGCATCTCACCGACGGAAACCCCGCCCGCACCTTTGAATTTACCGATGAGGACAAGGATATACTCATAGACGGCGGCCTTCTCACCGTAAAGCCTGTTATCTACGCTGCAAACCTTGGCGAGATGGATATGGCGGACTATGCTTCAAACGAAAACTTTGCCGCCCTCAAGGCCATTGCGGACGCACAGGGCGCAGCCGTTCTGCCCGTAGCCGCCAAGTTTGAAGAGGACATTGCCGAAATGGACGCTGAGGAAGCGCAGATGTTCATGGAGGATCTGGGCCTCACCGAGACGGGACTGAGCCGCCTTATCCGCACCTCCTATGAGCTTCTGGGCTATATCTCATTCCTAACTGCCGGCGAGGACGATGTGCACGCATGGACCATAGTCCGCGGCACCAAGGCTCCCAGAGCTGCCGGCAAGATACACACCGATATTGAACGCGGCTTTATCCGCGCCGAAGTCATCGCCTTTGAGGACCTCAAGGCCTGCGGCAGCATTGCAGCAGCCAAGGAAAAGGGGCTTTTCCGACTCGAGGGCAAGGACTATGTGATGAAGGACGGAGATATAACCAACTTCCGCTTCAATGTGTGACGAAACTGTAAATATATCGTTTTTGACGGCGCTTTTTCCTGCTTTTTGTTGACTTTGCCATTCAAACATGGTAATCTTTGGCGTGTAATAAGGGAGTAGCTTACGCCAACAGGCGACGGGGTGCCGTCATCTCAACCTGAGAGATCAGGTTCGGCTCACCGGTACAGTTTTTGTATTTTGCGAGACTTTTACAGCCTGGGCTGTAAGAGTCTCGTTTTTCTATGCCTTAACGGAAATTTAGCGAGGAGTGAAATGATGCTGACAACCCAGCAGCGCAGAGATTTTTTGATTAAGTTCGCCTTTTGGGGAGCTCTTGGCCTTCTGGCCTTCGGCTTTATACATTTTCTGCTTGGCCCTTTGACGCCTTTTATCATCGCCTTTACTGTGGCGGCTTTGCTGCAGGGGCTTATGCGCTGGGTGGAACAGCGCTGGGCAAAAATACCCCACGGCGTTGTGGCAACGGCTCTGACAGTTTTGAGCTATATGATTTTGCTGGGGCTGGTGCTGCTTTTGCTGGTTGGGCTTTTTTCCGCCGCCATCGACTGGGCTTCTGACCTGCCCGACTATTTCACTGAAACCATCACCCCTTGGCTTGAAGAGGGCAGCGCCAACATACTGGGCTTTGTGTATATGCTCAACCCCAGTATGGGCCAGTATCTTCAGGAGATGCTTCCCGATGCGCTCTCCGCCATGGGCTCTGTTATCATGGACTTTTCTGTGAGCCTTGTCAGCTGGGCATCGTCCGTGGGCACAAAGCTGCCCGGAGCCATGCTGGCAGTTGTGGTCTGCGTCATTGCCACGGCCTTTCTCTCAAGGGACTATGCCTATATAAGCTCCTCCATCCTTTCTGTATTTCCCGGAAGAGCGCAGGTCATGCTCCGGCAGGCGAAAACCGCCATTGTGAAGATACTGGGCAACTTTGCCCGTTCGTATGTGCTGATTTTGTTTATTACCTTCCTTGAAATATGGATAGGACTGGAGATAATAAACTTTGAAAACGCTATAGTCATTGCCGCTATAATCGCGGTGTTTGACATTCTGCCCATCGTCGGCTCCGGCATGGTGCTTCTGCCCTGGACCATCTTCAAATTCGTGCAGGGCGACGTGGGCAAGGGCATCGGCCTTCTGATACTCTACCTATGGGTGGTCATAGCCCGTCAGGTGATAGAGCCGCGCATCGTCAGCAAGCGCGTGGGTCTGCACCCGCTGTCAACACTGCTTTTCATGTGGCTGGGGCTGAAAATTTTCGGCGGCGTGGGAATGCTTGCGCTGCCCATATGTGTGCTTATTTTGAAAGACCTGCATGAAAGCGGCTTTCTCAATAATATAGTAGAACCTGTGAACGAGCGCTGCGATGAATGTGCCATGCAGCGGCAAGAGGAGGAAAATTTATCTTGAAATTTTATTGCACAGAAAAAGAAGAAGTATTGGCCCATTTTTCCAGTACGCCCGACGGCCTTTCCGGGCAGGAGGCTCAGGCAAGACTTGAGCGTGACGGAAAAAACAAGCTGGCAGCCGCTCCCGGCAAGTCCCTTCTCCGCCGTTTTTTTGAGCAGCTTTCCGACCCTATGATACTCATTCTTCTGGCAGCTGCCGCTATAAGCGGTGTACTGGCAGTGGTTGAGGGCGAGAGCTTTGCGGATGTAATTATTATTCTGGCAGTTGTGCTCATAAACGCTGTTCTTGGTGTTTATCAGGAGAGCAAGGCGGAAAAAGCCATAGAGGCTTTGCAGGAAATGTCCGCTGCCACCTCAAAGGTGCTTCGTGACGGTAAAATTGTCACCATCCCCAGCGAAGACCTGGTGGTGGGTGATGTGGTGCTGCTGGAGGCCGGTGACGCAGTTCCCGCCGATGGCCGCATTATCCACAATGCAAGCCTTAAAATAGAGGAAGCTGCCCTCACCGGTGAGTCCGTCCCCGTCAGCAAGTTCATAGACGCTATAAATCTTACCGAAGGCACCAACGATGTTCCTCTGGGTGACAGAAAGAACATGGTCTATATGGGCTCCACGGTTGTCTACGGACGCGGTACCGTCGTTGTTACCGCCACCGGCATGCAGACCGAGATGGGCAAGATCGCCGATGCTCTGGTCAAGGCCGAAGACGGTCAGACTCCCTTGCAGATAAAGCTCAGCCAGCTGTCCAAGCTTCTGACATGGCTGGTGCTTGGCATCTGCGTTGTGATTTTTGCAGTTCAGATCCTGCGTGCAGGCGGCTTTGGCTTTGAGGTCGCCCTCAACTCGTTCATGGTGGCGGTTTCCCTTGCTGTTGCCGCCATTCCCGAGGGCCTTGCCGCTGTCGTCACCGTGGTTCTCTCCATCGGTGTCACCAATATGTCCAAGCGCAACGCCATCATCCGCCGTCTTACCGCAGTTGAAACTCTGGGCTGCGCTCAGATAATCTGCTCCGACAAGACCGGCACCCTCACCCAGAACAAGATGACCGTGGTGGACTTTTTCGGCGAGGATGAGCGGAAGCTTTCCGCTGCCATGGCTCTTTGCTGCGATGCAGAGCTCAATATTGATGACGGCGCAGTCACCGGCGAGCCCACTGAGGCCGCTCTCGTTGTCTGGGCAAACAAGCTGGATATGCCCAAGCCCAGCCTCAAGACTCAGCAGCCCCGCATAGGTGAGGCTCCCTTTGACTCCGGCCGCAAGATGATGTCCACCGTTCACGATGTGGACGGCAGCTTTGTCCAGTACACCAAGGGCGCTCCCGATGTTATTGTCAACAGATGCACCCATTACCTGCTCAACGGTCAGGCTGTTCCCATGACCGAGGAGTACAGGCAGGAGATAATCCGCGCCAACAAGGCCATGGCAGACCGGGCTCTCCGTGTTCTGGCCTGCGCCAAGCGTGACTGGAGCGCAAGCCCCGCCTCCTTTGATCCCGACGATCTGGAAAAGGAGCTTTGCTTCATGGGTCTTTGCGGCATGATAGACCCGGTCAGACCCGAGGTTCAGGATGCTATCGTGGAGTGCCGCGGCGCCGGCATCCGCCCCATCATGATCACCGGCGACCATGTGGATACCGCAGTTGCCATTGCCAAGGAGCTGGGTATTCTCACTGAAGGCAGCATCGCCATCACCGGCGCTCAGCTCAACGACATGAGCGACGAGGAATTTGAGAAGGTTTTCCAGGACATCAGCGTGTACGCCCGCGTCCAGCCCGAGCATAAGACCCGCATTGTCAACGCATGGAGAAATGCAGGCTATGTCACCGCCATGACCGGTGACGGCGTAAACGACGCCCCCTCCATCAAGTCCGCCGATATCGGCGTGGGTATGGGCATCACCGGCACCGACGTTACCAAGAACGTGGCCGACATGGTCCTTACCGATGATAACTTTGCCACCATCGTGGGCGCTGTTGAGGAAGGCCGCCGTATATACGACAATATCCGCAAGGCCATTCAGTTCCTGCTTGCCTCCAATATCTCCGAGGTTATATGCATTTTCGTTGCAACCCTTATGGGCTTCAGCATTCTCCAGCCTGTCCACCTTCTCTGGATAAATCTGGTGACTGACTGCTTCCCCGCGCTGGCGCTGGGTACTGAAAGAGCCGAGCCCAACATCATGCGCCGCAAGCCCCGCGATGCCAAGGCCGGTATCTTTGCAAACGGCATGGGCTTTGACATTGCATATCAGGGCGCGCTGGTTTCAGTTCTGGTTCTGGCCTCCTACTTTATCGGCCACTTCATCGAAAGCGGCACCTTCGCCATTGAAAACAGTGCCGACGGCACTACCATGGCCTTTTTGACCATGTCCATGGCTGAGATATTCCACAGCCTGAATATGCGCTCTCTCCGCGGCAGCGTGTTCACTCTCGGCTCCCAGAACTGGATTCTCAACGGCGCTGCTGTTGCCACGCTGATTCTGACCACAGCCGTCTGTGAGATTCCCTTCCTTGCAAATGCCTTTGGCTTTACTCCCATTTCCTTCGCCGAGTATGCCATAGCCATAGCACTGGGCGTTGCAGCCTTCTTTGTGGTGGAAGTTGTCAAGTTCTTCCAGCGTAAGTACAGCAAATACAGCAAAGTCTGACATAAACCGGAGTTGACAGGAAAAGATTTCGGTGATATGATGCAGAGGTTAAAAAGACTGTGATGGAGACGGAAAAGCTCATCAAACCGTACAGAGAGGGCGGCCATCGGCTGTAAGCTGCCCCGGAAAGTGCTTTTTTACCACTCCTGAGTTGAGGATCGGAAATGGTCCTACGGGTTGGCCCGTTACAGCCGCTTGAGTTAAAAATCAAGGTGGAACCGTGCACAACAGCACCCTTGGCATTTCTATGCCGAGGGTGCTTTCATTTTTCAATAAGGAGAAAGACTATGGACGAAAACAGATTCAGCTTTGAAAACGAAGAATACCGCAAAACCTATTGGCATACCTGCTCCCACATTCTGGCTCAGGCCGTAAAACGCCTCTACCCCGAGGTCAAGCTGGCCATCGGCCCTTCCATTGACAACGGCTTTTACTATGATATGGACTCTCCCTTCCCCTTCACTCCCGAGATAATGGAGAAGATCGAAGGCGAGATGCGCAAAATCTGCAAGGAAAAGCTGAAGCTTGAGCGCTTTGAGCTGCCCCGTGCCGAGGCCATAAAGTTCATGGAAGAAAAAGACGAGCCTTACAAGGTGGAGCTTATCAACGACCTGCCTGAGGACGCCGTCATCAGCTTCTACAAGCAGGGCGAGTTCACTGACCTCTGCGCCGGCCCTCATCTGGACTCCACCGGCAGGGTGAAGGGCAATGCTGTCAAGCTCACTGCCTGCAACAGCGCCTACTGGCGTGGCGACTCCAGCCGTCAGACCCTCCAGCGCATCTACGGCATCGCCTTCCCCAAGAAGGACGAGTTGGACGCTTACCTTGAGCGTATCGAGGAAGCCAAGCGCCGTGACCACCGCAAGCTGGGCAAGGAACTGGGCCTCTTCATGCTCCGCGACGAAGGCCCCGGCTTCCCCTTCTTCCTGCCCAAGGGCATGGTACTGAGAAATACCCTCATTGACTACTGGCGAGAAGTCCACAAGCGCTACGGTTATGTTGAGATATCCACACCCATGATGATGAACCGCCAGCTCTGGGAGCGTTCCGGTCACTGGGGACACTATAAGAACAATATGTACACCACCGTCATCGACGATGTGGACTTTGCCATCAAGCCCATGAACTGCCCCGGCGGCATGCTGGTCTATGCCAGCGAGCCCCACTCCTACCGTGACCTGCCTCTGCGCGTAGGCGAGCTGGGTCTTGTCCACCGCCATGAGCTTTCCGGTGCTCTCCACGGCCTTTTCCGCGTCCGCTGCTTCACTCAGGACGATGCACACATCTTTATGACCTGGGATCAGATGAAGGACGAGATAAAGAACGTGGTCAAGCTCTTTGACGAGGTCTACTCCGTATTCGGTCTCAGCTACCAGATAGAAGTCTCTACCATGCCCGAAGACCATATGGGCGATGAGAAGGATTGGGATTTTGCCACTGAGACCCTGAAAGCCGCTGTTGAGGAAATGGGTAAGGACTATGTCATCAACGAGGGCGACGGCGCCTTCTACGGCCCCAAGCTGGACTTCCATCTGGCAGACTCTCTGGGCCGTACCTGGCAGTGCGGCACCATCCAGCTGGACATGCAGCTGCCTGAGCGCTTTGAGCTTGAGTACGTGGGCGAGGACGGCGCAAAGCATCGCCCCGTCATGATCCACCGTGTTGTTCTCGGCTCCATCGAACGCTTCATCGGCGTCATCACCGAGCACTTTGCCGGTGCCTTCCCAGTGTGGCTCGCACCCGTTCAGGTCAAGGTCATGCCCATCACTGACCGCGCAGCCGACTACGCAGAGGAAGTTGCCGCAAAGCTCAATGCTCTGGGTATCCGCGTGGAGACCGACCTTCGCAACGAGAAGATAGGCTACAAGATCCGCGAAGCACAGATGCAGAAGCTGCCTTATATGCTGGTGGTTGGCGACAAGGAGAAGGAAGCCGGTACCGTTGCCGTCCGTACCCGCGGCGGCGTGGATCTGGGCGCCATGTCCTTTGATGATTTCGTCGCCAGAATAAGCGATGAAATCAAAAATAAGACCAACAATTAAATGAAAGAATAATTCAAGCCTCACCCTCACATACTAAGCCAAAAAGTATGTGAGGGTGATTTTCTTGAAAGCGGAAAAAAAGAAACTCATTATGACCCTTTCGGTCATAATCACGCTTAATATATTCCTGTTGGCACTCAGCCAGTACGCATCTGCCGACCTTTATAAAAAAGGCGCCAGCGGGGCGGCTGTCCGGGAAATACAGACAAGGCTCAAATCCTGGGGCTACTATGACGGTGAGGTGGACGGCGTGTACGGCAGCAGAACCGAAAAGGCAGTCAGGTATTTCCAGAAGAAAAACGGCCTGAGCGTGGACGGTCAGTGCGGAAATCTGACTCTTGCGGCTCTGGGCCTGCCCACGGGCAATTCCGGCGGCGGCTCGTCATCGGGGGGCGGCTCAAACTCGGGCAATATAGACCTTCTGGCACGGCTCATATCTGCGGAAGCGAGGGGCGAACCATATGAGGGACAGGTTGCCGTGGGCGCGGTTGTTCTGAACCGTGTGGACCATCCCTCCTTTCCCAATACCATCTCCGGCGTCATTTATCAGCACGAGGCATTCACCTGTGTATACGACGGACAGTTTGACCAGCCTGTGGCAGAGAGTGCCTACAGAGCGGCAAGAGATGCTATGAACGGCTGGGACCCCAGCTACGGCGCCATCTACTATTTTAACCCTGCCACAGCAACCAGTGCGTGGATATGGTCAAGACCGGAGATAGTCACAATAGGTCGCCACAAATTCTGCGCCTGAGAGAGTTCATGGAATATTATTGAAATATGTGCAGCTCTGGTTTATAATGTGTCAAATGATTTTTTGACAGGAGCGTGAAGTCTTTGGCGTTTTGCGACAAATGCGGTGCCTATATACCCGATGGACAGACGGAGTGTCTGGCCTGCGGCTATGATGAGGCGGAAAACGCAAGGATAGAGCAGGAACAGGCGGCAGCCGCTGCTGCGGCAGCAGCAGAGAAGGAAGAAAAAAAGGACACGGGCAACTACTATTCCTTTTCCAATGAAGAGCTGCGGGAGAAACTGGAGGAACAACGCAGAAAACAACAGGAAGCCAGCCGCAAATGGGCCGAACAGGAAAAACAGCGCCGCCAGAAAGCTGCAAGCGAGAAAAGCTACACCGTTCACAGCGGGGAGACTATCCGCAGCAGCGCCGAAAAAACCAGAAAAGCTGTGGGCGCGTTTACGAAAAACAGCAAGCTTCTCGCTGCACTGTCCTATCTCAGCGTGTTTTTTGTCCTTCCTTTTATATTCAACAGCGATGACAAGTTCTCCGTATACCATGCAAAGCAGGGCGCTGTGCTCTTTCTCTTTGGTATTGCAGCCCGGCTTCTGGGCTTTTTCCCGCTTGTGGGCGCTGTGCTGAAACTGTTCAAATGGTTTTGTATATATAAAGGAATGAGCAACGCCATAAACGGCATCATACAGCCCCTGCCGTACATCGGTCAGCTGGGAGAAAAGTTCTGATTCCAAATTGATATTTTGTGCTTTGGAAACGTCGCTGACACAACATTTTGAGGTATAAAATTTCTTTGAAATTTTTTGCAAAAAAGTGTTGACAAAGCGGCGTTTCAAGTGCTATATTAACCAAGCACCGCGAGAGCGGAGGCACACAGTTCCTTGAAAAGTCAAAAAAGTTTTTTGAAGAAAATCAAAAAAAGATGTTGACAAACGAGGAACTCTGTGGTAGAGTAAACAAGCTGCCCGGTTGAAGGGCGCGCGTTTAGAGTGTACCTTGAAAATTGAACAATGTAAGAAAAGCTTATGCAAATAAGCGCACCAGAAAAGGGTTCGAGTGAGAAATCACTCTTAACTTTAAATTCTTTTGAGAGCTGGAAAGCATTCAAAAATTAGATTTCAACAGCTTAAGCTGTAGAGATACAATTTATTGAGAGTTTGATCCTGGCTCAGGAT
>JAFQFH010000009.1 GCA_017398685.1 Oscillospiraceae bacterium
GAGAACGAGCCTATTGCTGAAACCGGCCTCATCCCCGCAGGCAAGAGCGCCCTGAAGCTCAAGCTGGCAAAGCCTCTTGAGCCGGGTACTTATGAAGCTACTGTCCTTGTCCAGCCCTATAGGGTAGACGACCAGAGCAAGACCAATAACGCCGAGATCAAAACCGTAATAATCGCTGAATAATTTTTAGGAGGATATTTGAATGAAAAGATTTGTTTCCCTGTTTCTCGCCCTGACCATGCTTCTCACCATGGGAGTTCTTGCCTTTGCCGATACTCCCGCCAGTCAGAACATGGAAGTGGAGTACACCGTTGATGCAAACTATGTAGTCCTTGTCCCCGACGGCGGCAACGGCCTTGTGGTAGATCCCAATACCAAGACCGGTGAAATGGACATCGGCATCAAGCCCGGTTCTGTGATCCCCGGCAACCAGTCCATTCAGATGAGCGTCAACGCAGGCAGAAACTACGATGACAACCTCAAGAGCTACCGCCTCTATAACAGCGCTGGTGGTCAGCTTCTGGCCTACACTCTCTCCTACAAGGGCGAAGTAAAGAACCCCAACTCCGCCGATGGCAAGGTCATCCTTGAGACTGTGGACGCTGAGAGTGCAAACCTTGGATTTGAGGGTAAGGTGGGCGTGACCGTCGGCGTACCCAAGGCCGCAGGCACCTACACCGATACCCTGACCTTCTCCTTTGCCCTCATCCCCAACACCTGATAAACACAAACGGCACCCATCAAATACGATGGGTGCCTTGGTCTATATGGAGGACTATATGAGAAAAATCTCATTTACACTACTGGCAATTCTTATCTTTACTCTTGCAATGATTGTTCCTGCCTTTGCGGAGGAAGCAAACGTAATAATGGAAATACCCCAGAGCCTTAATCTCAACACATCCCAGAATACCCAGATAAAGCTGTACGGCAGTATGCCCTTGAGCAAAAAGGCAAGTGTCAGCCTCAACTCCGAGGATGGCTTCATCCTGAGAAATGAGCTTAATGCCAACAGCGCCATACCTTTTGAAGTCTTCTGTGACGGACGTGCTGTCAGCCCCGGCAGTACCATCATCAGCGTAAAACCTACAGAGCTTGCAACCGGTAAGATATCTACAATAGGCATCAGAGCCAGAGACTATCCCAACACATCCGGAAGATTTACAGATATCCTGACCTTTACCCTCAGCCTTGCAGATAACCCTCTCACCAGTATTGGGATTACAACGGCGCCCACCAAAACAGAGTATCTGGCAGGGGAAAGCTTTGACCCCACAGGCATGGTGGTCACAGCCTACTACGCTGACGGCAGCAGCGCAGCCGTGACAAACTACAGTATTGCAGGGGGCAGCAACCTTAACTCCAACAGTACAAGCGTCACGGTGTCCTATACCGAGAACGGCATCACCAAGACTGCCAATGTGAGTATAAGCATAAAAACGCCCAGACCTGTGATGAGCAATTATGGGAGCTGGTACAGGAGCAGCTACAACAAGGAGAATATCCTCACTGTAAGCTTCGTTGACAGCTACACCCCCACAGGTGCTGAGAATGAATCCTGGGATGCCTCATATTACAGCGACGGCAGTGTGACCGCATACCGCATCGGCAGCGATGTAATAGTGTCCGGCAACGGTCAGGGCTATATAAAGACAGGCGACTATCCCAACTCCATGTTTGCAAACTTCAAGGGCCTGACCACCATAAACGGCATGACGTTGCTGGATACCTCCGATGCACTGAGCATGAATTCCATGTTCCTTTATTGCAGTAAACTCACCGGCGTTGACCTCAGCAGCTTTGACACTTCCAAGGTACGGGACATGGCGTATATGTTTTATCTTTGCAACGAGCTGAGGGAGATGAAAGGTCTCAATACCTTCAACACCTCGAATGTAAGCAACATGCTGGCAATGTTTGGCTGCTGTTATCCGATGGAGAGTCTGGATATAGGGGGCTTTGACACAAGCAAGGTGACCAATATGCAGTATATGTTCCTTGGAAACAGCAAGCTTAAATCCCTGCCCATAGCCAATTGGAACACAGCCTCCCTGCAGAATATGCAGGAGATGTTTACCGGCTGCGAGTCTCTTACGGGCCTTGATATAAGCCGTTGGAATACCTCAAAGGTTGCGAACATGATGGGCACCTTCTCCGGCTGCAAGTCACTGACACACATGAGCCTGAGAGGACTGGATGTATCCAATGTTACCACTATGAGGCGACTGTTCCTCAACTGCTCCGGAATACAGAGCATAGACATGGGCGGCCTGAACACAGGTAATGTTACAGACATGAGCGAGATGTTCCAGACCAACGCCAATCTCAGGCAGATCGACATCTCCGGCATGAACACCTCCAAGGTGAGCAATATGAGCCGCATGTTTGAAAACTGCCCTCAGCTTACGACCATCTATGCCAATGACAGCTTTTCCACGGCAAGCGTAAGCAATTCCGAACGAATGTTTCTCAGCAGCACCAGTCTCAAGGGTGCTATAAGCTATGATGAGAGCAAGTCCGATGCAAGCTATGCAAACTACAGCACCGGCTATTTCACCTATAAGGCATCATGAAAAAGTAAGGGGCATTGAAAGATAATGCCCCTTGATCTATAAGGAGTACAGCTATGTTCTGCGACTATTTCTACGGCTCTCAATCTGAGAGCTTTTCTTTTTTCCGCATACCAAGAGAGCTTATTAAGGGTGAGCGCTACAAGGAGCTTTCCACAGACGCAAAGCTTCTATACGGTTTGCTTCTGGATCGCATGAGCCTCTCTGCCAAAAACGGTTGGTACGATGAGCTGGGCAGGGTTTATATCTTCTATACCGTTGAGGAAATATCTGAAGACATAGGATGCAGTTCGGGTAAAGCATGCAGACTTCTGGCAGAGCTTGACATTGCCAAGGGCATTGGTCTGATAGAGCGAAAGAAACAGGGTCAGGGAAAGCCGACGATAATCTATGTGAAGCAATTCATTGTTCATGAACCTACAAAGCCGCAGGAACACAGCGCAGAGACCAGAATGTCCAAAACAGAAAGTCTGGACTATCCAAATCGAAAAGGCAAGACTGTGCAAAATGAAAATTCAAGACATCCCAAATCGGAAAGTGCAGACATTCCAAAACAGGAAGAAAATTATAATAATAAAAATTACACAGAAACAAGCTATACTGATCCATCTATCTTTCCGGAAAATGTGATAGAGGAAGTAAAAGAACAGATAGACTTTGAGATGTTGTACCAGTATTACCCTTATGACGATCCTGACTGCATTGTGGAATTAATCTGTGAAATCCTGTGCAGCACGGCTCCGAGCATCAAAATTGGCAATGAGACTATGCCGCTCTCAAAAGTTCAGTCCCGTTTCCGAAAACTGAGTTTTGACCATGTTGCCTATGTGCTTGATGCCTTCAAGGAATGTACAAGTAAAATCCACAATATCCGGGCGTATCTTCTGACGGCGCTATACAATGCACCGCTGACCATAGGCCCGTACTATTCCAATGCAATTCGGCACGATAATACGAAACGCAATTCACAGTAACGTTGAGCCCATTATAAATGCGTCTCATGGTGAGACGCATTTTAGTACAAAGGGCTTATAGGTCTGTGTGCTGCGCAGATGAAAAATAAGGAGGTAGAAGATGGCAGATAAATCTTATATAAAAGTTCCTATTTCAAAAATCCATGATTTACCAGGTATAAGTATAGAGAAGCAAAACGACAAAGCCTACAGCAGTCTGGTCAGCAGCATAGTCACTCAGGGGATACAGGAACCTCTTATCCTCAGGCAGAGAGAGGATGGAGAGTATCAGCTGGTGTCTGGCTACCGTCGGCGCAGAGCAGCACAGCTTGCAAAACTAAGTGAACTGCCTGCTGTTGTGTATGACCTGGGCGAGAAAGAGGCCGTGGAGTATTACAAAACGTCTCGTACAAATCCCGACCTGCCTGTTCCCGGCAAGCTCGCAGAGCAGCAGCCAAAACCAGGAGAAAAGAAAGAGACTGCGCCCAAGGCTGAGAAAAAGACTGCGGTACCAAAGACCGAGAAAGCGAAAGAGAAGAAAGCGGAGTCTGAAAAGAAAGAAGCTGCCCCTTCCACTGTGGGGCCTGCAGGCACAGCCATTTCGCAGGTGCTTGAAAGCCGACTTACACAGCCCGATGCAAAGACGATTAAAGACCTGCCACTGCCCAAGGACAAGGAGACATTCTTTGTCATGCTGCACCCGGACTATCTTGAAAAGTCCGAGTTCAATAATTTCTCAGTTGACCGGGAAAGCGAAAACTATAAAGAGCTTCGTAAATCCATAGAACTCAACGGCATCAAGGATCCCGTTCTTGCAAGGCCAAAAAAGGACGGCGGCCTTGAGGTGCTGTCCGGTCAGAGGCGTCTAACAGTTGCAAAGGATCTGAATTATCCTGTGCCGACTCTTATTCAAAACATAGATGACGATGATGCAAGAATTCTGGTAGCAGACGGAAACCTGCACAGGGATAAAATCACCACATATGACTTGTCCCGGGCTATGAAAATGAAGATGGAAGCAATGAAGCGAAAGGCAGGGCGTAAGCGAAAGACCGACCCCAGTATTCCCAAACTGGACTCCGACGAACTGCTTGCCAAGGAAATGGGCATGAGCACATCGAAGCTCAACCGTCTTATAAAGCTGTCTGAAGCTACGCAGGATGTATGCAGCCGTGTGGATGACGGCACTCTTGCGCTGTCTATTGCTTCCAACATTGCCTTTCTTCATCCCGGAATTCAGGATGACGTTATACGCCTGATGGATTTAGGATATAAGCTGAGCAACGAAAACACCAATACCCTGAAAGCTGTCGCCAAGGCCGAAACACTCACCGAAGAGAAGATGCGGGCCGTATTGGATGGCAGCTATCCCCCTAAAGAACCGGTTAAGCCGGTTATACCCGTCGAGCAGCCCTCACAGCCTACGGTAAACCCAACGCCTACACCTCAGAATTCCGATGCTTTGAACATACCGAAAACTCCCGAAATCCCAATCCCACCGGCACCGGTGATTCCACCTCAGAACATTCAGCCGAATGCTGCAGATATAGGGCCGGAACTTGTAAAGACAGAACTGCCCATAGGTGATGTTCCATCGGCAGCTACTGTTGTTAGGCATGACCGGGAAAATGATTATGAGACAAAAATTGTCCTCAAAGGTGACAGACTCCGTAAATATTTCCCAGACGTGTCCATGACACCGAGGGAAATTGAGGACAGTGTATACGATGCCCTTGAAGAACGCCGCCAGCGGCAGGAGAAAATGAAGCAGAAAACGGAAATCTTCAAGGACAAGAAAGTCCCGGAGCGTTAAGCCATGAATGTGCTTGTAGTTGAACCGGGCATGATGCCCTATGAGAAAGAGATAAACGGTCTTGAGGAAATGCAAGCGGTGGTAGGTGGATATATAGAAGCCATTTACCCGTACGAGGATATGGTCGCTATAGTCTGCAACGAAGAAGGGCTGATAAACGGGCTGCCATTCAACCGTAGTATGGACGGCGGCTATGGTGGAGTGTTCGGTACATTCTTTGTCTGTGGATTAACCGAAGACAGCTTCGGCTCTCTAAGTCCGGAGCGGGTAAAATATTTCAAGGAGAGATTCAAAAATGCGGAGATACTTTTGGGCGTTAAAGGCAATGAGCCTATAACCCTGAAAGTACCTGCAATGCCTCATGCGAAACCCCATGGAAAAGACAAAGACGAACACAGCCGCTGAGCGCGTAAAGGAACTTACAGACAAGCTGGAAGCTGGGGTAAAGGAAGTATTTGAAAGCGAGCAGTATAAAAACTACCTCAAAGCAATGTCAAAATTCCACAGCTACAGCTTTGGCAATGTAATGCTCATCCTAATGCAGTGCCCTAATGCCAGCCTTGTTGCAGGCTTCCACAAGTGGAAAAAGGACTTCGGGCGTACTGTGAAAAAGGGTGAGCATGGCATAATGATTCTGGCTCCATGTCCACAAAAGAAGTTCATTGACCGCGAGATAGAAAAGCCGGATGGCACAAAGGAAATAGAAAGTGTCCTTGTTGTCCGTCAGCGCTTCAAGGTGGCCTATGTATTTGATGTCAGCCAGACTGAGGGCAGAGAGCTACCCTCCTACGGAGTGGATAAACTGACTGGTGATGTGCAGAACTACGATGAGTTCTACAAAGCCATTGAGAGCGTTGCCCCTGTACCTGTTGAGTTAAGACCAGCC
>JAFQFH010000010.1 GCA_017398685.1 Oscillospiraceae bacterium
CCTGAAGAAGGGCCAGGACGTTGTTGACATGAACTATGCTGCAATCGACGCCGGTGCTACCGCATACGTCAAGGTCGAGGTTCCCGCAGCATGGGCAAACGCTGTCGACGCAGAGGCAGTCGAGGCCAAGAAGGGCCCCGAAAAGACCGTCAAGATGGTTACCAACATTCTCGACGTTATCGACAAGATGGACGGCGACTCCCTGCCCGTTTCCACCTTCGCAGATCATGTCGACGGTACCTTCGAAGTTGGCGCAGCTGCATACGAGAAGCGCGGCATCGCTGTCTCCGTCCCCAAGTGGGATGCTGAGAAGTGCATCCAGTGCAACCAGTGTGCATTCGTCTGCCCCCACGCCACCATCCGTCCCTTCGCTCTGACCGAGGCTGAGGCTGCTGCTGCTCCCGCAGGCACCAAGATGGCTGAGATCAAGGCAGGCAAGGGCAAGGGCGAGTACAAGTACGCAATGGCAGTATCTCCTCTGGACTGCATGGGCTGCGGCGTCTGCGTCGGTCAGTGCCCTGTAGGCGCAATCGAGATGGTTCCCATGGAGAGCCAGATCGCAGAGCAGGATGTCTTCAACTACATGGTTGAGAACGTCACCGAGAAGAAGGATATGCTGGGCACTGACGTTAAGTTCAGCCAGTTTGCACAGCCCTACCTTGAGTTCTCCGGCTCCTGCGCAGGCTGCGCCGAGACCAGCTATGCCCGCCTGATCACTCAGCTCTTCGGCGACCATATGCTCATCTCCAACGCAACCGGTTGTTCCTCCATCTGGGGCGGCCCCGCTGCCACCTCTCCCTACACCGTCAACAAGGAAGGCAAGGGTCCCGGCTGGGCCAACTCCCTCTTTGAAGACAACGCAGAGAACGGCCTTGGCCTGCACCTGGGCCAGAAGAAGATCCGCGACGATCTGAAGCCCTCTGTTGAGTACATTGCAGCAAATGCTGAAGATGCCGAGATCAAGCAGGCAGCTCAGGATTACCTGGCCACCTACGACGACGGCAACGCCAACCAGGAGCCTTCCAAGCGTCTCGTTGCTCTCATCGAGGCCAAGGGCGCACACTGCGACGCCTGCAAGAACGTTCTTGCAAAGAAGGACTACCTGAACAAGAAGTCCACCTGGATCTTCGGCGGCGACGGCTGGGCATTCGACATCGGCTTCGGCGGTGTTGACCATGTTCTCGCTTCCGGCGAAGACGTCAACATCTTCGTATTCAACACCGAGGTTTACTCCAACACCGGTGGTCAGGCTTCCAAGGCTTCCAACATCGGCCAGGTTGCACAGTTTGCAGCTGCCGGTAAGGAGCTCAAGTCCAAGTCCCTCACCGAGATCGCAATGACCTACGGTTACGTCTACGTCGCTCAGATCGCAATGGGCGCCAACAAGATCCAGACCCTCAAGGCCATCGCCGAGGCAGAAGCCCACAAGGGCCCCTCTCTCATCGTTGCCTACGCTCCCTGCGAGATGCACAGCATCAAGGGCGGCATGGAGAACTGCCAGAAGGAAATGGACAAGGCTGTCAAGTGTGGCTACTGGAACCTGTACCGCTTCAACCCCAATGCCGAGAACAAGTTCACTCTCGACAGCAAGGAGCCCGCAGGCGGCTACCAGGAGTTCCTCATGAACGAGGCCCGTTACAACCGTCTGACCCGCGAGTTCCCCGAGCGTGCAGAGCGTCTGTTCGCCGCATCCGAGGAGAATGCAAAGGCCCGCTACGAGCACCTGCTCAAGCTGAAGGCTCTCTACGAGGCATAATCCTCAAAGCAAAAACCAACAACAAAGGAGCTTCCCACGAAGGGAAGCTCCTTTTTGCTATCTATAATATACAACTATTTATACTGGGCAGCGGAGCACCACGGTACGGCGGCCGCTGAGCTCTTCGTCCAGAGAAAGCTCACTGCCGTCCATATACTCCACATTGTCTGCAAGCTTTGTAAATTCATCCACGGTGGATATCACATCGTAGCCGAAACCCTCACCCCTATAGTGCATGGGTATGGTGATTTTCGCGCCGATCTTTTCCGCCAGCTCAAAGGCCGTGGCGGCGTCAATAGTGTAAAAGCCGCCTACGGGGATCATAAGCACATCCACTTCACCAAGCGCCTCTATCTGCCCTTCAGAGAGCATATGTCCCAGATCGCCCATGTGCACGATGCGCTTTCCTTCAGCGTCCACCATGTGTATGCGGTTGTCGCCGCGAAGGCTGCCGTTCTTGTCGTCGTGGCAGCAGGGGAGATCGTTTATGATAAGATTCGTCCACCTTTTAAGCTGCTTTACTGCCTCAGCGCAGCCGTGATCCCGGTGGTAGTGGCTGCACAAAACCACGTCTGCGGAAAGCTCCGGCAGAGTGAGTCCGGGAACATATCCGGGCTCATAGGGGTCAAATACCACTGTACCGTCCAGAGAGTCCAGAGTATAGCAGGCATGTCCGTGCCAGATAAGCTTCATTTCGCATCCTCCTTTTGTTTTTTTTCTATTATACCAGAACAAAATATCCGCAAACAAGGGGGAGCTTGCAAGTTTACATATTTTTTAAGTTGACCAAAAGAGCGTAAAATGTTATTATGACTTGAAGTGAAGAAATTTCGTTCATTCCACAGGAGGCTATAATGAGAGCAAGCCGCACTTTCAGAGTTATCTTCGGCATTATTGTGCTGATTTTGTTTGGCGCCTATTCCTATATGCGCTATACCACTTCCCCCCACAGCAGCGATTTCGACGAGGAGAATGCCCGCACCTATTCCGAGTGGCTGGCTCTTGCAGGCGTGGATGCAGTCCCCGCAGAGCAGACTCAGCAGGAAGTCGTGGTCGAGGAGCCCGCAGCTTTGGAACAGGAGACTCAGACTGAAGCCCCTGCAGAGCTCCCCGCAGAGGAGCCTGTAGTTGAGGAGCCTGCCGCCCCCGCCCTGCCCGCTATTGACATCAACAGCTGGGAGTATATGCTGGTAAATGACGCGAACCGGCTCACCGCGCAGGACTTTCCGCCCCAGGTGGTCACCGTCAGCGACAGCCAGTGCCCGGTGGACTCCCGCATTGCCGAGCCTTTGATGGCTATGGCACAGGCCTGCAAGGACGCGGGCAACAGCGTCTATCTCTCCTCCGGCTACCGTTCATATTCCGAGCAGGCGGCCAACTTCACCCGTGTCTGCAACAATAACGGCGTTGCCGACGGCAAGGATGCCAACGGCTTCTATATCACCATGCCCGCCGGCGCCAGCGAGCACCAGACCGGCCTCGCCTGCGACATTACCGACCGCTACTATGAGATAAAGAACGCCAGCCTTGAAAACACCGCCACCTTCCAGTGGCTCAAGGCCAACTGCACCGACTTCGGCTTCATCCTCCGCTTCCCTCAGGACAAGCAGGATATCACCGGTGTCATGTATGAGCCTTTCCACTTCCGCTATGTGGGCGTTGAGGTGGCAAAATACATGACCGAAAACAACCTCTGCCTTGAGGAGTTTGTGGCTCTTTATAAGCCGGAGCTTGCAGTTGCTCCCGCGGCGTGAGCATTTATATCAGGATGTGAAAATGAGGTATCATCACGATACCTCATTTTTTGTTCTTCATGTCCCGCCAGCTCTCCCCCGGCTCCCAGCCTGCAAGGGGCAGCCGCTGCATAGCCCCGAAGACCTTGGACTTCATGTCCGGGTAGTCGGCGGACATTGCTTTCAGAAGGTCCTTTATCTCCTTGCGCTTGCTGGCCTTGTCCTGAGGACATGGGTTTTCCACAACAGGCAGCTCAAGGGCAGCCGCCACATTGGCTATCTTCTGCTCCCCGGCGTAGATAAGGGGACGTATCTGGGTCACGCCGGAGCGGTCAAGAAAGGTGAGGGGGCGAAAACAGCTTATGCGTCCCTCAAAAAGAAGCGACAGCATAAAAGTCTCCACGGCGTCGTCAAAGTGGTGGCCCAGGGCCAGCTTGGATATGCCCCGGCTGCGGATGGCGTCATTCAAAGCGCCCCGGCGCATCTTGGCACAGAGGGAGCAGGGATTGTCCTCCTTACGTACGTCAAAGACTATCTCCTTGATGTCGGTCTTAACGCAGGTGTAGGGGATGTCATGGGCTTTGCAGTAATCTGCCACCGGCGTAAAATCCATGCCATCAAAGCCCAGCTCAATGGTGATGGCCTCCAGCTCGAAGGCCTTGGGATAGAAGCTTTGCAGGTGCTTCATGGCCGCCAGCAGCAGCATACTGTCCTTGCCGCCGGATACGCCCACTGCGATTTTGTCACCCTCTTCTATCATTTTGTAGTCGTCCACCGCGCGGCGGACAGTGCCTGTAAACTCGTTTAAAAGCTTGTCCATAGATATTCCTCAAAAAATTTAAAAATTCGTTTTCAGCATTAGAGAGATTTTCAAAGAATTTATGAGAATTTAAGAGATTTAAAAATCAGAATTAAAATTGATGTTGACAGTGTCTGACGCTTGTGGTATAAAAATAAAGCACGTCTGTGAAATATTGTAACGGCGTGCCACCAAAATGTCAAAACATTTAATATCATATGGAGGCACAAAATATGTCTACTACCATGGTAACCAAGGAATCCGTTACCCGCAAGTGGTACGTCCTTGATGCAGCCGGCAAGCCCATGGGCAAGACCGCTGCTCTCGCCGCTGACCTTCTCCGCGGCAAGCTCAAGACCGACTACACCCCCCACGTTGACTGCGGCGACTACGTCATCATCATCAACGCCAAGGAAGCAGTTCTCACCGGCAAGAAGCTGGAGCAGAAGTACTACCGTACCCACTCCGGTTATCCCGGCGGCCTGAAAGAGACCCAGTACAAGACCCTCATGGCCAAGAAGCCTGAGCTGGCAATGCGTCTTGCTGTCCGCGGCATGCTCCAGAAGAACACCATCGCTGACTGGCAGCTCAAGCGCCTGAAGATCTTCGCAGGTGCAGAGCACACCCACGCAGCCCAGAAGCCCGAAGTTTGGGATCGCTAAGGAGGTAAATGAATATGGCAACTTATAAGTGCAAGAAGCCCTACATGTACGGCACCGGCCGCAGAAAGTCCTCCGTGGCCCGCGTTCACCTCATTCCCAACGGCACCGGCGCTATCACCATCAACGGCCGTGACATCGACGATTACTTCGGTCTTGACACCCTCAAGCTGATCGTCCGTCAGCCCCTGGTCGCCACCAACACCCTCGGCAAGGTTGACATCGAAGCTACCGTTACCGGCGGCGGCGTTTCCGGTCAGGCCGGCGCAATCCGCCACGGCATCTCCCGTGCTCTTCTTCTGGTCGATGAGAGCTACCGCGCAGCCCTGAAGGCAGCCGGCTTCCTCACCCGTGACCCCAGAATGAAGGAGCGCAAAAAGTACGGTCTCAAGGCAGCACGCCGCGCACCTCAGTTCTCCAAGAGATAATTTGTTTATTCTCTATCCCACTGTCATTTGGCAGTGGGATTTTTATTTTGCGACGGGCTGCCGTGCCCAGCAGAGCGGTACATTGTACTCTTCTTTTGTACTTCCCCCCTCGCGGCATAGCCGCTTCGGGTCGCCGCTAAAAACATGCCACCGGCATGTTTTCTTCACGCGGCGACGTCGCGCACCTCAGTTCAGCAAGCGTTAATCTTATACTGCAAGCTTCTACAAGAGTTCTTCGAAAGAAGGACTCTTGTTTTTCTATATCCACATAAGTTCAGCAGATGTTAATTTGTAGTTACCTACGCAAGAGCATCATCGAAGAGCGGTGCGCCACAGTGATAAAACCGTAGATTAATTTGTGCGGCGCCTTCATGTGGCGAAACCAAAAGATCAGTCATGTTAAGCTAAGGCCCGTATGGCTGGTCTTTTATTATTTACAGAGCATAATAATATATAGGTTGAAAAATAGCTATAATTATGCTAGACTTTCGATGAGGTGAATAACTATGATCATTGATACTAAACAGATTATAACTGTTACAGAAGCAAACCAGAACTTTACCAAAGCAACACGGATTGCTGATGAAACCGGTTCTGCTATAGTTTTTAAGAACAATCGGCCTAAGTACAAACTGGTCAATCTTGAAGTCGAGCCTGATTTGGAGCTTACTGATGATGAAAAGATAGACATTGTTGCCCGCAGAGTCATGCAGCGCTTTAAGCCTGCATTTATGGAGCTTGCCAAATGATAAAATTTTCAAAAGAAAAAGTTTTGCTGCTCCATAAACTAATAGCGGAGGAAACCGGCGGGAGTATAGGAGTCCGTGATGAAGCTCTGCTTGAGTCTGCTCTGGAAGCAGCGTTTGCAGGCTTTGGTGATAAAGAGTTTTATCCGACCAAAGAAGAGAAGGGTGCAAGATTGGGATATAGTTTGGTCTCAAACCATGCTTTTGTAGACGGCAATAAGCGCATAGGTATGTATGTAATGATTACATTCCTTGAGGTCAATGGCATCCACGTGGACTGCACCAATGAAGAAGTAACTGAGTTAGGGCTTGCTTTGGCTGAAGGTTCTGTTAGTTATGAAGAGCTTCTTAAATGGGTGCGCGAACATAGGACATTTTAACAGGTAATATAGATATGAGCTGGGAACCGCGATGGTTAGTGCTGCGATTAATCTTCCGCTTTGCGTTTATGCAGTGCACATCATAGTCAGCATATAGATTCTCAAAGAAGTCATCTTCAGGATCAACGTTTTTGGAATCCGAATTGCTCAAAATGATGTAAGCACCGCGGGCATCCATTTCTACAATAAATCCAGCAAAGGAAAATAGCATAGCCGATCGATCGACTATGCCATATCCTGAAATTCACTATCGCGCACCCGCGAAGGATAGCGCTCTTTTTTGCGGCGTGCTGCGGTGCAGCAAACGAGCCCTCAGGGTATTTACCCTGAGGGCCCGTTTATTACATTATTATATCACTCGTACATGAGCTCTTCGGATATGATTTTGAGTATATTGTCAAACTTCTCCACATCCTCAGGGGAAAAGCGCTGTTCTATGCGCTCAATAACAGTCTCCTCATAGGCGGAGAATATGTCCATATATCTGTGATATTTCTCCGACAGCACCAGATGGTACTCGCGCCTGTCGGTCTGGGAGTTCTGGCGGACAAGATAGCCCTTCTTTATAAGGTTGTTGACCTTGTATGTGGCATTGGACTGGGAAATGTTGAGAAAATCCGCAAACTGGCCCACTGTGGGGTTGTCCAGCATCTTGATGACCTCCAGAGAAAAGGCCTCCATCGCGGACAAAGAGCCGTCCCTCTCCCGCACCAGTTCAAAAACGCCCTTGTAAAAGCGCAGCTTGAACTTGTCGTATACGTTTATGAAGTTCTCTTTCAGCATCGGTGTCACCCCTTATGATTTCCTGCATATTCTACCCCATCCGGCAAATTTTGTAAACAAAAATCGGAAAAGACTTTTCTTGTATAAACTGTGAATTTTAACCCGTACTCCGGGCGAAACTATTGACAAAGCAAGCCCTCAGTGGTATATTAGCACTCGAAATGAAAGAGTGCCAACAGTCGCGGCGCGAGAGTGCTAAACAACAGACGGCAGGTAGAGATATGGCCATAAGCGAGAGAAAAAAGAAAATACTTGCAGCGGTCGTTGAGGAATATATCCGCACCGCAGAGCCGGTGGGCAGCAAGGCCATCGCACAGACGGCGGGTCTGGGCTGTTCCTCCGCTACCATCCGCAACGAGCTGGCAGAGCTTGTGAACATGGGCTATCTTGAGCAGCCCCACACCTCCGCAGGCCGCGTACCCACTCCCATGGGCTACCGTATGTACGTAAACGAGCTTATGCAGATGCAAAAGCTCTCCCTTGAGGAGACTGAGGAGATAAACCAGAGGCTCAACACCAAGCTTCAGGAGCTGGACGATACCATAAGTCAGGTCAGCCGCCTGGCCTCCCAGCTGACGGACTATCCCGCCCTTGCCCTCACAGCCCAGTCAGCCGTGACCATAAAGCGTTTTGACATCATCTATGTGGATGCAAACACCTTCATCATCGTGGCAATGATGTCAAATAACACCGTGAAAAACAAGCTGGTGCGTCTGCCCGTGTCGGTAAACGAGGGATTGATGAAAAAGCTTTCCGCTCTTTTCAACGCAAACTTCACCGGCATATCCGAGGACCAGATAACGCCGCTTCTCATAAATTCCACGGAGCGTGCCGCCGATGACACCATGGGCATTACCTCTGTCATTGCCTCCTTCGCTATTGAAATTCTTTCCGAGGCCGATAAGCCCATGGCCTTTGTGACGGGTGAAAACAGACTCCTCAATCAGCCTGAGTACAGAGACCCGGACAAGGCACACAGGCTCATGAGCTATCTTTCCACCGGCGGGCATATTCTCCCACCGGCGGACAATATGGCGGGCAGCGAGGAAGTGCGGGTGCTCATCGGGCCTGAGAACGTGGCTGAGGAGCTTAAGGACTCCAGCGTTGTGATAGCAAGCTACGACGCCGGGGACAATACACGCGGCCTTATCGGTGTAGTTGGCCCTACGAGAATGGACTATTCCGCCGTTGCCGCAAAGCTGAGCTTTCTGGCTGCCGGACTTTCAAGGCGGCTGGGCGGCGGCGAGGCCCCGGTTGAGGGAATGCACAATAAACTGATAATCAAGGGAGATGATCCGATTGAGCATAGATAATGAAAAGAAGGATATAGCTCAGCAGGAGACTGAAGTCAAAGAAGAGGTCTGCGCCGAGGAAATTAAGTCCGACGAAATAAGCCCTGAGGAGCCCGCAGCAAAGGACGAAAAGGGCGACAAGAAGTCCAAAAAGGACAAGAAAAACGCGAAAAAGACCGAAGAAACCGAAAAAGAGGGAGAAGTCATCCAGGCACAGCTCAGCCCCGAGATGGCCGCAATGACGGATAAGTATCTGCGCGTCTGCGCCGAGTATGATAACTTCCGCCGCCGCTCCCAGAAGGAGAAGGAGGCACTCTACGGCGATATCAAGGCCGATGTACTTTTGAAGTTTCTGCCCGTGTACGATAATCTGGTGCGGGCACTCAACCAGCCTACGGAGGATGAAGCCTACCGCAAGGGCGTTGAGATGATAATGAGCCAGTTCGTCGCCACCATGGAAAAGCTGGGCGTTGAGAAGATTGAAAGTCTGGGCCACAGCTTCGACCCCAACTTCCACAACGCCGTGATGCATGTGGACGATGAGGAAAAGGGCGAGAACGAAATTGTGGAAGTCTTTCAGGAAGGCTTCAAAACAGGCGATAAGGTGATCCGCTTCGCCATGGTCAAGGTAGCAAACTGAGAAAGCTCAGTTTCACAATAAATAGTATATAATTATCATTCATCATACAGGAGGAATATAAAATGGGTAAAATCATAGGAATAGATCTTGGTACCACCAACAGCTGCGTTGCCGTTATGGAAGGCGGCGAGGCCGTAGTTATCGCAAACGCAGAAGGCGCACGCACCACTCCCTCTGTGGTTGCATTCGCAAAGACCGGCGAGCGTATGGTAGGTCAGGTAGCAAAGCGCCAGGCCATCACCAACCCCGACCGTACCATCTCCTCCATCAAGCGTGAGATGGGTTCTGCCTACAAGGTCACCATCGACAACAAGGCATACACTCCTCAGGAGATTTCCGCAATGGTGCTGCAGAAGCTGAAGGCTGATGCAGAGGCATACCTTGGCACCACCGTCACCGAGGCTGTCATCACTGTTCCCGCATACTTCACCGACGCTCAGCGTCAGGCCACCAAGGACGCAGGCAAGATTGCCGGTCTTGAAGTAAAGCGCATCATCAATGAGCCCACCGCAGCAGCTCTGGCCTACGGTCTGGACAAGGAAACCGACCAGAAGATCATGGTTTACGACCTGTGCGGCGGCACCTTCGACGTCTCCATCCTTGAGATAGGCGACGGCGTTATCGACGTTCTGGCCACCGCAGGCAA
>JAFQFH010000011.1 GCA_017398685.1 Oscillospiraceae bacterium
ATCGGTGCGCTTTGCAGCTTCAACGATGGTCTCGGCAGCCTTGTCGATGAGCTGGTGATCGTATGCCTTCAGGCGGATACGGATCATGTTCTTGTTGGTGCTTGCCATGTGTTTTCTCCTTTTTTCGTACGTTTTGCGGCGGCATTGGGACCGCCCTCATTATGCGTACGGATGAAGCCCGTAGTTCCTGTACACACTACCGTGCGTATCAGGCCGCGTCCGAAAAACAAACCGGCCTTTTGAGCCGGTCTGACCTCCCGTCCGCGCGATATACGCGTGTGTTGGGAAGGCTTCAGCCGCCCGATTGTGTGCCGGAAACAACCGACACCGGACATACTCCACGAAAGTTACCTCATTTCTGAGCAATCTCCCGCTTCTTCGCATAATACGCCTGTGCTTACGCACGCGCGCTCCATTAATATAACAGTAATACCGCCTCATGTCAAGGAATATTTTTGTTATTTTCACAGAAATTTTTATAAAAACTTTGTGCAGGATGACAAGCCTGCCAAAGGCGCAAAATATTGTGGTTTTTCGCACAACGGCATCTATATGGAGATGAAACGCACAGTTGTATTTATTGTGCGGGCTGTGATATAATTCCATATTATTATAATGGTAAGAAAGCGAAGGATCCCTCTACATGAATTCAGATACACGCAGCATACCGTGCACCTTGCGCAGCTACAGATATGTGTGCGCTGCACTTGCGCTTATATTCCTTTTGATGCTGGTGCTCAATTTCCTCACGCCGCTGGTCAGTGACGATTATGCCTACTGCTTCAGCTTTGTGGACTGGGAGCGGATAGAGAGCGTGGGTGAAATATTCCCTTCCATGAAGATGCACAGGGAATATGCCAACGGCAGAGTGGTGGCCCACTTTTTTGCCCAGCTGTTCCTTTTGATGCCAAAGGCCGTTTTCAATGTGGTAAACGCCCTTGTGAGCGCAGCTATCTTCTTACTGATGCTTGGCATATGCGGCTTTGACAGGCCGGGAAAGAGTCTTTTCCTGCTGGTATGCGCTTTTATGCTGGTGTGGTATTTCACGCCGGACTTCGGTCAGGTATTTTTGTGGCTGGACGGTTCCTGCAACTATTCCTGGGCCATTTTCTTCTCTCTTTTGTTCCTCTTCCCCTATTTCAGACTTTACAGCAAAGGTGAGACTTTTTCAAAAGTCTGGCTGGCTCTGCCCTTCCTCCTGGTGTCCCCGCTGGCAGGCGCTTACTCTGAAAGCGCTTCCTGCGCCATGCTGTTTATGGCTTTCTGTTTTCTTATCATAAGCCGCATCCGCCACGGGAAAACGCCCGCCGTTCTTGTACTGGGCTTTATCCTGGCCTGCGCCGGTTTCCTGTACATGATGACCTCCCCCATCGAGGCCAGCGCCAAGGCCGTATTCTCCCCCGGTCAGGTGCTTTTCAACTTTAACTACATATTCATGAGCTTCCGCTATTATCAGGCAGGGATACACTGCATTTTCGCTGCGGTTCTGGCGCTTGCGCTGATGCTGAAGGCGGACAGGGAGAAGATCATACTGGCCCTTTTGTTCTACGCCGGCGGTTTTGTTTCCGCTGCGGTGTTCTCCTTCTCCTCCTACTTCCCGCCCAGAGCCCTCTGCCCCATAAGCTGCTACGCCGCGCTGGCTATAATACTGCTGATCTCCGCTGTCTGGGACAAGGGAGAGATAAAATGGCTGGGTGTGGCCGCTGCAGTGATGGGTATGCTGTTCATCTTCGAGCTTGTCACCGGCGTATACGACATCGCCCGGGTCTACGACCAGTCAGTGCAGCGTGAGGCTATCATAGCTCAGGCCAAGGCTCAGGGGGAAAACCATGTGGCACTCCCGGCCTACGACACCCTCACCAAGTACAGCGCCCCTTACGGGCTTGAGGATGTAAATGAATACTCCGGCAACTGGGTGAACATGAACATGGCAAAATATTACGAATTTGAATACATCGAAAGAGCCGACTGAGGCAACAAAAACCCGACGGAAAATCCGTCGGGTTTTTTCAGTGTTTATCCTGTGTTTCAGATGCGGCCTTCACCCGCTCCACACTTTCGTCCATAGCCCTCAGAAGCTTCTCAGCTTCCTCCAGCATGACCTGTCCTGCCGGTGTAAGCGCAACAATGTGGTTATTTCGCTCAAAAAGCTTCACGTCCAGTTCCTTTTCCAGCGCGGAAACTGCCCGGCTTGTGGTGGAGTGGCTGATGTAAAGCTTTCTTGCCGCTTCGCTGAAGCTTTTGTATTTGGCCACCGCAGCAAATATCCTCAGCTGCTCGCTTTCCATATCAGTAATCGAAGGCGTGGGGCATGAGCGCGGAGAGCTTGTAGCTTACGTAGCGGTCGCCGGCCTTGGAGCAGAGTATCTCCATGTCAGGAGAAAACTCGTGGAGAAACTGGCGGCAGGCTCCGCAGGGAGTGGGCCAGTTTTCGCTGTCGGCAAAGATGGCCACGCGCTTGAAGCTGCGGTGTCCTTCGCTGACGGCCTTGCAGCAGGCGGTGCGCTCTGCGCAGATGGTGCTGCCGAGAGCTGCGTTTTCCACGTTGCAGCCGGTAAATACGGTGCCGTCTTCACATTCCAGAGCTGCCCCCACAGGGAAGCGGGAATAGGGCACGTATGCGTTCATGGACGCCTTTTTTGCCAGGGACAAAAGTTCTCTGTCAGTCATTTTTATATCTCCCTTTCCTCTTTGTATTGATAAATTTTTTATTCTACAAATTCCCAGTTCATAAAGTCATAGAGGGGATTGCCATAGTTTGCGTTGACGCCCTTGACAACTCCTCTGTGACAGATGATCTGCTGCTTTTCAAAGCCGATGGGGATGAGCATGGCATTCTGGGCCACAAAGTCCGCCAGGTTCCGGAAAAGCACGGGGCGGTCCGCTTCTCTGGCGGCAAGGTAGTTGTTGACATAGGTGATGTAGCTTGTATCGGTGGAGCGGGAGAAGTTGAGGTTGTTGCCCGGCTCATCCTCGTCCCTGACCTGCACAAGCTCGGTAATGTCAAAATTATTGCGCAGCTTTATCTCGCCGTAGTAAAGGTCAAAGTCCCCTTCTTCCAGAGCCGTGAGATACTTGTCCCACGAAAGCTCCTTTACCGTGACCTTCAGGCCCAGCGTGGCCATATCCTCGGCAAACTGGCGGACAACGCCGGTCTTTGCGCTGGAGTCAGAGCAGACTACGAAGATAAGCTCAATCTCCTGCGGTGTGCCGGACATATACTCCAGCATACCGTCTCCGTCATAGTCCTGCACACCGGCGTTCTCCATAACGGTCTTGCACATATCAAGGTCATACACCAAGTTGTTTGCAAGTTCGGTGGGGTAATCGGCGCAGGTGGGGTACATGGCCACGGGAGAGGCCACCGCGTTGCCGTGGAGCAGATCCACGAAATTGGAGCGGTCAAAGGCAAAGTTCATGGCGTAGCGGAAGTTTGAGTACTTGCCCAGTACACCCATCTCGTTGAAAACCACATAGTGAAGGTTTGTGGTGGGGTAGGTATGTATTTCGTTGGTACTGGCGTAGCCCAGGTTTGTGTAGCTGGAGGGGTCGTTGATGACCACATCTATAAGAGAGTCCTCAAAGGCGGAGATGACGCTGCCTGCATCGGTATACTCCTTAAGATATATAACATCCACCGGGTGCTCATACTCGGCGTGGAGTATCTGCTGGGCGTTGCCCTCCTCCTCGGCATCACCTGCAAGGGCAAAGCCGGACTCGCTCTCTTCCTCCTCTTCCTCATCCTCCTCCGGTTCTATGGGGGGACCTACATAGCCCTCATAGGGGATAAGCTGGGTATGGTCCTCGTTGTACATATAGGGGCCGGAGCCGCCGGGGTAATCCTCCCCGTGGGTGCCGTACTGGATGACGGGGATATTGAGAAGCTTCATAAACTGGGCATCACCTATGCCAAGGGTCACATATAGCTTGTCATCGGTGTAGGATGCGCCCTGAAAGCTGGCAAAACGGCCGGAAAACCTGTCAGAAGTGACGGCCCGCTCAAGGGAATAGCGCAGGTCGCGGCCTGTAACGGGAGTGCCGTCATGGAAGGTGTGGCTGTTGTCGATGGTGAATATCCAGCTTTTGAAGTCCTCTGAATAGTCCCAGTCTACTATAATATTCTTTATGACATTGAAATCATTGTCCAGCTCCACCATGTTCTCGTACACCAGTGAGCACACCAGCTGATTGGAGTGGTTGGTGGCGATTATGGGGTTGAAGCTGTACTGGGAGTCAGAGTTGAGCGAAAACACATCGTCTGCGGCGGCTGAGCGCTCCACGTCCTTGCCGCCGGTGGACTCGGGAATATTGTCGTATGTAAGGGTGGAGGGGTTGGAGGCACAGGAGGCGCAGGCAAAAAGCATGGAAAGCGCCAGCATGATGCAAATATATCTTTTTATCTCAATCGTCCTCCCCTCAGTCCAGCACTATGACTGCCGCCTGACTGCCCCTTCTGCCCTTGGTATAGCGGTGGGACCAGTACTTTTCGTGGCTGCACATGGTGCATTCCTCGCTTATGTCTATATTTTCCGGCAAAAGCCCCAGCTTTTCAAGACGGCGGGCATTGGCGGTGCGAAGATCCACCAGATACTTGCCGTCAGAACGCAGTGTCCACAGGCCCTCGGTGTCCCCGTCCAGATATTTTTCAATGGCATCGGGTACATCCCGGTCTGTTTCAAAGCAGCATTTGCCGATGGCAGCGCCCATTGCGGCGCATATCTTCTCAGGCTTTGCGCCCAGAGCGCACATCTTCTCAACGGTGTTGCCCAGAATGTCCGCAACCGAGCTTCTCCAGCCGCAGTGCACAGCGGCGATAACACCGTTTTCACTGTCGCAGAGCAAGGCAGGCACACAGTCTGCCACAAAGCACATGATGGGAAGGCTCCGCTCCGTGGTTATTATGCCGTCAGCCTCGTAGGGCACCTTGGACATGCACTTGTGCTTATCCTCCATGGTAACCACGCGCACCTCGTTGCCGTGTACCTGCAAGGTGACAGCGCAGTCATCTATGCCCGCGCCCATAAGCTCGCAGACACGGCGGTAGTTTTCACGCACAGCCTCCGGGTCATCGCCCCGGTTGGAGCCAAGGTTGAGGCTGTAGAAATCCCCCGTGCTCACGCCGCCGTACCTTGTGGTAAAGGCGTGGCGGGCGGCTATCTTGTCCGAGCGCATATAGATGAGCCCATTTTTTTCTTCCTGTACAAAAGACATTGTTTATCCTCGCATGCGGCGGGAGCAAGCCCCCGCCCTACATTATATACTATTCGTTGCGTCCGCAGCTCGTCCTCTCAAAACCGAAGCGAATGCTTCGGTTTTGTATCACTCATTCCTGCCGCAGCATTCCTTATACTTGAGGCGGCGGCTGCCGTCTTCCTTCATCTTGCCGCAGGGGCAGGGGTCGTTGCGGCCGGGCTTGGGCGCTTTCTTCACCGGCTTTTTCTTCACAGGCTCCCCACCCACGTTGGCGGCGGCGTTTTTGGCCACGGCCTTGCGCTCGATGGGAGCTTCCCTTCTGACCTGCACGGTGAAAAGGCGGCGGACAGTCTCCTCCCGGATACCCTGAACCATGCCCTCGAACATCTCAAAGCCCTCGTGCTTGTATGCGTCAATGGGCTTTACAGAGCCGTAGCCGCGAAGGCCGATACCCCGTTTAAGCTCAGCCATGGCGTCGATATGGTCCATCCAGTACTCATCCACCACGCGCAGCATCACAACCCGCTCCAGCTCACGCATCAGGGGTGCGCCGTTTGTGGCAGGGCCGAAAGCCGCTTCACGGGCGGCATAGACTCTGGCTGCAATGTCGTTTGCGGCCTTGCTGACGGCCTCGGGCTTTGCATGAGCGCCGAAGCTTTCTATCTTCAAAGCCCCTCTGGGCATAAACAGCTTTTCAAAGGGGGCAAGAGCATCGTCCAGCATCTGCTGGTTTTCGGCTGCCGCGCCGCCCAGCCCGTCCATGACGGTGCTGCTGACAAACTGCTCTATCATGGAGCTTATCTGCTCTCTTATATCCTCCCCGTCCAGAACCTTGCGGCGCTCACCGTAGATGATTTCGCGCTGCTTGTTCATAACGTCATCATACTCAAGAACGCTCTTTCTGGTCTGGAAGTTGCGGCTTTCCACAGTCTTCTGGGCCTGCTCGATGGCGTTGGAGAGCATCTTGTGGTCAAGGGGCATATCCTCTTCCACATTGAGAGCCTCCATCATATTCATAATACGCTCAGAGCCGAAAAGGCGCATGATATCGTCGGTCAGTGCCAGATAGAAGCGGCTTTCGCCCTCGTCGCCCTGACGGCCGGCACGGCCTCGGAGCTGGTTGTCGATACGTCTGGACTCGTGGCGCTCGGTGCCAAGGATGAAAAGGCCGCCTGCTGCCTTGACCTTCTCGGCCTCGGCGTTGGTGACGAGCTTGTGAGCCGCCAGACGCTCTGCAAACATAGCCCGGGCTGCGATTATCTGCTCATCATCGGTGTCGGCAAAGCCGGTGGCCTCGGCAATGACATTGTCCTCAAAGCCTGCCTTTCTCAGATCGGTCTTGGCAAGAAACTCCGCGTTGCCGCCCAGCACAATGTCCGTGCCGCGGCCTGCCATATTGGTGGCGATGGTGACAGCGCCCAGCTTGCCCGCCTGAGCCACTATCTCCGCTTCCTTCTCGTGGTACTTGGCGTTTAGCACCGTGTGGGGTATGCCCCGGCGCTTGAGAAGGGAGGATATATACTCACTTTTTTCTATTGAAACTGTACCCACCAGCACAGGCTGTCCCTTCTGGTAGCACTGGGCGATCTGCTCGATGATGGCGCGGTTTTTGCCCTGCTCGTTCTTGAAAACCACATCGGAATGATCCTGACGGATGACGGGCTTATTTGTGGGGATCTCCACAATATCCAGCCGGTAGATGGCCTCAAACTCCTCAGCTTCGGTGACGGCTGTGCCGGTCATGCCGGAGAGCTTGTCATAAAGGCGGAAGTAGTTCTGGAAGGTGATGGTGGCAAGGGTCTTGTTCTCCTTTTGCACATCCACATGCTCCTTGGCCTCGATAGCCTGATGGAGACCTTCGGAATAGCGCCTGCCCAGCATGAGGCGGCCCGTGAACTCGTCAACGATGATGATCTCGCCGTCCTTGACGATGTAGTCTATATCCCGCTTCATGATGCCGTGGGCCTTGAGGGCCTGATTTATATGGTGGGTGAGGGTGGCGTTTTCCATATCAGCCAGATTTTCAAGGCCGAAGGCCCGCTCAGCCCGCTCCACGCCTCTGGCAGTGAGAGTGGCTGTCTTGGCCTTTTCGTCCACCACGTAATCCACATCCTCGGCCTCGTGCTCCTCTTCCTTCTCGTCAACAGAGGCATAGACCACTTTTTTCAGCCTTCTCACAAAATCGTCGGCCTGACGGTAAAGGTCGGTGCTCTCGTCGCCCTGACCGGAGATGATAAGAGGGGTTCTGGCCTCGTCTATGAGGATGGAGTCCACCTCGTCAACTATGGCGAAGCTGTGACCGCGCTGCACCATATGCTCCTTGTAGAGAGCCATATTGTCACGGAGATAGTCAAAGCCCATTTCATTGTTGGTGCCGTAGGTGATGTCGCAGTTATATGCCGCGCGGCGCTCGTCATTTTCAAGGCCGTGGACGATGAGGCCCACGGAAAGGCCCATGAAACGGTGCACCTTGCCCATCCACTCGCTGTCACGACGGGCCAGATAGTCGTTGACGGTGACTATGTGCACGCCCTTGCCTGCAAGGGCGTTGAGGTAGGCGGGCAGAACCGCCACAAGGGTCTTGCCTTCGCCGGTCTTCATTTCGGCGATGCGGCCCTGATGCAAAACAATGCCGCCTATAAGCTGCACTCTGAAAGGCTTCATACCCAGAACACGCCAGGAGGCTTCCCTCGCGGCAGCAAAAGCCTCGGGCAGAATATCGTCCAGCGTCTCGCCCTGGGCAAGGCGGGCTTTGAATTCCTCAGTCTTGCCGCGAAGCTGGGCATCAGTGAGCTTGGAATAAGGCTCGTCCAGCTTTTCTATGGCATCGGCAATGGGGTATATCCTCTTGAGCTCTCTATCCGAATAGCTTCCGAACAGTTTATTTAAAAGACCCATGGTATCGACCTTTCACACGTGATATTTATTCAGTTTCGAGTATAGCATAAAATTATGAATAAAAAAAGTATATTCTTGTCCTTATGAAAAAACTGTGATAGAATGCATTTTTGTAGAACTATGGTGGAGGAAGGTGTTGACACCATGCAGCAGTTGGGTTTTGACAACAGTAAATATGTAAAGCTCCAGTCCCAGAACATCCGTGACCGTATAGAGCAGTTCGGCGGCAAGCTGTATCTGGAATTTGGCGGCAAGCTTTTTGACGACTACCATGCGTCCCGTGTTCTGCCGGGCTTCAATCCGGACAGCAAGGTGCGTATGCTCCTTGAGATGAAGGACGTGGCTGAGATCGTCATCGCCATCTCTGCCGACGATATAGAGCGCAGCAAGCGCAGAGGGGATCTGGGCATCACCTATGAAGACGAAACGCTCAGACTTATTGACGCTTTCCGCGGCATAGGTCTTTATCTGGGCAGCATCGTCATCACCCACTACCGCGGTCAGGCCATTGCCGACCAGTTCCAGAAGCGTCTGGAGATGCTGGGCATAAAGGTCTACCGCCACTACATCATTCCCGACTATCCTTCAAACGTACCCTTCATCGTCTCCGACGAGGGCTTTGGCCGCAATGACTATATAAAGACCGAGCGCTCTCTGGTGGTAGTCACCGCTCCCGGCCCCGGCAGCGGAAAGATGGCTACCTGTCTCAGCCAGCTCTACCATGAGCACAAGCAGGGTGTGAACGCAGGCTACGCCAAGTTTGAGACCTTCCCCATCTGGAATTTGCCCTTGAAGCACCCGGTCAATCTGGCATACGAGGCCGCCACTGCGGATCTGGACGATGTGAACATGATAGACCCCTTCCATCTGGAGGCCTACGGTGTCACCACCGTAAACTACAACCGTGATGTGGAGATTTTCCCGGTGCTTGAGGCCATGTTCCGCAGAATGTACGGGGAGAGTCCCTATAAAAGCCCCACCGACATGGGCGTGAACATGATAGGCAAGTGCATCATTGATGATGAGGTCTGCCGCAAGGCCGCCATGCAGGAGATAATCCGCCGCTACTACGCCTCCGCCTGCTCCGTGCACCAGGGTCTTTCCGATCCTGCTGAGGTACGGCGCATAGAGCTTGTGATGAGCACGCTGAATATAGACGCTGCCATCCGCCCCACTGTCGCTGCCGCTCTTGCAAGAGCCGAGGAGACAGGCGGCCCCGCCGTGGCCATAGAGCTTCACGACGGCAGGGTCATCACCGGCAAGAACAGCTCCCTTCTGGGCGCTGCCTCCGCCTGCCTTATGAACGCTCTCAAGGCTCTGGCGGGAATAGACAAAAAGATGCTTTTGATTCCGCCCAGCATCATTGAGCCTATACAGCATCTCAAGGTGGAGCATCTTGGCAACCACAACCCCAGACTGCACACGGATGAGCTGCTTATTGCCCTTTCCATCTGCGCTGTCACAAACCCCATCGCAGGCTACGCGCTGGATCAGCTGGGCAAGCTAAAAGGCTGCGAGGCCCACTCCTCCGTCATTCTCTCCCATGTGGATGAGGAGCTTTACAAAAAGCTTGGCATCAATCTGTCCTGTGAGCCCAGATATCAGGTCAAAAAGCTTTTCCACAAGTAATATACAGCAAAAGCACCGTGCCGGCTGCACGGTGCTTTCGCTTTTAAAAAGAGAGGGGGAGAAAAGAATATGTATATCAATAAAGGTGAGCGCCTTTATCTTTCAGGGACTTCCGCGTTTTTCGCGGCTTTCTTTTTATTTTTGCGGTGCTTGAGGCCGAAGAACAGTCCGGCAACAAGAGTTCCCAGCACCACAAGGGCAGGCAGCGCGCCCACAAAGGCTATAAATGCATCGCCCACAAAGCCCACAAAACCGGACAGGCCGCCTTCAAGGGCATCAGCCAGCTTTTCGCCGTAGCTGGGCTGGATACTGGCTTCAGGGGTATACTCCTCAACTTCTTCCACGCTCAGATAGATACTGCTGTAATTTACCTGACGGTCCCAGTTATTGAGGCTGGACTGGAGGCTTTCTATCTGGTAGCGAAGCTCGGTGAGTTTTTCCTCGATGGAGATTATATCCTCCACAGTTTCGGCTATCTCCAGCATCTCAATAAGCCGCTGCTCCTGAGTTTCATAGGCTGTGAGCCTTGCCTCGGTGTCGTAGTACCGGGCGGAGATATTCTCTGTGTAGGTGTGGCTGTAGGGCACATTGCCCAGAGTGGGCAGCTCACCCATCAGCTCGCTGAAATGCTCACTGGGTACGCGGATAGTATAGAAGGCAGAGCGGGTGCTGACACGGCCCCGGGATATATTGTAGTAGTTTGAGCCGTTTATGCTGCTTGACTCAATAAAGCCCTTGTACTTGTCCTCCACCAGATTGACTATGCTGCCCACGGTAACATCAAAGCCTGTGGTCTCAAGAGTCACGTCGGCGGAGTAGATTATCTTCTCGGGATTTTGTGCGGGGACATCCGGGGAAGATGTGCCGCCGGATGCCGCCTGCATGGCAGTGTTTGCCACGGCAAAGCCGCCCATGGCCTCCTCAGCGGCTGCCATATCCATACTGTAGGCCATCTCCAGCTTTGCTTCCGGCGCCGGTGCCGCAGAGGGCGCCTCTACCGCGCGGCCATAGCTTTGCGTCCCGCAGGCGCAGAGAGTAAGGAGCATTGTGAGGGCAAGGGCCAGACTTATCTTCTTTTTCATCATTTCAGCCTCCCGCTTGTGTTTTATGTGGATATGACGGACGGTATACAAAAAAGTTTCCCTCAAACAAAAAAATTCCCGTGAAAATCACGGGAATTTTTCAGTATATGGATTATTCGGCTGCTGCCTCTGCGGGGACGAAGATGCGGAAGTTCTGCTCGGAGAGGCTGATGAGGTTTCCTGTCTCATCGCAGACGATCTGGAGAACATGGTCATAGCTGCCGTCGTTGTACTTGACGGTGGTGGCGCTGTCCATCTCCCAGGTCAGCTCGTCTTCCTGGCCCTGGAACAGCTCCGTACCGGTGCCGTCGGCTCTGAGGATGAGGGTGTTGGTGTCATCGTCCTGATTTACAAAGGCCACGTCGGCAAAAATGGTGCTGAGAGTTGCAGGATCACCGCGGACATACCAGGTCTCGCTCTTATAGTCGTAGACTCTGAAGTTGTCCACAAACACAAGGTCGATGGAGCTTTCGCCGGCTTCGGCCTCGGCATCCACCACGTGAAGCTCGGCATTTACAGTGCACAGCACGGTGCTGACACGCTCACCGTTTTCCATCTTCACGTAGGCAAGGCCCAGATCGCTGTTGTCGGCCAGTTCAAAGTATATGTAGTCGCCGCCTTCAACGCCGTCCTTGTACCAGGCATCGGCAGTGTGCTTTTCGTCAATGGCCTGACCCATGTTCACGACGGCAGGATCCACGTTTGCCGCAGGCTCATTGCTGTCGGCGCTCTCCTCCTTGGCGGGAGCCTCGGTGACAGCAGGAACAACAGGCAGCTCTTCAGTGACTTCCGCAGGCTTGCTGCTTTCGCCGCCGCAGGCGCTGAGACTGAGTAACATAACTACGGTCAAAACAAGGGCTAAAACAGTGATGATCTTTTTCATTATATATTCTCCTTTCGGTCTGGAAATGGCTGTTCAGAGCATGTGTAGCAATATCATAACACATATCTTTTCAATATGGAACAGTTTTTATGTTAATTTACATAATTTTTTGAAAAATTTTTCTTCCAGCCGCAGACGAAAAAGCAGACTCATTTGAGCACATGGCGGCGTATGGCATGAGCCACCCCGGCTTCGTTGTTTGAAAGCGTTATCATATCTGCCGCAGCCTTCACTTCTTCTTCCGCATTTGACATGGCCACGCCCAGGCCTGCGGCCTTGAGCATACAGGTGTCGTTGGTGCCGTCACCGAAGGCCATGGCATTTTCCAGCGTAAAGCCCAGATACTCGCACAGGGCCTTCAGGCCGTTATCCTTGCCTGCGCTTATGTGATTTAGCTCTATATTGGTTTTGACGGAGGTGGAAGGCAAAAGTTCCGGGAAAAGCCGGGGCAGTATCTCGTCTCTCTGGCGGAGCATCTCATCCATATCGGTAAAGAACATCTGCTGCTTCTGCACACTGTCGCCCCGCTGGATAAGCAGAGTTCTCAGATCAGGCACAGGCCGTCTCTGCTTTCTGACGGCGGCCTGCATGGCGGGGTGGGGCACAAACTCCCCTATTCTCTCAAACATATGCCCGCTCATCCAGCCGCAGCCGTACTGGTAGCAATCGTATATCACAGGCAGAGTCTCCATGTAGTCGATAAGGGAAAGAGCCATGTCCAGCGGGATCTCACCCCGGTATATGGTTTTGTCCTCTTTGGCGTCATATACCTGAGCCCCGTTTGCAAGGATGTAGTAGCGGATAAATGGCAGCGCCTTTATGCAATCATGCACGCCGATAAAAAGCCTGCCTGTGGCCGGGACGATATGTATCCCCTGCCCGGCCGCCTCAGTGAGAGCTTCAAGATTTTCCGGCGGTATCTCCTTGTTGTCGTCCAGAAAGGTTCCGTCCAGATCGAATGCAATAAGTTTAATGTCCATTTTCTACCTCAAAAAGAAAGCCCTGCGGAAAGCTTCAGACCTTCCGCAGAGCCCGGTCTGCATTAAAATAATCAGATATCTGCCATTTTCACGGCAGTGTCGAGAGCTATCTCCATCATTTGGGTAAAGCCCACCTGTCTTTCCTCGGCAGAGAGGTATTCCTCCCTATAGATATGGTCAGACACGGAGCAGATGCAAAGAGCGCGCTTACCGTGGTATGCAGCATTTGCATAGAGAGCGGCGGCCTCCATCTCAATGCCGAGAATGCCCATTTTGCGCCACTTGTCGTTTACGTTGCTGCCCTCGGGGGAGTAGAAATTGTCGGAGGAGAGGATGTTGCCCACGGTCACGCCGATACCCAGCTCCTTTGCCGCGTCAACTGCGGCGGTGAGAAGAGTATAGTCGGCAATGGGGGCGTAAAGGCCGCCCATCTTGAAATGGTCAATGTAGCCGCCCTGACAGCAGGCAGCCTGACCGATGACTATGTCCATCAGCTTCTGCCCGTCCTGAAGTGCGCCGCAGGAGCCGATACGGATTATATTCTCAACACCGTATTCACTGAAAAGCTCCCAGCTGTATATGCCGATTGCGGGCATGCCCATGCCGGAGGCCATCACTGTGACGGGAACGCCCTTCCATGTGCCGGTATGGCCCTGAACGCCGCGCACATTGTTTACAAGCACGGGATTTTCAAGAAAGGTATCGGCTATGAATTTGGCTCTGAGAGGGTCGCCGGGCATAAGCACCGTTTTTGCGATCTCACCGATTTTGGAGTTTATATGAGGGGTAGGTACTGCCATATTTCAAACCTCCTGATTTTTTCTTTGATTATATTAGGAAAAAAGGCAAAAGTCAAATTGAAAGAGCCGCGCCCTTGTGTTATTATGGTATGGAAATAGAGAAAAGCGGAGGCTTGGGAAAATGCAGGATGTAATGGTAATCGGTATTGCCGGCGGCACCGGCAGCGGCAAGACCACTATCACAAGAAAGCTGATGCAGCATTTTGCCGGTGATGTATCGGTGATAAACCACGACAACTATTATAAGGCCCACCACGAGATGAGCTATGAGCAGCGCTGCAAGCTCAACTACGACCACCCCAATGCATTTGATACGGAGCTTATGGTGCAGGATCTGAAAAATCTCAGGCAGGGGAAGAGCATATACTGCCCTGTCTATGACTACTCAATCCATGACCGTTCCGACAAGACCATACTTATCAATCCCGCCAAGGTAATCATCGTTGAAGGCATACTCATCTACCAGAGCCGTGAGCTGTGCCGGCAGATGGACATAAAGATATTTGTGGACACGGACGCCGATGTGCGTATACTGCGGCGCATAGTCCGCGATGTACGCGACAGGGGCCGCAGCCTTGACAGCGTTGTCAACCAGTACCTCAACACCGTAAAACCCATGCACGAGCAGTTCGTGGAGCCCAGCAAGAGAAATGCGGACATAATCATTCCCGAGGGCGGACACAATCAGGTGGCCCTTGAGATGGTCATCGAGCGTGTGCGGGCCCATCTGCAAAAGGGTACTGAGGAGGGCGAAAATGGCTAAGCTTTATTTCAAATACGGCGCCATGGGCTCGTCCAAGTCCGCTCAGGCCCTTATCACCAAGTTCAACTATGAGGAGCTGGGCATGAAGGTGTGGCTTATAAAGCCCAGCACCGACACCAGAGACGGGGCAGACATTATAAAAAGCCGCATCGGCCTTGAGTGCAAGGCTCAGATAATCACCCCTGACGAAAACATTGTGGAGGCTTACCGCAAGGCAGGCTCCCACGACGTTATAATCACCGACGAAGCCCAGTTTTTCACCCCCGAGCAGATAGACCAGCTGCGTACACTGGTGGATGAGGATAATCTGCCGGTACTGTGCTTTGGTCTGCGTACCGACTTTCTCACCCACTTTTTCCCCGGGGCGAGAAGGCTTATGGAACTGGCAGACTCACTGACGGAGATAAAGACTGTCTGCGCCTGCGGCAGAAAGGCCACGGTAAATGCCCGCATAGATGAGTCAGGGCGCGTTGTCACCGAGGGTGCACAGGTATTTCTCGGCGGCAATGACAGCTATATTGCCATGTGCCACAAGTGCTGGAAGGACAAGATAAAAGAGCAGAGCGAAAAATAAAAAAACCCGGCGCACCATGGAAGGTGCGCCGGTAATTTTATTATCAGGCAGTTTTCTTTTTATTGATAAGCTTGTGCATCATCTTTCCGTAGGCAATGGAGATAACTCCCAGAGCCATGGCGATGGCAAGCCACACCAGATTGCGGACAATGTAGTTGGGCATACCGTTTATCATGCGGCTTATTCCGCAGCGGGCAAGCAGGTCATAGCCCAGTACATTGACTATGTATATCTCCAGAGAATACTGGCCCAGAACGGAGAACACCGAGGATATCCAGCCGAGGGCCTTGTGCTTTGAGCAAAATTCAAACACCCAGCTGAGTATGAGCATCATGCCGGGAATTATGATAAGGCCAGGATACCAGCTTATACCGTACTTTGCGCCCAGATCGGCAGGCAGGCTCTGAACATAATAGGCAAGAGCGTTGCCCACAACCCACAGCACCAGCATAATGGGAACATTGAGCCTGATGTTCTTGTTTCTCACTGCGCAGTCCGCCGCAATTATGCCCATGACGAAGGCAATGGTACGGGCATAGGCCACAAGAAAATCAGAGCCGAAGAAGCAGACCTGAGTGATGCAGAAAAAGCCCAGCAGCAGTGCAAGCTTTTTGCCGCTGCCCTCAAAATGCTTCACAAGAAGCACCATGGGCGGCGCCACAAGGTAGAATACCATAAGCGCCTGAATATACCAGTTGAACTGATTGTCAAGCCCTGCAAACCAGCCCATGAGAAAAACATTGCCCATAAACTGCTGTATATTCTGCAAAAGGGCCTCCGGTGCAAAGCGCAGGGAATAGACAAAGATGGGAATGGCATAGATGAAGATGACCGGCAGGTAGTAGGGGTATACCCTCATAAAGCGGCGCTTATAGAAAGGAAGGAGCTGGGAGTTCTTGCTCAGGGAATGGTAAGCGCCAAGTCCCGTCATAAAGAAAAATATATCAATGACCCACAGAAGGCTCACAAGATAGCTCATAGGGCCACTGCGGAAAATCATATCTGAGTGCCCTATAAGCACATCCAGTATGCAAAATCCCATAATGTGGGCGCGGTACTTGCCTATCTTCGCCATGTAGTCCTTTATTAACATTCTCTGCTCCTTTCCGCAGCACCGGCTGCGGTCATATATTTCATCCCAGATATTCGCAGGCCGCCAGCGCCGCAACAGACCCGTCGGCCACGGCGGTAGTCAGCTGGTGTACGCTCTTTCTGCGGCAGTCGCCTGCTACGAACACGCCCTCAGTCACAGTGCGGCAGTCCTCACCGGAAAGTGCGTAGCCTGCATCGTCCAGCTCGACAAAGCCGGAAAAGGCGGCGTTGTCCGGTCTGTGACCTATTGCCACGAAAAGCCCCGCCACAGGGATTTTTCTCTTCTCTCCCTGTATGTCCACCACCACGGCCTCAAGCTCCTTTTCACCCTCAAGGGCGGTCACGGATGCATTGAGCACAAACTCAACATTTGCTTTCTCTCTCAGCGCCTCCACAAGCTTTGCCTCGCCCCGGAAGCTGTCCCTGCGGTGGATAAGGTAGACCCGGCTGCACTTTTCGCTCAGAAGCAGGGCATCCTGAAGAGCGCTGTTGCCGCCGCCGTTGACGGCAACGGGCAGGTCCTTGTAAAATGCCCCGTCGCACACGGCGCAAAAGCACACGCCGTTGCCCACAAGCTCCTGCTCCCGCTCCAGCCCCAGCATACGGGGCTTGGCACCGGTAGCGATTACGAGAGCGCGACACTCAAACTCAGCCCCGGACAGGGTTTTTACACATTTTATGCCGTCCTTTATCTCAAGGCCGCAGACCTCTTCCAGCTCCACGTCCGCACCCTGCTCCATGGCCTGAGCCAGCAGCATATCGCCCAGCTCCACACCGCTTATGGAGATATGGCTGGGGAAGTTTTCCACACGGGGAGACCAGTTTATCTGTCCGCCAAAAGCGTCCTTTTCCAGCACCAGCACGGTTTTACCCGCACGGCGGGCGTAGGTGGCGGCTGTGAGACCGGCAGGGCCGCCGCCGATAACTATGATATCATAAATCATGCTTTTGTTCCATTGTCCTTTTTCGTTTTGCAAATTTCTGCATATTTTACAATAAGACCCGGTCAGAAACCGGGTCTTATCTTATTTTGCTTGTATTACTTGTTCAAAAATTCCTTGATGGCGCCTGCGCCTGCGTACTTTTCAAAGCTGTCGCCGTTGGTGATAACGAGAGTGGGGGCCTGCTTGACACCGAAGGAGAGGGCCAGCTGGGCGTTCTCGTCAGCCATCAGCTTTTCGTACTTGAAGCCTGCCTTGTCAAGATAGGAGCAGGCGATGCGGCAGTTGGGGCAGGTGGGAGTGGCAAAGAGGATGGCACGGCTTTCGGCAGCTGCTGCCTTGGGTGCTTCCTCCTTGACGGGGGCTGCTGCGGGGACAAAATCATCCTCCAGAGGTCCCTCGTGGCGCAGGGTGGAGCGGGAGATATCGTATTCCTTGCGCTCCTTGTACTCCTGAGTCTTGCCCACGTTCCAGTTCTGCACAGGACGGTAGTAGCCGGTTATGCGGCTGTAGACCTCGGCAGACTCGCCGCAGTGGGGGCAGGCAAACTGCTCGCCGTTGAGGTAGCCGTGGTTTTTGCACACGGAGTAGGTGGGAGAGAGGGTGTAGTAGGGCAGCTTGTAGTTTTCGGCGATCTTGCGCACCAGAGTTGCGGCAGACTCCCAGTCGGGCATCTTCTCGCCCAGGAAGGCGTGGAAGACGGTGCCGGAGGTGTAGCGGGTCTGGAGATCGTCCTGAATGTCCAGAGCTTCAAAGATATCCTCAGTGAAGCTGACGGGCAGATGGGAGGAGTTGGTGTAGTAGGGGGAGCCGCCGGGCTCGGCTGCAGTGATGATGTCGGGATAGAGTTCCACATCGTGCTTTGCAAGGCGGTAGGAGGTGGACTCGGCAGGGGTGGCTTCCAGATTGTACAGGTCGCCGTACATCTCCTGATAGTCACTGAGCTTTTCGCGCATATGATCCAGAGTCTTCTTGGTGAAGTCCTGGCAGGCCTTATGGGTCATGTCGCAGCGGACCCACTTTGCGTTGAGACCGGCCTCGTTCATGCCCACCAGACCTATGGTGGAGAAGTGGTTGTCAAAGCTGCCCAGATAGTGCTTGGTGTAGGGGTAAAGGCCTGCATCCAGCAGCTTTGTGATAACGGTGCGCTTTACCTTCAAAGAGCGGGCAGCCAGATCCATCAGCTTGTCCAGTCTCTTGTAGAAGTCTGCCTCATCGCTGGCAAGGTAGGCCAGGCGGGGCATATTGATAGTGACAACGCCCACGGAGCCGGTGGACTCACCGGAGCCGAAGAAGCCGCCGGACTTCTTGCGAAGCTCTCTCAGGTCAAGGCGCAGACGGCAGCACATGGAACGCACATCGGAAGGCTCCATGTCGGAGTTGATGTAGTTGGAGAAATAGGGGGTACCGTACTTGGCGGTCATCTCAAAGAGGAGCTTGTTGTTCTCGGTGGGAGACCAGTCAAAGTCACGGGTGATGGAGTAGGTGGGGATGGGGTACTGGAAGCCGCGGCCGTTGGCATCGCCTTCGATCATGATCTCGATGAAGGCCTTGTTGACCATGTCCATTTCCTTCTTGCAGTCACCGTAGGTGAAGTCCATCTCCTTGCCGCCCACGATAGCGGGCAGGTCCTTAAGGTCTGCGGGAACGGTCCAGTCGAGAGTGATGTTGGAGAAGGGTGCCTGGGTGCCCCAGCGGGAGGGAGTGTTTACGCCGAAGATAAAGCTCTGCACGCACTGCTTTACTTCCTTCTGGCTGAGATTGTCCACCTTTACGAAGGGTGCCAGATAGGTGTCGAAGGAAGAGAATGCCTGTGCGCCTGCCCACTCGTTCTGCATGATACCCAGGAAGTTGACCATCTGGTTGCAGAGGGTGGAGAGGTGGCTTGCGGGGGCGGAGTTTATCTTGCCGGGAATGCCGAGACCTTCCTTTATAAGCTGCTTGAGACTCCAGCCTGCGCAGTAGCCGGTGAGCATGCTCAGATCGTGCAGATGCAGATCACAGTTGCGGTGGGCCTGAGCGATCTCCTGATCGTAGACCTCGCTGAGCCAGTAGTTGGCGGTGATGGCGCCGGAGTTGGAGAGGATGAGGCCGCCCACGGAGTAGGTAACGGTGGAGTTTTCCTTTACGCGCCAGTCCTCAATGTTCAGGTACTTGTCCACGGTGTCCTTGTAGTCAAGGTAGGTGGACTTGGTGTTTCTCAGCTTCTCTCTCTGCTTACGGTAGAGAATGTAGGCCTTGGCCACGCTGTCATAGCCGCCGCGGCTGAGCACGGACTCAACACTGTCCTGAATATCCTCAACGGCCACATAGCCGTCCTTTATCTTGCTGAGAAAATCAGCGGAGACTTTCAGCGCCAGAAAGTCAATAACGCTGTCATTATAATCCGTTACTGTGGCATCAAAGGCCTTTTTTATTGCATCTGCTATCTTTACGATGTTGAAATCAACTATTTTGCCGTCTCTCTTTACTACCTGATACATTTATTACCCTCCATATCTTCTTATCTCTATACGCCCCTAAGCTGTACCACCGGCACAAACTCTGCCGCCGCAGCCTTAAGCGTATTCATATACTTTTCATCAAAGCCGCCCAATCCCTGAGCGTCCAGCAGTTCACCCGAATCCTTGAACTGCTGCAGATAATACTCTTTTGCGCCTTTTATCCATTCAGCCGCCTGTGAAATGCTCTCCACTGTGTGAAGTCCATCCACCACGGTGGTGCGAAATTCATATTCCACATGGCCTTCAAGAAGGAAGTTTTTGCTCTCTTCCACTTTGCCGATATCAAAGTTTTCCACACCCACGGTTCTTGGGTAGAGCTGGGGTGCATTCTTTATATCCATTGCCACCCTGTCCACAAGGCCGGCTTTTACTATCTCCACAAGATGTTGTGGGAAGCTGCCGTTGGTGTCCAGCTTTATTTTGTAGCCCAAGGCACGGATTTTTTCCAGAAAAGCGCCTATGTCCCTATGCAAAAGCGGCTCACCCCCGGTGATAGCCACACCTTCCAGCACGCCCTGTCTCTTTTTGAGAAAGCTGAGGATATCCTCCTCGGTATACTGGGCGCAGAGCTTTTCCGGAAGAACCAGCGAGGCATTGTGGCAGAAGGGACAGCGCATATTGCAGCCGCCGGTGAACACCGTACACGCCACGTGTCCGGGGTAGTCCAGCAGCGTAAGTTTTTGTAGTCCTGCGATTAACATAATGCATCCTCCTGAGTCCTGCACGAGTAATAATATAGGACTCATTGCATTATGTCAATAGCCAAAACACAATATATTGGTTACAATCCGGATTGTAACCAATATTAACACAAAATGTAGTGCCCGGCAGAGACTTGTGTCTGTCGGGCACCGACGGGTATTGTACGATATAAGCTTAGCTTTTGCAATACCCGCAGCAGCAGTTTGTGTAATCTGTGCAAAGGCATACAAATAAAATTTACGCAAAGTGTGGAATAGGTGGAAATTTTATGGTACAATTTGCAAAACGTTTTCAGGGGGTAATATGAGTTTATTGAAAAAGGATATTTCAAGGACCCTTGTCAGTCTGGCCATGGGCGTGTTTTTTGCGCTTTGCTCTGTCCTTGCAAGGCTGGATTTCTTCATGGAGCTGTGCGGCAGCGTATTTGTGCTTGTTTTGTGCTTTGCGGCCCTTGCCGCGCTGATAGGCGCTGTTCTCTTTGTTATTTACGGAGCGCTTACAAATGTAAGCTTCCTTCTGCCCGAAGGCAAGCTGCGCAACACCGGGCTTCGCCGCCAGCTGTTGGTTTTCTTTGCCGCTTTCTTTATATTGCTGGGCTGGTTTTCAATGTGGATGCTCTTTCGCTTCCCCGGCTGCCTCTCGCCTGACTCAACATGGCAGCTGATGCAGGCCCGTGGTCTGGAGCCCCTTTCCAACCACCACCCCATTGCCCACACCATGATAATAAGGCTTTGCATAAATCTGGGCTTTGCCATCTCCTCAAACCCCAGTGTGGCCCTTGCCATGTACACCATCCTTCAGGCGGCGTTTCTGGCCTGTGCCTATGCCTACCTTATAAGCACCCTTTATAAGATGCGGGTAAGGCTCTGGGTGATAGGGGTGATTTTTGCAAGCTTCATAGTCCTCCCCTACCACGGCTCTCTCAGCGCCACAATGGTAAAGGACGTGTGGTTTGCGGCGTTTATCCTTATTTTGTGCCTGAGCGTGTGGAGACTTATGCTTTCTTTGAAAGCAGAGGGCCGGGCCTCCCGCTGGGATCTGAGCCTGCTTTTCATATCCGCTCTGGGTATGTGCCTTTTCAGAACCAACGGTCTTTATGCCTTCATTGTTTTTCTGCCCTTTATAGTGGTATTCTTTTTCAAAAAGAGCAAGGCCGCCGCTGTTTTGCCCATAGTCGCGGCGGTGCTGGCGCTTGTGATAACCGGGCCTTTCTACTCCGCCCTTGGTATTGCGCCGCCTGATGTGATAGAGCCCCTGGCCATACCCACACAGCATATTACCCGCGCTATAGTGGACGGGGCGGAGCTGAGTGAGGGGCAGAGAGAGCTTTTGAACAATGTGGTGGACATTGACGCGGCGGCGGAACTGTACTGCCCCTGGCTTGTGGATACCGTAAAGCACTTTATCCGTCAGGAAGGCGATCTTGAATATCTGAGCGCCCACAAGGACGAATTTATGAAGCTGTGGCTGGAGCTGGGGCTTGAAAATCCCCTTTCCTACCTCAAGGCCCACATTGACCTTATCCGCGGCTACATCTACCCTCTCACCGACGGCACTGTCATGTACCTTTACTTTACCGAGCCGCCCCTTGAGGGTATGTGCATGCTGCCCGGCCCTGTTGCCGCGCTTCTCTCCGCCATGGCGGTACATATGCCCCACATCCCCGTATTCAATCTCTTTTTCAGCAACGGTGCGGCCATATGGCTTTATATGTTCCTTTTCGGCCTTTGTATAGCCAAAAAGAAATATTCTCAGCTTATCCTGTTTGTACCGGTACTGGCCGTATGGCTGACTTTGCTTGTGGCAACACCGCTGGACAATGAGTTCCGCTATGTCTACAATGTGTTCGCCACTCTGCCGCTGATGTGTGTGGTGCCCTTTAGCCATGTAAATTGCAACAAAGCTAAAGAGCAGGCGTGACAAAATTTCTGCGTTTTGTATAAAATGCAACATAGCAGTTGACAAGCCCACGATAGCAGGACTATAATCGGGGCATCACAGGAAAGGAGCGAGCCTATAATGTTGTACAGCCGCAATGACAACATGATGATGGGTATGATGCGCATGATGAGCATGTGCATGATGATGCGCGCCCAAAACCGCTCGCTTGCTTCATAACCTGTCATTTCAAAAGTGATTACAGGCCTGAAAGCATACGAGCTTTCAGGCCTATTTGTTTTTTCGGAGAGTGTAGAAGGACATGATTGAGTTAAAGAAACTGTGCAAGGTCTACAAAACTGCGGACAAGGAGATAGTCGCGCTGGACAATATAGACCTCTGCATAGAAGACGGCGAGATATTCGGCATCATCGGATTGAGCGGTGCAGGCAAGAGCACCCTGGTCAGATGCATAAACCTTCTGGAAATGCCCACTGACGGTGAGGTCATCATCGATGGGCAGAGCCTTACAAAGCTGCCCCGGCCCGAGCTTTTGAAGCTGAGACAGCAGATAGGCATGATCTTCCAGAGCTTCAACCTTCTTGAGCAGCGCACCGTACTTAAAAACGTGTGCTTCCCGCTGGAGATAGCAGGCGTGAACAAGAAGGAAGCCACTGAGAGAGCCCACGAGCTTTTGAAACTGGTCGGCCTTGACGACAGGGCTCAGTCCTATCCCTCCCAGCTCTCCGGCGGCCAGAAGCAGCGCGTGGCAATAGCCAGAGCTCTTGCCACCCAGCCCAAGTACCTCCTCTGCGACGAGGCCACCTCCGCCCTTGACCCCAACACCACCCGCCAGATCCTGGACCTTCTCAAGGAGATAAACGAGAAGCTGGGCGTCACCATTGTGGTCATCACCCACGAGATGAAGGTTATCGACCGCATCTGCGACAGTGTGGCCGTCATCGACGCAAGCCACATCGCCGAGGTGGGCAAGGTCAGCCAGGTGTTTACAAACCCCAGGTCCAAGATCGCCCGCGACCTTATCGTCCCCAAGGACTCCACCGCCATCGACACCGAGGGCGGCCGCCGTATCCGCCTTACCTTCGACGGCTACGAAAAGACCAACGACCCCTTTATCTCCCGCATGGTGCTGGAGTGCGGCGCGGCTGTAAATATACTTTTCGCCGACACCAGAATATACGACGGTGTGCTCCACGGACACATGGTGGTGGAGCTGCCCAAGGAGCAGCGGGAAGCAAATAAAATAATCACGTGGCTGGTCAACAACGACGTGAAGTGGAAGGAGGAGATATAAAATGCTATCCGAAATGTTTTACAAGCTGTGGAACAACAACCTCATTCAGCTGGGCGTTTGGGAGACCATTTATATGACCTTCATCTCCTCCGCCTTCGCCTATCTTATCGGTCTGCCTCTGGGCGTTATCCTCAACATTACCGATAAAAAAGGCATCTGCCCCCGCCCCGGTGTGAACAGCGTGCTGGGCCTTGTGGTAAACTTCTTCCGCTCCATTCCCTTCATCATATTGATGGTTGCAATGCTGCCGGTGGCAAAGCTTGTTGTGGGCACACAGCTTGGCAACAAGGCGGTGATCGTGATGCTGATAATCGCCGCCGCCCCCTACGTTGCGCGAATGTGCGAAAGCTCTCTCAACGAGGTGAATGCCGGGGTCATAGAGGCAGCCCAGTCCATGGGTGCAAACAACCTTGAGATAATCTTCAAGGTGCTCATCCCCGAAGCCAAGCCCGCACTCATAACCGGCGCGTCCATCTCCATCGTCACCATCCTCGGCTACTCGGCAATGGCCGCCACCCTCGGCGGCACCGGCCTCGGCCAGATCGCCATAATCTACGGCCACCAGCGCAGCAATGATGACATCACCTGGATATGCGTGTTCCTCACTGTCATAATCGTTCAGATAATTCAGGTCATAGGCAGCTACATTGCCCGCAAAACCGACAAGCGCATAAATCATTAAAATAAAAAACATTAAATACAAGGAGAACAACAAAATGAAAAAGACCCTTTCTATCGTCCTCGCTCTGGTTCTGGCTCTGGCCTGCCTCGGCACCGCAGCCTTCGCAGATGACAACACCATCGTTGTCGGCGCAAGCTCCACCCCCCATGCAGAGATCCTCGAAGTCGTTAAGGAAGCCCTCGCAGAGGAAGGCTACACCCTCGAGATCGTTGTCTATGACGACTACGTCCTGCCCAACCAGGCCCTCTACGACGGCGAACTGGATGCAAACTACTTCCAGCACACCCCCTACCTCAATTCTTACAACGCCTCCAACAACACTGATCTGGTCTCCGCAGCCCTCATCCACTATGAGCCCTTTGGCCTTTACGGCAACGGTGTAGACAGTGTTGAGGCCGCTCCCGAAGGCACCACCATCGTTATCCCCGCTGACGACTCCAACGAAACCCGCGCACTGCTCCTCCTCCAGCAGGAAGGCTTCATCACCCTGCCCGAGGATGCCAGCGCTGAGGAAGGCATCAGCCACCTTGACATAGTTGACGACGGCGGCTACACCATCACCCCCGTACAGGCAGACACCGTTCCCTCCATCCTTGAAAACAGCGACGAGGGCACTCTGGCAGTCATCAACGGCAACTACGCCCTGCAGGCCGGCCTGAAGGTTGAGAACGCTCTGGCCATCGAGGACGCTTCCGGTGACGCAGCACAGACCTACGCCAACATCATCGCAGTTGCCAACGGCAACGAGGAGAGCGAGAAGACCCAGGCTCTGGTCAATGCTCTTCTGACTGACGCTGTCAAGGACTACATCGCTGAAAGCTACAACGGCGCAGTTGTTGCAATCTTCTGATTGACCTTAAAACTATACAAATCACTATTCGCAGGGAAATAAATCCCTGCGAATTTTTTAATTATCTTTTTTTCATGATTTTGTTGCAATTGCAACGGTTTTTCTCCGGAGATTTGATATAATGAAATCACAAACAAGAGAACACAGATTGAAAAAAATAATCTTTATCAAATATGGAGGATAATAATATGAAGTTTTATGTTTGCAATCATTGCGGTAATATAGTCCATTTCGTGAAGAACAAGGGTGTTCCCGTAGTCTGCTGCGGCGAGAAGATGAGCGAGCTTATCCCCGGCACCAGCGACGGCGCAGCTGAAAAGCACGTCCCCGAAGTTAAGGTGGACGGCAATAAGGTCACTGTCACCGTCGGCAGCGTGGCCCACCCCATGCAGGATGTCCACTATATCGAGTGGGTCATTCTTGAGACCGAGAAGGGCTATCAGAAGGTAGACCTGAAGCCTGATCAGGCTCCTGTGGCTGAGTTTATCGTCCCCGAAGGCGACAAACCCGTAGCCGCCTATGAGTACTGCAATCTCCACGGCCTGTGGAAGGCAGAGATCTGATAAATCAGTCAATATTTTAAGCCGCCGGTTTCCCGGCGGCTTTTATTATGCTCCTTGACAGCAAAGGATGATGGTTTATACTTACAATGTATTATTTCATCCGGGAGGGAGAGCAATGGAAGAGATAAAAATCGGCCGATACCGGCACTTCAAGGGCAATGAGTACGAGGTTTTGCACCTTGCCCGGCACTCTGAAACCGAAGAGGAGATGGTGGTATACAGAGCCCTCTACGGGGATTTCTCCGTGTGGGTGCGCCCGGCCTCCATGTGGAACGAGACAGTTGAGCGGGATGGGCAAAGCTTCCGCAGATTTACTTATATTGGATAAAAACAGGCCGCAGTACAAAATGCATGGCGGATGTTTTATTGGCATAATTCAGTTACAAAGCTGCCAGAAGGCCACAGCTGATGCGGCGGCCACGTTGAGGGAATCCACATTGTGGCTCATGGGTATCTTCACCGTGTAGTCACACCCGGCGATGGCCTCGTCAGTGAGCCCCTCACCTTCCGTACCGAGGACGATGGCCAGCTTTTCGGCCCTGCACAGTCTTTCGTCCTTAACGGAAAGTGTATCCTCCTTCAAGGCCATGGCGCAGCTTACAAAGCCCAGCTCCCGGAGTTTTGCAAGCGCCTTTTCGGGCCATTCACCCTCAGGGAGGAAAGTCCATGGTATCTGAAAGCAAGTGCCCATGCTGACTCTGGCTGCCCGGCGGTAGAGAGGGTCAGTGCAGAAGGGAGTCAGCAGCACCGCGTCCACATTCAGCGCCGCTGCCGAGCGGATAATGGCCCCCAGATTCGTAGGGTTTACCACGTTTTCAAGTATAGCCACGCGCCGGGCATTTTTACAAAGCTCCATATAGTCCGGCAGGGGCTTTCTTCTCATGGCGCAGAGCATGCCCCGGGTCAGCTTAAAGCCCGTCAGCTTTGTGAGCACATCAAACTCCGCCGTGTATACGGGGATATCGGCGCAGCGGGCAAGTATCTCCCCGGCCTTGCTCTCAAGCTCCCGCTTCTCCACCAGAAAGGACACAGGCTCATAACCTGCGTTTATGGCCCGCTCAATCACCAGCGGGCTTTCCCCTATGAAAAGACCTTTTTCCGGAAACTCCCGGTTCAAAAGCTGCACTTCCGTCAGCCTTGCGTAGACATCCAGCTCCGGTGCTTCAAAGTTACTGATTTCTATGATTTGTTCCATTACACGAACACTTTCTTTCCGTTTTCTTTTTTAGCTTGTACAAAAGTATAATTCAGCAGCTGGAACAAGTCAAATGATTGTATAATTTCGCCCTTGCACAAGGCGGTTTTGCGGTGATATCATCTAAAAAAACAAAGGGAGGCTTTTATATGAAGCAATACGTGGCAGACGCCTTCACCGATAAAGTTTTCGCGGGCAACCCCGCCGCCATCTGTATACTGGACAAGTGGCTCAGTGACGAGCTTATGATGAAGATAACAAGGGAAAATAACCTCTCTGAGACTGCCTTTGCCGTGAAAAAGGGTGAGACCTATCAGCTTCGCTGGTTTACCCCCGGCGGGGAAATAGACCTCTGCGGTCACGCCACTCTCGCCTGCGCCTACGTGCTCATGCGCTTTTACGAGCCGGAAAGTGAAGAAATAGCCTTCGACACTCTCAGCGGCAGGCTGACCGTAAAGCGCACAGGAGAGCTTTACGAGATGGATTTTCCTGCCTATGAGCTTAAAAAAGTTCCCGTGACGGAGGAAATGTGCGCTGCCATCGGGCATAGACCCGTTGAAGCCTACATGGGCCGCGACCTGCTGTGCATTTTCGAGGATGCGGCTATCATTCCCGAAATGAAGGTGGACCAAGCCCTTGTTGAAAAGCTGGATGGGCTTTTGCTCCATGTGAGCGCAAAAGGGGAGGATGCCGACTGCGTTTCCCGCTCCTTTGCACCCAAATGCAATGTACCGGAGGACCCTGTCTGCGGTTCGGGCCACTGTCACATAGCCCCCTACTGGGCAGAAAAATTGGGCAAAAAAGAGATAGTTGCCTATCAGGCCTCCCCCCGCGGCGGTACTCTCTACTGCACAGTCGAAGGTGAGCGCGTGAAGCTTGCAGGCAAGGCCGCCCTTTACAGCATGGCGGAAATATTTATTGACTGATTTTTTGCATAAGGAAAACTTCGTTTTTTACGAGGCCATAGATAGAACAATAAAAACCATGACCTTTTTATCTACAAAGGTCATGGTTTCTTTACATTTTATCAATTAAGGCAAAAACTACAGCCTGCTGTTCCTCGCTGAGTCTTGACCAACGCTCAAGAAGCCTGCGTTGAGATTGTGTGAGAGCAACGGGGCTATCTCCTTCTGCAAAAAGTTGTGAAAGAGTGATGCCAAAAGCCGTGCATATTTTCTCAAGAGAAGGAATCGTAGGCATCATATTCTTGCGATACCATGAAGATATGGTGGACTGGGGCAAACCGGAGTATTCTGCAAGCTGGTACTCTGTCCAGCCTCTCTCCACACGATATGCGCTTATAGTAGCAAGAATGTCCTTCACCGTTTCGTCCTCTGCTTGTGTTTTTCGTAAATTATACTTCGACAAATCGTTGCCTTTTAATAATTATAATCGTATAATTTTAACGATAAACACAAGCAAGGGAAAAAGCGAAATGAATATCTTTACTGTCAGTTTCTTTGGACATCGGATTATTAACAATCCGTGCCTTATACAGGCTCGGTTGGAAAAAGTAATTCGTGATCTTCTTATATCCAAAGATTATGTAGAATTCCTTGTAGGACGTAACAGCGAATTTGACCTGCTCGCCTCATCCGTGGTACGAAAGGTAAAGCGGGAATTCAGAGACGATAACAGCGCTCTGATATTGGTACTTCCATATATAACGGCTGAGTTGAAAAACAATGAGAAAAGTTTTATAAGATACTATGACGAAATAGAAATTTGCCATGAAAGCTCCGGCGTCCATTTTAAAGCCGCATATCAAAAAAGAAACCGGATTATGGTATCGCGTTCGGATTTGATCATATTTTGTGTTGAGCATAATAGCGGCGGTGCTTTCCAGACTATGGCTTACGCTGAGAAGGAGAAAAAGGAATATATCAACCTTGTCCGACCGAGTTATACGGATATATGAAATTTAGTATGCTTTTCGAAGGCTTTTCCCTCAAAAACTTCTTGACATCTTGCTGAAAAACTGTATAATAATTAAGCCTGTCCATGTGCAGACGGGCTATCCTTGCTCCCATTGAGGGGGCCAACAGACCAAAAGGAGGTGCGATTATGGCAAAAGCAAGTGAGAAGTACGAAGTAATGTACATCATCAATCCCAACTTCAGCGAGGAAGAGACCGCAGCTGTTGTTGAAAAGTTCAAGGCACTTGTTGAGGCAAACGGTACTCTGGACGAGATCGAGGAGATCGGCAAGCGTAAGCTGGCTTACGAGATCAACTACATTTCCGAAGGCTACTATGTCCTCATGAAGTTCACCAGCGGTGCTGATTTCCCCGCAGAGCTGGACCGTGTTCTCGGCATTACCGACGGCATTCTGCGTCGCCTGATTACCCTGCGCGCAGAGTAAAGGAGACAGGATATGCTCAATAGAATTGACATTATGGGCCGTCTGACCCGTGATCCCGAGCTCAGACACACCCAGTCCCAGACCCCCGTGGCGTCCTTCACCCTGGCGGTTGACCGCGATTTCGGCAACCGTGACGGCGGAGAGAGGCAGACCGATTTTATCGACTGCGTCGCATGGCGCCAGACCGCCGAGTTTGTCAGCAAGTATTTCACCAAGGGCAGCATGGCTGTGGTCTCCGGAAGACTGCAGATCCGTGACTGGACCGACCGCGACGGCGGCAAGCGCCGCAGCGCGGAAGTGGTAGTTGACAATATCTACTTCGGCGAGAGCCGCCGCTCCCGCGACGACTCCGGCAGCACCGCGTACACCAGCAATTCCTACAGCTACTCCGACAGCGGCAAGAGCAGCAGCTCTTCCTACGGCGGCTTCCAGGAACTTGACGGCGATGACGGCGACCTGCCCTTCTAATAATTAAAAGGAGGAAACAGCTTTGGCTTTCGATAAGAACAATCCCAAGAACCGCAAGCGCAGAAAAGTGTGCCAGTTCTGCGTTGATAAGGCAACCTTTATCGACTATAAGGACACTGCAAAGCTTCGCCGCTACACTTCCGAGCGCGGCAAGATCCTGCCCCGTCGTACTACCGGCGTGTGCGGTATGCACCAGCGCCAGCTCACCGAGGCTATCAAGAGAGCACGTCAGGTTGCTCTTCTGCCCTACGTGACTGACTAAGCTTCATAAAAGCATCAAAAACCGGACTGCTGAGCAGTCCGGTTTTTTCGTGCCCTATATCACTTTTCGGGGTAGAAAATGGAATCGTCGTTTTCTATCCAGTCGCTGACCATGATGGTTTTGTACTCAGTGGGTGTGACCCTGATTACCACCTTTTCAATGCCGGCGTTTATTATCTGGCGCTTGCACATTGAGCAGCTCATGGCATCGGGCAAAAGCTGATTTGTAGCGGCATCCCTGCCCACAAGGTAGATGGTGGCGCCTATCATGTCCCGTCTGGAGGCGGAGATGATGGCATTGGCCTCGGCGTGGACACTGCGGCAAAGCTCATAGCGCTCGCCGGAGGGAATCTTCAGGCTCTCTCTGGTGCATACGCCCAGATCCGAGCAGTTTCTTCTGCCGCGGGGTGCACCGTTGTAGCCGGTGGAGATTATTTCATCGGAGCGCACGATGATAGCACCGTACTTGCGTCTGAGACAGGTGGAGCGTTCCAGAACGGAATCGGCAATATCCAGATAGTAATTTTGTTTGCTGGTGCGGTTGTCCATAGACTTATCCCCCAAGCTGTATAATTTTTCATAAAAATTATACAGCAACAGAGGCATCTTGACAAGATTAAATACCCTATACATTCTCCTTGCAGTTTCATTTAAGTCAAAAAGCAAATTAATATGGTAATTTTACTGTGCTTGTGCTATAGTGTGGGTATGAACAGAAGAAATTACCAAAAAGAACTGGAGCGTATTATACGCACCAGAGGCAATAAGATGCCGAGAGTGCTGCTGCACTGCTGCTGTGCTCCCTGTGCAAGCTCGGTGCTGGAATACCTGACGCAGTATTTTCAGGTGACTGTACTGTGGTACAATCCCAATCTCTATCCCCAGTCGGAGTTTGACAGGCGTTTCAAGGCGCTGGTGGAGCTTATTGAAAAGATGGGCCTTGCAGACAAGGTGGATATTCTGGCCGAGCCCTGGAAAAATCAGGACTATCTCAGGCGCGTAAAGGGTCTGGAGGATGAGCCGGAGGGCGGCCTTCGCTGCACGGAGTGCTTCCGTGTCCGACTTCTGGAGACGGCAAAGCTCTGCAAGCACTACGGCTATGACTATTTTTGCTCCACCCTCACCCTTTCCCGGCACAAGAACGCCGAGCTTATAAACGATATAGGCGAGGAGCTGGCAAGGGCCAGCGGCACAAGCTGGCTGCCATCGGACTTCAAAAAGCGGGACGGGGAAAACCGCTCCATCGAGCTTTGTGAGGAGCATGGCATCTACCGGCAGCTCTACTGCGGCTGCGAGTATTCCATGCGCAGGCGCATAGAAGTAGGCGAGAGTATGGGCCAGTCCCCCAGTGAGAGCACGGGGGGAGCCGTATGAAAAAGAGCAATATCCGCCTTATGAGCCTTTGCGCCGTCCTTGGCGCAGCCTACGCCGTGATGACCATAGTGCTGGCTCCCATAAGCTACGGCGCCCTGCAGTTTCGCGTGTCTGAGGCGCTTTGCATCATGCCCTTTTTCGTTCCCGGCTGTGAGTGGGGCCTGTTTGCAGGCTGCGTACTGGCAAATCTTATGACCGGCAACGTTTTCGACATTGTGTTCGGCTCTCTGGCTACCCTGCTGGCAGGGCTCTGTACCTCCGCCATCGGAAGACGGGGACAGGCGCTTGGAAAAGCAGCTGCGGCCTGTCTGATGCCGGTAATATTCAACAGCGTCATAGTTGGCGCTGTGATAACCCAGGCATACAACGGTCTGGGCATTTTCTCACACCCTGCCGCTTTCGCCATAAACGCCCTTCAGGTAGGCTTGGGCGAGGCAGGTGTCATGTATCTTTTGGGCTTACCCCTGTGCAGCTTTCTTCCAAAGAAGAAGTTTTTCAGGGAATTTACGGACAGAATAAAAAATAACCACGAGTAATCAAGGTCTTTTTGAAAGGAGCGATCCTCATGAAAGTCAAAAAAGCCATCATCCCCGCAGCAGGCCTGGGCTCACGTATGCTGCCCAACACCAAGAGTATTCCCAAGGAGATGCTGCCTCTGGTGGACAAGCCCGTTATCCAGTACATCGTTGAAGAGGCCGTGGCCGCCGGTGTTGAGGAAATTCTCATCATCACAAACCGGGGCAAAAACCCCATTGAGGACTACTTTGACTATGCCCCCGATCTGGAAGAGCGCCTCAAGAGAGACGGCAAGCTGAAAGACGCTAAGATAGTGCACGATGTGGCGGATATGGCGGATGTGTTTTTCCTGCGCCAGAAGGAGACAAAGGGTCTGGGCCACGCCATATGGCGCGCCAAGAGCTTTGTGGGCAATGAGCCCTTTGCCATACTGCTGGGCGACGATATCATGCTCAGCGAAAAGCCCGTTCTCAAACAGCTGGTGGAGGCCGCCGAGGCCAATGAGTGCAGCGCTATCGCCGTGCGCGAGGTGCCGGACGAGCTTATAGTCAAGTACTCCTCCGTAAAGCTGGAAGAGCAGTTGGGTGACAGGGTATACCGTATAAGCGACATGAACGAAAAGCCCACGCTGGAGGAAAAGCTTTCCAGCTACGCCATTCTGGGCCGCTACGTGCTTACTCCCGCCATCTTTGATATTCTCGAGCATACCGCTCCCGGCCGCAACAACGAAATTCAGCTCACTGACGGCATGAAGGAGCTTTGCCACAAGGAAAAGATGTGCGCTGTGGACTTTGAGGGCCGCCGCTATGATACCGGCAATCTCAAGGGCTATCTGGAGTCCATAATTGACTTTGCTCTGAAAAACGAGGAGGCCGGTGACTGGCTGAGACAGTTTATCATAGACAAGGCGGATATGCTTAGATAATCAGCTTACGATCCATATCTCCCTTTTCCCCGCACAGATATAAAAAGAAGTTTCCGGACAGCTTGCTATAAGACATCCGGAAACTTCTTTATTTTTATATGGGTTTTTATATAAATCCGGCTCTATGGATTTTCCTTCCCCTTCACCCCTGAGGCCATAGCCAAAAACAGGGGAACGCATACCACAATGCTGTATAAATATCTGTACTCACAATATACAGGTGAGGCCAAAGTGGTTAACCACACACCTCCCAGCAAAATCATCGGTGAAGCGAGGCCGCCCTTTCCTTTCAGGCACAGCAATCCTGCCGAAATCATCATAAGCCAAACCATAAGTGCCAGACTAAAAATAATTGAAATCGGCTTCATTTCCGTAATCATAACAATCAAGGTTGCAATGCTTCTTCGAAGTTCCTCCATTTTGGGGCTTTGTACCAATTCAAACTCATTTGGATATATTGTGTCGCAAACTATCCAATAGCTCACATCCGGATACCAATAGCCATAATTTTGCATAAGTGTGGCATCAATATAATCTTTTGGGTGCTTCAGTCCTAACCTGACCCAGCTCTTAACATATTTTAAAGGATCTTCCTCAAAAACCTCCGGGAGGAACATACCCTCCGCTTTTACATCATCAGACAGTCCCGACATATACCTTTCCGGCAAAGCCTTGTAGTCCGTAAAGAGCTCTTTGAGTACAGCAACATCCTTGTGCTCCAAGGCCTGAGGATCGTTTTTTACGGTTCTGGCTATCTGTTGCAGAGGAATGGATAAAGCTTCACCAACAGAAGGCTTTTCTGCTCCCACAACATCGTACAAAATTCTGTTATATCCAGACACGAGCAGTAACACTGCTGCAAAAACAGCAGTCAACTTTTTCCACCGATCCCTGTTGCATAGGATATACAGCGGGAAACCAAGCAGGAACGAATACCAACCATTGCTCCTTAACAGACAGAACAAAAAGCAAAGCCCGACCATCACTGCATAAAACCACGGCTTTACCTTATTGAGACTAGAATGTTCCCATATCATCGCCATCATCAGCAGCAGGGCCACCGCTGCAAATGGCACATCTTTCCAGATGGTTGTGGCATAAAAAGGGTGTACAAGGAATAAACCGTAGAAGAGAAACACTGCGGTGCGAACAAATTTGCTCACCTTCATTTTGCCCAAAAACACAATACACGTGGCAAAACACAAAGCCATAAAGCACATTTGGACACATGAATATATCAGCGCAGTATACTCAAGATTTCCGGATGCAAATTTAAGACACAGTGCAATAAACAACTGGTGTAAATACGGATGGTGATTGCTAAGAGGCTGTATTCCCATTTGCTGCCTAATTTCATAAAACGAGTCGTAGGAAAGGTTTCCGGGATAGTACGCAATAAAATATGGCATCCACAACAGGATAATTCCTGCGGCTATAATAAGAACTCTCAGCAAACCATTCTTTATCAGCAGCTTATCGTCATCACCTTCCGAAAATGATTTCTCCCGCATAACTGTAAAGAACTCACTGAGAACGGAAAATAAAAGCAGAGCCTGCCCCGCAAAGTAACTCAACTGCACAAAGAGATTGCTCAAATCATCCGCTCTGTGCATCACCTCAAGCCTTCCGAATTCTTCCAGCTGGAAGCCCACAAACAAAAAAAGTGCAAAAAGCAAACCTAACAATAAAGACAGAATCCTCGTGTGTTTTCCGGCTTCTCTCCCGAGTCCCTTGTGCAAAAAAACAGCACATAATACATACAGCATAAGCCACAACAGACTTTTCTCGGTTTCCAGATATACAGCAAAGCCGTATGTGCATGCCAATGCAGAACTCAACACATAAAAATTCAGCCTTATATTATCCCGCTTCTTGTCTATAGCCCGCAGAACAAAGGCATATACCAGAAAAATCAGCAGCCCGGTGCTGACAACAAGACTTTTTTCCGGGTATCCGTACACCAGCAGCAATACATCGGTAGACAACAGCATAGACAAGAAGAGAGCGGCCAAAGAATGCAGCAGTTTAAATTCCACAGATTGAAACATAGGTCTCCTGTTTTCGGAACTCATATTCTCATTTCCCTTCAGCAATATTTATGCAAAGATAGGCAGCTTCCTATTACTATAAAGATTATATATTGCACAGGTGAGTATAGCAAGTTTAATGTGCTTTGCGTTCAACAATTTGCAAAGCACCATACGATAACAGATTGACAATATGCGCTCTTGACAAATCCTGAATCAACACTTAGAATACCACTGTAACCTAATAACAGGGGTGCTGGGTTTTCCCGGCTGAGATGAGGCTAATTGAGGCCTCGGTACCCTCAGACCTGATCCGGATAATGCCGGCGTAGGAAACATGGAAACGCCATTGACGCAGGGTCAGAAGACCCTGCGTTTTCGTTTTCTGCTTCCTTTTCAAAAAGAAAGGAGAAACATTATGAAAAGTTCATCCCATCTGAGACTTCGTGCACTGTGCGAGGGTGCGGTAATGGTGGCTCTGGCGCAGATTCTGGGCTATATCAAGCTCTTCTCCCTGCCCAACGGCGGCTCTATCACCCTCAATATGCTGCCCATCTTTATCTACTGCGCCCGCTGGGGCTTTGGTCCGGGCATGCTGGCCAGCTTTTCCCTGAGTCTTTTGCAGCTTTTGCTGGACGGGGCCTACGCCTGGGGCTGGCAGTCCATCATCGGTGACTACATAGTGGCCTACACGGTTCTGGGCTTTGCAGGGCTCTTCCACAAGCACAGAAACGGCTTTTTCATAGGCATGGGCGTGGGCGGCTTTGCCCGTTTTCTCGCAGCCTGGTACGTGGGCGCCGTGGTCTGGGGCGAATACATGCCCGACAGCTTTTTCGGCATGACCATGACTTCTCCGTGGATATACTCTGCCCTTTATAACGGCAGCTATCTTCTTATAAATATATGCCTGTGCCTGATAGTGGGTCTTCTCATGTGGAAGAAGCTGGGAAAATATATACGCGGCGAGGATCTAAAAAACATATAGAAAAAGCAGAAGTGCCCGGATCTCCGGGCACTTTTTTACGCGTGAAGAGCTTTTTTGTTTCTGAGTTTACTGAACAGCTGCACCATCAGATAAATTGCGACGGCAGCCAGCATATACCTGTAGGGCAGGAACATTGCCGCATAGCGTTCGCTTGCAAAGGACATGGCTATAATGTAAAGATTGACTGAATATGTTATCGCCAGAAACAGGGCAATTGCCCTTTTCTTTTTCATAATGAGAGACAGAACAACCGACACTATGCAAAGCACCATATTCACCTGACTTAAAAGCCTGCACAGCTTGTATACATTCTCAAGCGGCAGCCAGAACCACACCCAGTTTATCATACAGGCCGGTTTGCTCACGAAATACGACCAGAAAAGGTCAAATGGATCGCTTTTGAACCACTCCCTCAGGCGATACTCCTTCTGGAGCCGGTCAGTATCCAGATTAATATTTTCCATGTAGTTTTCGTTTTTGAGAGTGCCGTCTTCGTTGTAGTAATCGGCATATTTCTCCCGTATGGGTGCGTAGACATTTGTCTCATAGTCCAGACTCTCGTCGGAGGGGGCTCCCTCCCCCTGATAGGTTCCCTTCAGCCCCGGGTTTGCGGTCCCGGCAGTAATGGGAATAAACCGGTCAAAGATGCGGTAGTTTCTTATTGACCAGGGGATGACAAAAATCAGCATGGTCAAAGCGAGAGCCGCAGCCGGAATGAGCAGCTGCTTCAAGGTTTTCTTCTTAAGGATAACAAGGTAGGCAGCAGCAAAAACCAGAAACAGCAGAATGTTGGCCCTGATCATCAAAGCCGCCATAAATGACAGCACAAAGCCCACTATATTCTTTTTGTTCCTTTCCCCGTTTTCCTCGCCCATGCAAAACACAAAGTACAGGCAAAGCAAAAAGAAGAGCATATAGGGTGACTCCGTGAGCACCGCATTGTCCGACCATGACCACTGGGGCAGCAGAAAACCGGCGGCAGCAAGCAATGCATAGGGTGCAGGCAAAAAGAAAAGGGAAATCCTGTACAGCACATAGGGGCTGATGGAGCCGAGAATTATCCACAATATGCGCATACTGTCAATATAGGCAGGCCCTTCTCCGAAAATGGAATACATTATCCCGGTCAGAACCGGCATTCCCGGCATGATCGTCGCTGTGGGCCTGTCCGACCACACGGATATAAGCCCCGTGTTGGCAAATACTATTCCGGACTGCAGGTAGGCCACATCATCGCTGTGGCTGAGAGTACCGGAGCCCATATAAAAGAACATTATCAGACGTTCCGCAAGGGCGACGAGAACCAATATATATATATGAGCGCTTTTTGCCGGAGGGAACAGGTTTTAATCTATTTCTGCTTGTCATAAAAATCTCCCATCACAGTATTTTTGCGATTTGTTTCCCGTTCATGCCTGATTTTAACATAGTCGCAAATGCTTTGCAACAATCCCAATATTCAGTTTTATGAAGCTTTTCGGGAATTTTTTGTTGACAAGGGTCTTTGTTGTATTGTATAATCATCACTCGACGGCGCTTGTCGTCGAGTTTTTCCATGTCAACTACTTCGGGAGCGATCCCGATGTTGAGTATCAACCTGAAAGGAGTAATATACCATGTTGCGTACCTACCAGCCCAAGAAGCGTCAGCGCAAGAAAGAGCACGGCTTCCGCAAGAGAATGAAGACCGAGAACGGCCGCAAGGTTCTCTCCCGTCGCAGAGCAAAGGGCAGAGCTAAGCTCAGCTACTGATCCTTCGCAAAGTGAGCAGGTTTACAAAAGAAATTTAGGGCGGAGCGATCCGCCCTTTAGGTGTTTGTGCAGCCAGTCCAATGTAGCTTGGACTTACAGGAGGAGCATTGCCTTGGATCGCAGGTTTACCTTAAAAAAGAACAGTGACTTCAGGCGATTGTATTCCAAGGGTAAAAGCGCAGTTGACCCCTACATGGTGGTTTACTGCCGCAAAAACGGCACAGCGAACAAGCGTGTGGGCTTCACCGTTTCGGTGAAGCTTGGTCATGCTGTGGTGAGAAACCGGGTGCGCCGCAGACTGAGAGAAATATACAGGCTCAACTCCCACCTTCTCAAGGAGGGCTGGGACATTGTTATTGTAGCCCGGGCAAGATGCGTCAACGGCAAATACAGCCGTATGAACGATGCCTTTCTCTCCCTTTGCGACAAGCTCCATCTTCTCAAGGAGGTGCAGCAATGAAAAAATTCATGCTTGCCGCTATCCACTTTTACCGCAAGTACATCTCCCCCGCCCGTCCCCCCTGCTGCCGTTTTATACCTACCTGCTCCCAGTATGCGCTGGAGGCTATTGAAAAGTACGGCGCCCTCAAGGGCGGCTGGCTGGCCTTCCGGCGTATCATGAAGTGCCATCCCTTCCACAGGAAGGGCTATGACATCTTCGATCCCGTCCCCTAAAATAAACACATTGAGGAGAAACCTATGTGGGCAACAATCACCAAGCCTTTCGCATGGCTTATGGTCAAGCTCTATGAGCTGACCGGAAACTACGGCATAGCCCTTATGATCTTCGCTCTTGCGGTCAACCTTATTCTGACCCCCTTCATGGCAAAGAGCAAGAAAGGCATGATGCGTACTTCCCGTCTCCAGCCCCAGATGCAGGAGCTTCAGAGACGCCACGAAGGAAACCCCCAGAAGTACCAGCAGGAGATGCAGAAGCTGTACCAGGAAAACGGTGCAAACCCCATGTCCGGCTGTCTGTGGTCCTTCGTCCCCTTCCCCATTCTCATCGCCCTCTACTCCGTCATCCGCCAGCCCATCACCAGAATGATGTTTGCAGCTCAGGATGTAGTGGATACTTTGCAGGCCTTCTTCGTTGAAAAGGGCCTCTACGTCATACCCAGCAAGCCCGACGCATACGTTGAGATAAAGCTCACTGACCTTGCCCACCAGAACTGGGATCTGGTCCAGTCTGAGCTTGCAGGCAAGGTCGACGGTCTTCTGAATATCGACTTTACTTTCCTCGGCGTAAACCTTGGCGATCAGCCCCGCTGGAACTTCATGTTCAACACCGATTTCAGCGATCCTTCCGTATGGCTGCCCGCCCTGGGTCTTTTCATCATCCCCTTCATCTCCGCAGGCTTCTCCTGGCTGAGCATGAAGATCAGCAATGCTTCAAACCCCCAGCAGCAGAACGCCCAGATGGACAGCTCCATGAAGACCATGAATCTCATGATGCCCCTTATGTCCTTGTGGTTCTGCTTTATCATGCCCGCTGCAATGGGCGTATACTGGATCGCCAACAGCGTTTTCGGCGCTGCCCGTGACTTTATCCTCACCAGAGTCTACAAAAAGCAGCTGGACAAGGAAGATGCCGAGCGTATCGCCGCAAAGAGCGCCCGTGAGCGCGAGATCGAGCTGAAGCGTCTGGAGACCGAGCGTCTCAAGGCCGAGGGCAAGACCGAAAAGAACGTAAACACCAGCAAAAAGAAAATTCAGGCCAACGAAAAGCAGAAGAGCGACGAGCGCAAGGCCGCCCTTGATAAGGCAGAGCGCGCCGCCCGCAGAGAGCGCCTTGGCATAAAGGACTACGAGATCCCCGCATCTCAGGTGGGCAACCGCCGCTACGCCAGAGGCCGCGCCTACGTGGCAGACCGTTTCACCAACCCTGAAAACGCTGCCGCCGCCACTCTGGCCGCTGCTGCCGAGTCCGAATTCGGCGCTTCTATCGACGAAACCATTCAGGATGAAGTCCTTACTGCACAGGAAGTTATCGAGACTGCCAGCGAAGCCGTTGACGCTCAGGACACTGTCACTGTGAATACGGACGGACAGGAGTAACTTAGAATATGATCAAAACTTTGGAAAAGGCCGGCCGCACCGAGGACGAGGCCATTGCCGCCGCCCTTGCTGAGCTGGGTCTTGATCGGGACGATGTGTCCGTGGAGATCGTAGAGCGCGCCAAGTCCGGTTTTCTGGGCATCGGTGCCTCCCCCGCTGTGATCCGCGTCAGCTACGAGGCCGAGGACGAAGTCGTTGAGGAGCCCGTTGTTGCAGCAGAGCCCGCCGCAGCCGCTCCCCAGTCCTTTGACGAGTCCGACGAGTACGCCGAAATCCGCAGCTTCCTCTCCGGTCTTCTGGAACGCATGGGCGTGAAGGCAGAGCTGGAGATCGGTCCCAGAGCCAACGGCGGCATCAACGTCAATGTCTCCGGCAACGGTATGGGCGCCATCATCGGCCGCCGCGGCGAGACTCTGGACGCTATCCAGCATCTGACCAACTACGCCGTCAACCGCGGCAGCGACAAGCACATGCACATCAGCGTGGATGCGGAGAATTACCGCAGCAAGCGTGAGGACTCCCTTACAAAGCTCGCCCGCAAGATGGCAGACAAAGCAATAAAGTACAAGCGCAGCATGGCTCTTGAGCCCATGAACTCCTACGAGCGCCATGTTATCCACACCGCACTGCAAAACTACGAAGGCGTCACCACCAGCTCCACCGGCGTTGAGCCCAACAGACGAGTGGTCGTGTCCTACGTAAAGGGTGAGCAGAGCAGTTCAAACAAGCCCCAGAGCCGCGAGTGGGCCTGAGGATTCAAAACTTTATGTGCAGAGCACATCGGAGGAATTGAAATGATATTTGAAAACGTACAGGCCGCACTGGCAAAGCAGTTTGAGATCGATCCCGAGACCATTACCCAGGATACCCATCTGGTAGACGATCTGGGCGCCGACTCTCTGGATATCGTGGAGCTTATCATGTCCATCGAGGACAGCTTCGGCATCAGCATCTCCGACGAGGATGCAGCCCAGCTCTATACCGTGGGCAGAATTGTTGAGTATCTGGAGAAACTCAGATAATTTCCACCTATTGACATCCAATTTATATTGCGCTAAAATACGTCGTGCACGACTTAATTTCAGGTCGTGTGCGACTTATTTTTTGAAGGAAGAGACTATGAACTGTGAATTGAGCGCAGGGATGCGCTTTTCCCTTATCAGCCGTTTTTTCAAGAAAAGGCTGGATGACGCGGGCAGCAAAATGGAGCTGACCGGCGTGCAGCTTATGGTTCTGGGGCAGCTCAACCGGCTTGAGCACAGCGGTCTTGCTCAGATACGCCAGAGGGATCTGGAAAAGGCCGCCCATCTGGGGCACCCCACCATGACCGAGCTTATAAAAAGGCTTGAGAAAAAGGGCTTTGTACACTGCTGCGTAAGCCCTACCGACCGCCGCTCCAAGGTGATAAGCTCCACGGAGAAGGCCCACTGTCTCCACGGGGAACTGGAGCGGGTGGATAAGGAAGTTTTTGACACCATGTGCCGGGGGCTGACTGAGGAGCAGAGGCTCGCTGTCACAGCCGCACTGGATATTATGCTTAAAAACGCTTTTGAGACTATGGGAAAGGAAGTGTGTGAAAGCGATGATTAAAAGGCTTTTCGCCTGTCTGAGGGAATACAAGAAGTATGCTCACATTACCTTTGCGCTGATGGTGCTGGAGGTATTCATTGAGGTACTTATCCCCTTTATAACTGCCGGCCTTGTAAACAACATAAAAGCCGGGGTTTCCATGGGAGAGCTTACAAAGACCGGCCTTCTCCTCATTTTTCTGGCCCTGGGATCCCTAAGCTGCGGCGCCTGCGGCGGCTATACCTGTGCCAAGTCCTCCGCCGGTTTTGCAAAAAATCTCCGCCACGACCTTTTCGTGCGTGTGCAGAGCTTTGCCTTTGAAAATATCGACAAGTTCTCCTCCGCCTCCCTCGTCACCCGTATGACCACCGACGTGCAGAACGTGCAGTTTGCCTTTATGATGACCATACGCACCGCCATCCGCGCACCTTTGATGCTCATATTCGCCATTGTCATGGCCTATATCATGGGCGGCGTGCTGGCCAGCACATTTGTGGTGGTCATCCCCGTTCTGGCAACCGGGCTTTACATGATAGCCCGCAAGGCCATGCCCGCTTTCCGCGCCGTATTCAAAAAGTACGACAGGCTCAACGAGGCCATTGAGGAAAACGTCCGGGCCATGCGCGTTGTAAAGGGCTTTGCCAGAGAGGACTATGAAAAGGAAAAGTTCGGCACCGCCTCCTATGACATTTCAAAGGACTTTACCCACGCCGAGCGCCTTGTGGCCCTCAACCAGCCGCTTATGCAGCTCTGCGTGTACTTCAACATGGTGTTTATCCTGTCCGTAGGCGCCCGCCTTATCGTAAGCAGCGGCGGCAGCAGCATTGACGTGGGTCAGGTCTCCGCCATGCTCACCTACGGCATCCAGATACTGATGAGCCTTAATATGCTGTCCATGATCTATGTGATGCTCACCATGTCCACCGAGTCCGCCAAGCGCATAATCGCAGTTCTGGACGAGGAGAGCAGCCTTGTAAACCCTGAAAACCCTGTTTATGAGGTAAAAGACGGCTCCATTGACTTTCAGGACGTGTCCTTCAAGTACTCAAGCCGCGCCAAAAACTATGCCCTGTGGGATATCGACCTGCATATTGACTCGGGTATGACCGTGGGCATACTGGGCGGCACCGGCTCCAGCAAGACCACCCTTATCCAGCTCATCTCCCGGCTTTATGACGTAAGCTGCGGCAGCGTGAAGGTGGGCGGCGTGGATGTGCGCGAGTATGATCTTGACACTCTCCGCCGGAATGTGGCAGTGGTTTTGCAGAAAAACCTGCTGTTCTCCGGCACAATAAAGGATAATCTGCGCTGGGGCAACAGTGAGGCCACGGACGAGGAAATAGTCGAGGCCTGCAAGCTTGCTCAGGCCCACGAGTTTGTGGAGAGCTTCCCCGATGGCTACGACACCTATATCGAGCAGGGCGGCACCAATGTGTCCGGCGGTCAGAAGCAGCGGCTCTGCATAGCCCGTGCCCTTTTGAGACGGCCCAAAATCCTCATTCTGGACGACTCCACCAGTGCCGTGGACACCCGCACCGATGCTCTCATCCGGGAAGGCTTCAAAAAGTACATTCCCGAGACCACCAAGATAATCATTGCCCAGCGTGTCTCCTCCGTGCAGGATGCAGACCTTATCATCGTCATGGAAAACGGCGGCATCTCAGCCATGGGCAAACACGACGAGCTTTTGGATAAAAGCCACATCTATCGCGAGATCTATCAGCAGCAGACCAAGGGAGGTGACAGCGATGAATAAGCCTCAGAAACCCCAGGCAAACTTCGCTGCCCTCGGCCGCACCGTAAAGAAGTTTTTCGGCTACTACCCGGTCATGGCACCCTTGACCATGGTGTGCATCCTCTTCTCCTCCATCGTCAGCTCCATCCCCTCCCTTTTCGTGCAGAACGTACTGACCGTCATTGAAAAATGGGTAAGCACCGGCGACTGGGCAAGCGCCAAAGGCGAAGTATTCCACTACATCGGGATACTTATAGCCCTCTATGTGCTCTCCCTTCTCTCCATGCTGACCTATACCCAGCTCATGGCAATAATGACCCAGGGCTTTCTCCACAAGCTCAGACAGGAGCTTTTCGGGGAGATGCAGGATCTGCCCATAAAGTATTTTGACACCCACAAGCACGGCGATATAATGAGCCACTATACAAATGATATAGATACGCTCCGCCAGCTTGTCTCCCACACCCTGCCCGCCCTTATCCAGTCCGGCGCAATTGTTCTTTGCGTCCTGGCCATAATGCTCTACTTCAGCATATGGATGACCTTCGTACTGCTTATCGGCGTTGCCGCCATGTTCTTTGTGGTAAAGAAGATAGGCGGCGGCTCCGCCAAGTATTTCGTTTTGCAGCAAAAGTCCGTTGCTGCTACGGAAGGCTATGTGCAGGAGATGATGAACGGCCAGAAGATCGTGAAGGTCTTCTCCCGGGAAGATCAGAGCATTGAGGACTTTGACCGGCACAATGAGGAGCTTTTCAGCAACACCTTCCGCGCCAACACCTACGCAAACTCCCTGGGCCCCATCATCGCCAACATCGGCAATATCATGTACGTGCTTCTGGCCTTTGCAGGCGGCGTGTTCCTGCTTACAGATATCCCCAATCTGAGCATCTCCGGCCTTGCCTTTGACATTACCATCATTATCCCCTTCCTTAACATGTCCCGCCAGTTTGCAGGCAACATAAACAATCTCTCCCAGCAGATGAACTCCATCGCCATGGCCTCCGCCGGCGCAGGGCGCGTATTTGCGCTGCTGGATGAGCCCCGGGAGACTGATGAAGGCTATGTGACACTGGTCAATGTGAACGTGGCCGAGGACGGCAGCATCACCGAAAGTGAAAGCCGCACAGGCCAGTGGGCGTGGCGGCACCCCCACACCGACGGCACTCTAACTTACACAAAGCTTGAGGGCGACGTGCGCATGGTGGAGGTGGACTTTGCCTATGAAGAGGGCAAGAACGTGCTGCACGATGTTTCCGTGTACGCAGAGCCGGGCCAGAAGGTGGCCTTTGTGGGCGCTACCGGTGCAGGTAAAACCACCATCACAAACCTTATAAACCGCTTCTATGACATTGACGACGGCAAGATCCGCTATGACGGCATCAACGTAAACAAGATAAAGAAAGCGGACCTTCGCCGCTCCCTTGGCCTTGTTTTGCAGGATACCCATCTTTTCACCGGCACCGTCATGGAAAACATCCGCTACGGCAGACTTGACGCCACCGATGCAGACTGTATCAATGCCGCAAAGCTGGCAGGTGCCGACGACTTTGTTACAAGACTGCCCGAGGGCTACGACACGGTGCTCACCAATAACGGCGCAAACCTCTCCCAGGGTCAGCGCCAGCTTCTGGCCATCGCCAGAGCCGCCGTGGCCGATCCCCCGGTAATGATACTGGACGAGGCCACCTCTTCCATCGACACCCGCACCGAGGCCATCGTTCAGCGGGGCATGGATAAGCTGATGGAGGGCAGAACGGTATTTGTCATTGCCCACCGCCTCTCCACGGTCATGAACTCCGATGTTATCATGGTGCTTGACCACGGCCGCATCATCGAGCGGGGCAATCACGATAAGCTCATCGATGAAAAGGGAGTATACTATCAGCTCTACACCGGCGCATTTGAACTTGAATAAGCTACAACACGGGCTGCACCCACAGGGTGCAGCCCGCAGCTTTGACCTTCCTTTTTTATTGAAACAGCCCGGATTTGTTGCTATAATGATTCAGTACAACGGGACTTGGACCAGGCTGAAAGAAAATGAACTTATCAGCAGAGGATGTTTACCGTGGAATATATTGTGATTTTCCTTCTTATATCCTCCGGCAGCATAGCCGGTGCCGTATTCTGGAATAAAAGCTACGGGGAGATGCTGCCTTTCACTTGCTGCTCTCTTGCGCTGGTGCTGTTTGTATTCGGCCTGCTTGGCATATTGAAGGCAGGTATTTATTTCCTGCTTTTTTCCGCGCTTGCAGTATACCTTTTGTGTCTTGTGCGCATCATTCGCTTCCGGACTTACGGCAAAACCGCACAGCTTTTGTTTTCCCCCGGCTTTTTTATGTTTCTGGCCGTATTTGTGTCCCTTTTGTACGTCAATATCGGAAGAAACGTCTATGAGTGGGACGAGCTCAGTCACTGGGCTCTTGTGGTAAAGTCCATGGCGGAATATGATGCTCTGGGCAGCGCTGCCTCTTCCGGTGTCCTGTTCAAAAGCTACCCGCCCATAATGGCCTTGTTTCAGTACCTTTTTGTGCGCCTGTCCCAGCTGCAGGGCAGCCCGGTATTTTCTGACTGGCTTTTGTATTTTGCCTATCAGGTATTTGCCTTGTCCTTCATTTTTCCCTTTTTCACAAAAGCGCGTATAAAAAGCCTTTTTTCTTCCCTGCTCCTTTTTCTCTCCATCTGCCTTGTGCCCATGCTGCTTTTCAGTGAGTTTTATTGCTCACTGTACATTGATGCCTTTCTGGGCATTGTGGCGGCCTGCGGATGGGGTATGCTTTTTTGGAGCGGAGAGGAGGAAAGCTTTTCTCTATACTCTCTGGCCTTCCTTTGCCTTTGTTCGGCGGTTCTGGTTCTGGCCAAGGACGTGGGGCTTGTTCTGGCCTGTTTCCTTGCTGCCGGCTGCCTTGTAAGGATACTGCTTTGTCCCCGGAAAACAGCTGCATTTTCCCCTATTCCCAGACCACTGCTCTGCGCCGCCCCGCTGCTGTCTGTAGCCCTGCCGAAGCTGCTGTGGTCACGGCATCTGGATATTTTTCAGGTAAGCAGGTCTTTTTCCAACCCTGTTGATTTCGGCGTACTTTGGAATGTGCTGCTGGGGAAAGACAGCTCCTATAAGCGGGATGTGCTGCTCAGCTATTTCAAAATCTGGTCGGAAGAGCGGCTTTCCCTTGGCGAATTTGAGCTTGAGCTGAGCTATGGGCTCATGTTTTTCCTTCTGCCTGCCGCGCTTATTTTCGCCCTGCACCTTCTTTCCGGGACGCAGCCGGAAAAGAGAGGTGAAACAAGGGTGCTTGCTGCATTGGTTCTTATACAGCATCTTGTATACGCTGCCGGGCTTTGTATAATTTACATGTTCAAATTTTCAGAATACGAGGCTTTACGGCTCGCCTCCTTTGAAAGATATATCAGCACCCTGTTCCTTCTGGAGCTTCTTCTGCTTTTCGTTGTCACGGCAAGGCTCCTTTCCCGCCTTACATGGAAAGCCCCGCTGATTTTACTTATAGTCACTCTGGCATTCTCTCCCCTTGGCACAATGCGCAGTCTGGCCAGCGGCCTGAACAAGTATATCTCCATTGAGCGGAGCATGCTGTACGGGCTGTGCTCCGACAGGATACTTGAGGAAGTTTCTGAGGGGGAGAGAATATTCCTTGTGGCGCAGGAGGACTCCGGCCATGAATATCTCCTTTTCAAGTACCGGCTGTTTCCCCACGTTTCCGAACAGAGCACAGGCTGGAGTCTGGATCCGGGCTTCACCGAGGGCGGCATCAGTCCGGAAAATATCAGTGCCGCACAGCTGTGGGAGCTTCTTGAAGAGCAGTATGACTATGTTTTTGTGTACCGAAGCAACGAATACTTCCACTCCACATACGGCCAGTTGTTCGATGAGCCTGAGAAACTGAGCGACCTGAGCTTTTTCAGGGTGGACAGGGAACAGGGTACACTCACCCACGTTTTTTCATTCTGAATACAGCTGCAAAAAATCCCTGCGGATTTCTCCGCAGGGATTTTGCCGTAAAATCACACCATATAGTTTGTAAGAGTGCCTATGCCCTCTATCACCACGTCCACCTTGTCGCCTTTTTCAAGCCAGCGGCGCTTGTCCTCGCGCTTTTCAAGGGCCACTCCGCTGGGAGTGCCGGTATAGATAAGGTCGCCCGGCTCAAGCTGGGTGTAACGGGAGGCGTAACTTATTATCTTAGCGCAGTCAAAGAGCATCTGGGTGGTGCTGCCGTCCTGTCTCATCTCGCCGTTGACGTAGCTTTGCACCTGTTTTCCCGCTTTGGGATCATAGCTGTCCGCCGTGACTATGACAGGGCCGCAGGGGCCAAAGCCCGGCATGGTCTTGCCGATGAGCCACTGGCCGCTTCGCATCTGGGGGTCGCGGCAGCTGAAGTCATTGCCGCAGGTGTAGCCAAACACACAGTCCATAGCCTCATCCTCGCTTACGTTCCAGGCGGTCTTGCCCATGACGATAACAAGCTCGGCCTCATAGTCGTAACTCACTTCCCACTCGGGCAGGCAAACCTGGGCCTCATGGGGCACAAGGGCGTTGGCAAACTTGGAGAAAAGAATGGGGTACTTGGGCACATCCATCTTCACGCCGTTGGCGTGATCCACATAGTTGAGCCCCACGCACAGAAGCTTGCCGGGTTTATTTACCACGTTGAGATATTCAGCCGCTTCAACAGTGGGGAGGCTTTCGTCTGCCGCGATTTTTTCAAGGGGAGCAAGATCAGCGCCGGAGATAAAATCATCCATTTCCAGCGTGCAGCCGGCGGCAGTGGCATCTACGAGCCCGCGATCTGTGAGCACCGCCAGATGGCATTGTCCGTCTATCTTTATATTGCAAAGCTTCATTGGGTGTTCCTCCTCTTGTTTGTTTAGAAGATTATACACCTCCACTTTGGATATATCAATTGTTTTCAAAAAAGGCTTTCAGCCCGCTCCACAGCTCCATGCTGCGAAAGGCCAACCTGTAGCCATTCTCCTGCTTCATCAGGGCGATATCCTCCGAGCTTATGGCAGGGTAGGCGCTCTCGGCCAGCACCGTCTGGGTACAAAGAGGCGGAAACACCACACACCACCAGTTCTGCCCCTCTCCCGCGCCCAGAGTGACCCGCAGCGAACGGTACTCACCGGCGGGCAGGGCAAGGTCTTCATACTGCCGGGTGGGATATCGCTCCGTAGAGAGGCTTACGCTGACAGCCCGCCCCTGAGAGGCTTTGCGGGCAGCTCCCGCTATGCCGTCCATGTTCTCCATGATGAGCGCTTCCGCTCCCCTGCTGTCAGCCGCAGTCTCCAGTATGGGCTCCAGATAGGCCAGAACCGCATTGCGCACATCCAGCTTTATCTGCTGCTCGGAGTCATCGTCTGAGTGGGCCAGTACGTGAAGCCGCACAAGCTTTCCGCTGAGCGCATCCTGCCGTCCCTGAGCCCAGGTTCCGGTGCAAAGCGCCACAGAAAGGGCCACAAGAACCGCAGCTTCCCAAATTCTGAGTTTATCCTTGAACATGTTAATATTACCTTTCTATGTAGAATAGACTTTGAATGTAAAAAGAAAACCACCGGAGTTTTTCGCTCCGGTGGGATTATTGACCGTATTTCAGTTTTCTATACTCACGGGCTTTGCCACACAGCTGAATGGACACAGCCCTTCCATGGCCTCAAGAGCCTTATTCGCGGCAGTTTCATCCTCGTAAACACCAAAGACGGCCGAGCCTGTGCCTGTCATCATGGCGCTGATAGCACCGTTATCCAAAAGTGCGCCCTTTATTTCGCCCACGCTTCTCATTCGCCTGTCGTCCACATCCTCAAAGACATTGTACATCCTGCGGCAGATGCGGACAAGGTCCCCATCCTCAAGAGCCTGGATAATGCCCTGAGTGTCCGGATGGCGGCGCATGGGGCAGGCGTCGAGCTTCTTGAAAAGCTCCGGCGTGGAGATGGAAAACTCCGGCTTACAGATGACAAAGCTGCACTCGGGCATAGGGGGAAGGGGACTTAATATCTCGCCCCTACCCTGGGCCAGCGCTGTACCGCCCATGACGCAGAAAGGCACGTCCGAACCCACATCCGCACCCAGCTCCATCAGCTTTTCAAGGGAGAACTTCCTGTCGTAGAGCTTGTTCAGGCCCCTGAGCACAGCCGCAGCATCGGCAGAACCGCCCGCCATGCCCGCGCCCACGGGGATACGCTTTTGCATGTCAATATGGGCGCCTGTGTTCTCCTCACCCAGCTCTTTGAAAAAGCGGATGGCCGCCTTAACCGCCAGATTCCGCTCGTCGGCAGGGATAAAGCGAAGATTACTGGCAGCGGACATCCTGCCCTCGGAGTTGAGGACAATATGTATATCATCCCAGAGTGTGACGGTCTGCATGACCATCAGCATATCATGGTAGCCGTCGGCGCGGCTGTCCATCACGTCAAGGGATATATTAAGCTTTGCATAGGCCTTTTCTCTTATCTCTTTCATGGCTCATCCTCGTACAAATATACTCTCAGCTCGTAGGGTCTGGTGGTGAAGCCGTTGGCAATGATAAAGTTGTGCTCGTAGTTGGACAAAACAAGCTTCCCCTTTTCAAGCGCATAGTACTCCGGCAGCTCAAAGCGTACAAGTTCATTGGTAAATGAGCATATTACCAGAAGCTTTTTACCCTGATAGTGCCTTTCGTACACGTAAAGCTGCTCATTTTCGTGCATAAGCTCATTATAAGTGCCATAGAGCACAATGGGGTTATCTTTTCTGAAGCGCAGGAGCTTTCTGTAGAAGTTGAGGATGGAGCTGGGGTCCTTCTCCTCGGCTTCAACATTTATCTGATGGTAGTTGGGATTTACGTAGAACCAGGGCGCCACTCTGCTGAAGCCCGCGTTTGCCGCCGATGACCACTGCATTGGCGTTCTGGCATTCTCCCTTGTGCGGCTTTGCACCAGCTTCAAAACAGCGGCCTTGCCCATAAGCTTTGATGCGATGCGGGCTGCGTTGAAGCTCATCACATCCCTGTACATTTCAAGCCTTGGCAGCTGGATATTCAGCATGCCTATCTCCTGCCCCTGATACACAAAAGGCGTGCCCCGCTGCAAAATGTACATAGCGGCCAGCATCTTGCCGCTCTCTGTGCGGTAGACCTCACTGCCGTAGCGGCTTATGATTCGGGGATGGTCGTGGTTTTCTATGTAAAGGGCGTTCCATGCCTTGCCCTCCAGCTTCAGCTGCCAGTCGGTAAAAGCCTTCTTCATCTTTTTAAGGTCAAAGGGCCGGGGAATGTAGTCGGTCATAAGGCAGTCGGCTTCCATGTGGGAAAAGGCTATCATCTCGTCAAGCACCTTGTCGGGGCCTTCCGTCACATAGCGCAGGGCAATGTCCGCATCGGTCATGGGGCTTTCGCCTACGGTGAAGCAGTCATAGTAATCAAAGACATCCCTTTTGAACTCTTTGAGATAGTCATGGACCTTGGGCAGGTTTGAAAAGTGCTTCATGCCGTTGGCCATGGGGATTTTGGGATAGCTTGAGGGCAGGCCGGGAGTCTTGGAGATGAAGGTTATCACATCCTCCCTGAAGCCGTCCACTCCCATGTCCAGCCAGAAACGCAGTATCTTCTTGACTTCCTCACGGACCTTGGGATTGTCCATATTCAGATCCGGCTGTTTTCTGGCGAACAAATGGAGATAATATTCGTCCAAATGACTGTCATACTCCCAGGCACCGCCTTCAAACATACTGGTCCAGTTGTTGGGCGGCTGCATCTTGCCGCGGACGGTTCTGCCGGGGCGCCAGTAGTAATAGTCGTGATAGGGGTTATTTTTGCTGCGGCGGCTCTCTTTGAACCATGGATGTTCATCCGATGTGTGGTTTATGACCAGATCCATAAACACCCGAAGTCCCCTGTCGTGGGCCCCATCCAGCACCTTTCTGAATATGTCCAGATCGCCGAAATCCGGGTGTATATCCATATAGTCGGAGATATCGTAGCCGTAGTCGGCATTGGGCGAGGGGTAGAGGGGCGAGAACCATATGGCGTCCACGTTCAGGCTTTTGATATAGTCAAGCTTTTCCAGCACGCCCCAAAGATCGCCTATGCCATCGCCGTTGCCGTCGCAAAAGCTTCTGGGCCAGATCTGATACACCGCCATTTCCTTATACCACTGTGTTCCTGCCATGGCTCTCCCTCCTGTTTTCGGTATTTGATTTATTCTAGCACAAATCAAAACCGCTCACAACTGTCAAGCTGTTAATGCCTGTAAAAAATCGCGCCCCGTTGGATTTCAAAACTGTCAGTTGACAAATTGCCGCCATTTGTGCAACAATAATATTTACTTTCATTTGATTGGAAGGACAGTAAAATTATGAAAAAGAAACTGATTTCACTTATAATATGCGCCCTTGTGACGGCCGCTCTGCTGCCCGCTGCCTTTGCCATAAGCGTTGTGCCTGTGGCCCAGGGCTCTGCAGGCCAGGTCTACACCTCGGCGGATATGGACTGCTACGTGGGCGATCCTGCTCTGGTGACCGCCGCAGTGATGGGCGATGGCTCGTTCTGCCAGTACCAGTGGTTTGTCAGCTACACAAATCAGGGCAATGACGGCACGCCTGTCCCCGGTGCCAATGCTGCCGACTACGTACCTGATACCTCCGTTCCCGGCACATATTACTATTACTGCATGGTGTCAGATCCCTACGGGGCAGCGCTCTTCTCCCAGCCCATCCGGATAACTGTGCATGACCTTGCGGTAACCGGTATTTCCATAGCCTCCATGCCATATAAGACCACCTTCAACGAGGGAGACTATCTGGATGCTGCCGGACTTACCATCATTGCCCGTATGTCCAACGGCTCCGAGCGAATTGTCAATGCCGGGTATCAGCTCAGTCCCACCCAGTTTGTGCAGATAGGGCCCCAGAACGTTACCGTGATATACGGGGGATACAGCTGCACCTTCCCGGTTATCGTCCAGAGCCTTGAGCAGAGCATTACCGGCATTGGTATGGTCAGTCTCCCCTTCAAGACCGAGTACAATGTGGGCGACTATCTGGATACCAGCGGCCTTGTTTTCCGGGTTTACACCACGGACGGCTATAAGGACATGAACACGGACTTCACCTGTGAGCCCATGATGCTGAGCACTTCCGGCAGCCAGACCATCACCCTTATCTATAAGAACCGGACCTGCACCTTCAATGTGACGGTCAAGGGCGGGGCAAAGCTTCTGGAAGTGACCTCCACCCCCAGAAAGCTCAGCTACAATGTGGGTGAAAGCCTGGACACCGCTGGGCTTGTGCTGAAAATAAGCGACGGGGTCAACAGCCAGATCATATCCTCCGGCTTCAGCTGTGAGCCTACCGTGTTCAGCTCTGAGGGTACGCAGGTGGTTAAGGTCAGGTACAACGATCTTCTGGCCACCTTCACCGTAAAGGTCAACTCGGGGAATACGGCTGCCGGCACTGTTACATCAAAGCCTGTTGTCACGGCAAATCCCGCAGTTACCACAGCTCCTGTCACGGAAAATGCCCAGCCCAGCCCCTCACCCAGCGCCACACCCAGACCGCCCCGCATTGACCACGATGCCTATGAGACACGTTCCAACCGCAGCACCCTTGTGGTGGTGATGATAATATGCATTATTGCCCTTATAATTCTCGGTGCGCTGATGGTGCTGATGAACACCGGCGCTCTTGAACGGCTGAAAGCCATGTTCCAAAAATCCTCTCCCCGCCGCCAGGATCGCTACAGAGACGGCTACTACGAGCCAAGCGAATGGGAAAACGACAGACGCGATTATGAGCAGCGCAGCCGTGACGAGGACAGATACTGGCGCGATCGGGATTAAACGACACAAACAGCCCTGCCAAAGCCTTTTTGGCAGGGCTGCCAGAGAAAATTTTATTTTTTTCAAAACTTTTTCTTTAAAGGATATTGACAGTCCTTGCAAAAATATGTTATTATCTCAAGGCTGAATGTGGAAACGACCCATGCGGGTGTAGTTCAATGGTAGAACACCAGCCTTCCAAGCTGGATACGTGGGTTCGATTCCCATCACCCGCTCCAAGTACTTGTCGCTTAGATACGCGCCAATAGCTCAGCAGGATAGAGCAACTGCCTTCTAAGCAGTAGGTCGGGAGTTCGAATCTCTCTTGGCGTGCCAGGTATATTCACCCGAAAGGGTTTTATATAAATATGCGGTGGGATTAGCTCAGTTGGCAGAGCACCGGATTGTGGTTCCGGGTGTCGTGGGTTCGAGCCCCATATCCCACCCCACATAAAAGCTTCGAGGCCGGCAGTGCCGGCCTCTTTGTGTAAGACCTTACAAATATTGGGATGTAGTGTAATGGTAACACACCGGACTTTGACTCCGATATAGTGGGTTCGAGTCCCGCCATCCCAGCCACTGCGTCAGAGGAAGCTCGGCTCGCTCCGCTTCCGTCAGGTGTGACGAAAGCTGCGCTTGTCCTCCCTTCCTCTTCCTTTTCAACTCAAAGCCAAGGCTTTGAGTTGATGAAAAATTTTATTTGCCCCAGTAGCTCAGTAGGCAGAGCACCTGCCTTTTAAGCAGGGTGTCCGGAGTTCGAATCTCCGCTGGAGCACCACGTCAGAGCTGATTACGCTCTGCTCAAAAACAGCCGTTTCGTAGGAGCGGCTGTTTTTTCGTCTGAGCTTCATCGCTCTTCCTCTCCAACTCAAAACCGCTGCGCTGGGTTTTGAGTTGGTTTTTATGTTTTGCAGGAAACGAACTCCGGACACCATATCATTGCCGCGGTGCCGGAGGCAGCGGGGCAATGCCTTTCAATCCGCCGTAGGCGAAGCCGCCGCTTGCGCGGCTTCCGGAGTTCGAATCTCCGCTGGTGTTGAAATAAGCAGAAATCTTTTAGAATATTTGACACACGTTTTCAGCTGGGATATAATTTTGGCCATCACAAATAAAGGTGTGCTGAAATAATATGTTAAGTGAGTCTTTCATGTCGGAATATTACACTTTAACCGCAATTGCGTTTATTCTTCTCTTTATTGCTTTCATTATTGTCGGCCTGTGCTATTTTGTAGATAAAGAGCGCAAGGAAAAGCAAAGAGGGCTTGTTAAGCAAACCAGTTCCAAATGCCATGATTTGTTTCTTATAAACAAACGTTATAGCTTCCATGAGTTGGAAAAAGAATACACTCTTTCAAAATTTGTTAACTCTAAATCCCAATTTGATCATTTTGATTCTTTCGGATTTCTAGTAGATGACATTTCCAAGAATTTATTTTGGGCAGAAAGTCTTCTTAAAAAAGCAAGTGAAAACCGAAAATGGTCAAAAGAATACTGGGCAGAAGTAAAGCAGATAAAAAACACCGCGGATGTTGTCATACAATCATGTGGTATGTCTGTTCCTCGCTACACTAAAATAGAGGATGAATTATTTAATAAATTACTTTTGTCTCACTCAACGGATGTTTCTATCCATGTTGTAGTCATATACATAACCCCAAAGGGCAGACATCATTATAGAAATGAAGCCGTTTATGACGAGCATGACATAAGAGCCGCCATCGACAAAGCTAAAAACCGTGAGCAGAAAAAGGCCGAGAGAAAAGACCAGCGCTCGTTGATGACGCCGACGCTCAGATATAAAATACTTCAAAGAGACGGATTTCGCTGTGTTCTTTGTGGTGCATCCAGAAACGATGGTGCCATTTTGGAAGTTGACCACATTATCCCGGTTTCAAAGGGCGGTTTAACAACTGAAAGCAATCTTCGAACTCTTTGCCGGGAATGTAACCGGGGAAAAAGTGATAAGTATGACCCTTACGGTTTTAATTAAATTTCAGCTCTCAGGGGTGCAGTATGATACGTTTCGACAAGCTTTGGAAAACTATGGAGAAAAAGGGCGTTTCCACATATACTCTGCGCGAAAGCTGCGGCATAGACAGCAAGACCGTGCGCCGTCTCCGTGCCAATGAGAATATAGAGACAAAGACTCTCAACAAAATCTGCGCCGCGCTGGACTGCTCTCTTTCCGACATTGCAGAGTATGTGAAAGACGAGTAATAGCACCAAAGCCGCCGGGGATCGTCCGGCGGCTTTTATTATTTCTTCAGTTCACATCAATCTCAAAACTTCTGCTGTCATGTTCAATGGCGGCCATGGTATCAATATACATCTGGGTGAAGCTCTTTTCCTGCACCCGCCACAGCTCTATGCCCGCTTGGAGAGCGGCATAGTCGGGCAGCGCACCGGCAAAATAGTCCTGATTGAGTACCGCAAAGGTATCGGAGAGAAGGCTGACATCCTCTTCGCTCAGAGTTGAGCCTTCAAACATCTCAGCCATCTGCCTGTAGCAGTTGTCGGCAAAGAACTTCCGGCAGTAGGCGGCGAAATCCGTAAATTCCGGCTCTGTACGTCCCCCGGCCTCGGCCCAGCCGGAAACATCCATCTCCACTGTGCTGTAGCTCAGGTTTTTGCCGTCATACTCAATAAGCCCGTACTGGCAGGGGGCCACCACTAGAGAGGATGTAACTATCTCGGGGACTGCGCCCTCTTTCACGCTCTGGCTGTGGATATGCCCGCTCAGGTGGCACAGGACTCCGTACTGCTCCAAAAGTGCGAGAAGCTCATCGGAATTATAAAGCTCGTAGCCGAAGGACAAAAGCCTATTGTGGGCGTAGAGATTCTGGTGGCTGACGGTGATGACCTTATCGCCTGCCGCCTGCGCTTCTTCAAGCTGCTGTTTCAGCCATTCCAGAGTGGGCTTTTTGACGGTTCCCGCGCCGTAGCTGTTGCTGTCGAGCATGATTATGCGAAGCTCATCCCCGGCCTGTACCGCATAGCTGAAGGTCTGCCCGTCGGAGCTTATGGCAATATCCGGGCCGAAGGGGGCATAGAGGGATTTGAAGTCTTCAAAGCTGAGAGGCTCCGCCTTCACCGCACCGCCATCAATATAGTTTACGGCATATTCCTTATCCATATCGTGGTTTCCGGGAATGGCAAGGATATTTACTCCAAGCTCCTCAAGGGGCGCAATAAGCTTTACAAAATCCTCATGGCTGACTTTGCCGCCGTTCAGGGTCATGTCACCGCTGATTATCAGAAAGTCCGGCTTTAGCTGCGCCATTTCATAAACGAAAGCCTCGGCTATCTCACGGGAGATATGGTTCATCTTCCCGTCACCGTTTACGGCCACCTCATAGATAAGCTCTCCCCCATCAACCAGCTGCGCGGACAAATAGTGCATATCCGTGGCTACGGCTATTTTGATGGCTGCCCCGTCCCCATTGGCAAAGGCACCGGGGAAAAGGCCGGACATAAGACACAGTACAAGAAACACCGATATGATTTTCTTCATGGCAGGCCTCCGTTCTTTTTCAACTATAATAAATCCATATATCCCCTTTGTAAAGAAAAACACGGCTTGCTGTGATGGCAAACCGTGTAAAGCTTATAATTCCTTTTGTACGCCTATGCGGCTTTGTATGTAGGCCTCTACCTGAGAAAGCTCAATTTCCAGGGCGGCAGCCAGCTCACCGTGGAGAATGTCCTTGGCCCGCTTCATGGTGGACTCAGCCCGGCTGCTCTTGGTCTTGCGCTCGCTCATGCGCTCGTGCAGGCCCTTTATAATGGACACAAGGGCTTCACAGCTGTGCTTTTTAAAAAGCTCCTTATAAAAAGCGTCCACATGGTTGAAGCGGTTATCATGGCAGATTGCAGGCTCGATACCCGGGATACTGTCGATAAATTCCTCCGCCTCACTGCGGCTCATTATGGCGCGCATATAGGCGCCGGATTCCACGGGAGCGTAGTAGGTACCGCTTCCCACCAGAGGGCGAAGACTGTAATAAAGCTTGTCTTTGGATGCACCGCTCATCTCCAGCGGTGCAATTTTTTCCACTATGCACACGCCGTTCTCCCCATATACGATTTTATCTCCTACGGAAAACATCCAGAAATACCCCCACTATATTACTGATATCTATATATTACAACATTTCTCCGATAATTTCCAATAGAAATTTTAATAATTTCAAAAATTTCTTCCCTATGCGTGGTCCGGAGTAAGCCCAATGTCATGCAAATTTTGCGTCTTTTTTTTGGCCTTCATCTCTGCTATAATGAAAAAAATTGTTTTACCATATTGTTGCAGCTTTGGTGGCGAATTTATTTCATTTTTTATTGTAATTTCCATGCAAAGTGGTGAATACATTCAGTTTTGGAGAATTGAAGCATGAGACTGTACCTGAAAGGACATGATTACAAATACGCAGCCGAACAGATAATGCTGACCCTTTTCCCTCAGGAGAGGCCGGAATATCCACAGGGCAAACCGGAGGGAGACAGGATGGAGCTTGGTCTGAGCGAGGGCAGACGCTATATGACCGCTGCATGCAAGCTGTGTTTGGGCGGAAAAAAGTACTACGGCAGGGCCGCTGCCGCCCTTGACAAGCTGGACGGGCCGCTGCTGCGCGACCGCTGCTGCCAGAGACTTATAAAAAACGCCGTATATAAAGCGGCTCTCGCCTCAGGTATAAAGCGCCCGCCCTGGGGTTCGCTGACAGGAGTGCGCCCGGGCAAGCTTTTTGTGCCGCTGCTGAGCGCAGGCATGAGCGACAGCGAGGCCCTCAGGCAGTTCATGGACAGCTACGATGTGAGTGAGGAGCGGGCAAGGCTTTGTCTGCAAACCAGCAAGGAGACCATAAAGGTGCGCCAGGGCCTTGAAGCAAAGGATGTCTGTCTTTATGTGGGCATACCCTTCTGCCCCACCCGCTGTGCCTATTGCAGCTTTGTCAGCCAGTCCGTTGAAAAGAGCATGAAGCTTATTGAGCCTTTTATGGAGGCTTTGTACAAGGAGCTGGAGGCCATAGCAGCGCAGGTGGATGAGCTTGGGCTGAGGATAATCTCCATCTACTTTGGCGGAGGCACGCCCACCACTCTGTCCGCCTCCCAGCTTGACGGGCTGTGCAGCTTTCTTGGGCGCCGCTTTGACTTAAGCTCGGTCCGGGAATATACCGTGGAGGCAGGCAGGCCCGACACCATTACTGAGGAAAAGCTTCGGGTTTTGCACCGCCACGGTGTTGACAGGATAAGTGTAAACCCACAGACCATGAGCGACAAGGTGCTCTACGTCATCGGCAGAAAGCACACGGCGCAGGATATTGTGGAGGCGCTGGAAAAGGTGCGCGGTGTGGGCGGCTTTGCGGTGAACATGGATCTTATAGCGGGGCTCCCTGCCGACGATGAGGCGGGTTTTGCCGACACACTTGAAAGGGTGCTCGCACTTGAGCCGGAAAACATCACCGTACACACCCTGTCGCTGAAAAAAGGTTCCCGCATAAGCCTTGAGGGTGCGGAAATCCCCGACGGCGCTCAGGTTTCCTCCATGCTTGACACCGCTTATGAAAAGCTCAGCGGCGCAGGCTACGCCCCCTATTATCTCTACCGGCAGAAGTTCATGTCCGGCGGCTTTGAAAATGTGGGCTGGGCAAAGGGTGAACATATCAATCTTTACAACATATGTATTATGGAGGAGCTTTGCAGCATACTGGCCGCAGGCGGCGGAGGTTCCACAAAGCTCATCCGCCCGGACGAGGGGCGCAATATCCGCCTCATGGCTCCAAAATACCCGCTGGAATACATACAGAGCATAGAAAAAACCTGCCTCGAAAAGCAGGAGATAGGAAAATTTTACAGGCAGGAGGAGTGAAAATGGCATACAGCCTTCAGGAGATAAATTTCAGAACCGTTTCCGACCCCAAAGGCTTCATTGAAGAATGCGACGCCCAATATTACTCCAATGTGGATAAGGCCGCCGCGCTCATTGCCGAAAACCGGAGAAAAAGCCCTATCGTGCTGCTCTCCGGCCCCTCCGGCAGCGGGAAGACCACCACCTCCATAAAGCTCTCCGAGGCCCTTGAGCGGCTGGGCATACGTTCCCACTACGTGGGCATGGACGACTATTTCAGGACCCTGAACCCTGCCACCGTCCCCCGCACGCCCGAGGGAGAGATGGATCTGGAGTCTCCCCTTTGTCTGGACATGGAGCTTCTCAACCGGCATTTTGAGCAGCTTGCACGGGGTGAGCGGATATTTGTGCCCAGATACGAGTTTTCACGCAAGATGAGGATACAGGAGCCCTCCAAGTCCATCAGGCTGAAGGACGATGAAATAGTCATATTTGAGGGTATCCACGCTCTCAACAGCATGATAAGTGACCACCACGAGGATGCCTTCAGGCTGTATATCTCAGCCCGCAGCGATGTTCAGTTCAAAGGGCAGACAGTTTTCAAGCGCACATGGTTCCGCCTTGTGCGGCGCACAGTACGCGACGCTCTCTTCCGGGGTTCTGACCCTGCCACCACCATGGCAATGTGGGCAAATGTGCGCCGGGGCGAGAAGCTCTACATATCCCCCTACAAGAACAAGGCCCACTTCATGTTCGACACTTCCATGGCCTATGAGATCCCGGTATTCAACCGCAGGGCCACGGAGCTTTTTTCCTCCGTGCCCGAGGGCATAGAGCGCTTTGACGAGCTCAGGGAGGTGCTGCCGGCCTTGCAGCTTTTCGGAGAGATCGACAGTTCTCTTCTCAGAGAGGATGCACTGCTGCGGGAATTTATCGGTGGCGGAATATATGAATATTAAAAAAACGACGGGTTTCCGTCGTTTTTTTACTCAAGTATCATGCTCACGTGGGGTATACCGTCTTCAAGATACTCCTGTGAGAATTTTTCAAAGCCCAGCTTTTCGTACATGGGTGCGGCATAGGTCTGGGCCTCGACCCGTATGGTCTTTGCTCCCAGCTTCTCCCTCGCGGCTTTGATGGCAAGAGACACAACATATGTTCCAAGACCGCAGCGCCTTTTCACCGCTATCACCCGGCCTATCAGCGCCTCATCCCCGTCTCTGGGGAACACTCTGCAATAGGCCATAAGCTTTCCGTTTTCGTAAAGGCCTATATGATACGCCTTTTTGTCCTCATCGTCCACTTCCTGATAGGCGCAGCTCTGCTCCACCACAAATACCGAAACCCGAAGCTTATAAATCTCAAAAAGTTCATCGGCGCTCAGTTCATGGAAAGACTTTATCCTCTCTTCCATTTTCCCACCTCAATCCATATACTTTTCCCCGTAATACCGGCTGTCCAGACAGTCAGACAGCTCCATAAGCGCAGTCTTTACTTCAAACTGCTCCTCTGTACCGCTTCTGAGGCTTACGCCGCCGTTTTTATCCTTCCTGATTGAAACCTTCACCGTGGTGCCATGGCCGGTGCGGCTCTCCAGCAAAAGGGTGCCGCCGTGCCTCTGGGCAATGACGCGCACAAGGCTCAGCCCCAGTCCTGCACCGCCGTTCATTTCATCCATACCGTAAATATGTCTGTACCTGTCAAAGACCCGGTGCAATTTATCTCCTTCTATACCACAGCCATCATCGCTTACGGATATCATGGCAAAATCTGCCGTCTCCACAAGGTTCACCGAAACCCGGCTCAGTCCGCTGCCGTGTACAAGGCAGTTTGAAATAAGGTTTGAAACAAGCTTTTTAAGCTGCGAAGCGTCGGCATTTACGAAAAGACTCTGGGGTGCGTTGAGCGTAAATTCCACATTCTCCGTAAGGGCGGCCACGCAGTCTATCATGGCCCTGCACATTCCCGCAAGGTCAAAATTCACGGGTGCAAAGCACTCGCCGCCGTTCTGCCTGTCACGGAGCACGGTGACATTGGACAGCAGCCTGCTCAGCCTCATCTGGCTGCGGCTTATCTCCCGCATATTCTCCAGTATCTCCGCATCCTTCAGCTCCTCAGCCCGCAGTCTGCACATATCCAGCGCCAGATTAAGCGTCATTATGCTGTTTCTCAGGGAGTAGATAAAGGCATCGTTCAAAAGCTCCGGCTGTTTTTCGTGCTGTGAGAGGAAGAAAAATTGAAGATTTTCATGTTTTGTGGCTCTGAGTGCAAAACTTCTGCCTGCGCTGCACACGTCAGCCACAAAATTTGAGGCCTGAGCCTCCGCCACCTCCACACCCATAAGCGCTTTGACGGCTCTGCCCTGGCAGTCCTCTCCCAGTATTTCCTTTGCGGCCGCATTGGCAAAAATCAGCCTTCCTCCTCTGGCCGCAGCCACCGCCTCTTTGGTATACGCAAATACATCCATCGGAATTTGCATCATTTCGGCGCACTCCCTCTCCCCTGTTTTTACTGATTTTATCAAAAATATACAAAATATACAATAGTCCCTACCACAAAAGCTGTTTTTTTGCAAAATTTTCAGCAATTTTTTGTTCAAAATAACGATGGTGAAATATTGATTTTTGCTAATATTATATGTTAGAATTTAGCTGTTAAATAAGGCACAATTTTCCTATGGGAAATTTGCATATAAGCTTATTTATAATAATTTATTTGGAGGAAATCTAAATGATTAAAGTTGCTATCAATGGTTTCGGCCGCATTGGTTCTCTCGCTTTCAGAGCTGCTATCCTGTCCGATGACATCGAGGTCGTCGCCATCAGCGCTCCCAACCATCCCGCTTCCCACGTTGCATACTGCGTAAAGTATGACACCGTTCATGGCCGCTTCCCCGGCGTCGTCACCAGCAATGACGAGGACAGCACCATCACCGTTAACGGCAAGGTCGTCAAGATCCTGTCCGACAAGTCCTACCGTGACGCTTCCCTCCTTCCCTGGGGCGAGCTGGGCGTAGAGTACGTTCTCGAGTGCACCGGCGTTTACCTCACCAAGGAAAAGGCACAGGCTCACATCGATGCCGGCGCAAAGGTCGTCATCATGTCCGGCCCTGCAAAGGACGACACCCCCATGTTCGTCTGCGGCGTCAACCTGGACAAGTACACCCCCGACATGCAGTTCGTTTCCAACGCTTCCTGCACCACCAACTGCCTGGCTCCCATGGCAAAGGTTGTCAATGACAACTTCGGCATCATCGAAGGCCTCATGACCACCGTTCACGCTTCCACCGCTACCCAGGCCATCGTTGACGGCTTCCCCAAGAAGAAGGACCTGCGCGGCGCACGTTCCATCTACAACAACATCATCCCCTCCTCCACCGGCGCTGCAAAGGCAGTCGGCAAGGTCATCCCCGAGCTCAAGGGCAAGCTGACCGGTATGGCAATGCGCGTTCCCACCGGCGACATCTCTGTTGTTGACCTGACTGTCCGCCTGGAGAAGGCCGCTACCTACGAAGAGATCTGCGCTGCTCTCAAGGCTGCTTCCGAAGGCCCCATGGCTGGCGTTCTGGAGTACGTTGATGACGAGGTCGTTTCCTCCGACTTCCGCACCGACTCCCACACCTCCATCTTCGATGCACAGGCCGGTATCGCTCTCAACGGCAACTTCGACAAGCTCGTCGCTTGGTACGACATCGAGTGGGGCTTCTCCTGCAAGATGCTCGACCTCACCCGTCACATCGACTCCGTCCGCAAGGCATAATTTAATTCTTGCGTAAGCGTTAATCAAACAAAATTATCCCTCTTTCCAAAAGGAAAGAGGGATTTTCTTTGTTTTCAGTTATACTTTCAGCCTTCCACAAAAAGGTCCTTGCCTGCAAGACAGAGGGGGCACTGAAAATCTTCGGGTACATCCTCCCATTTGGTTCCGGGAGCTATGCCCCCCTCAGGGTATCCCTCAACCTCGTTATATTCCCAGCGGCAAGCGTCGCAAACATAAGTCATATTCAAATCCTCCTGTTTTCTTAATCTTGTTTGTGGCTTTAATATACACCAAAGCGCCAAAGTCTTCTGTGACTTTTTCACATAAGATATCAGGCCTTCAATTCCCCTTGAATTAGCTCTGTCAATTTGTTAGAATGTTTTCAGGTATATACGAAAAAGACTTGATTTTGAGGTTATCATGAAAACTGAGTTAAGTGAAAAATTCCGGTATCTGGGTTTTATAATGACCTGCGCGATGGTTCTTTACCACTGTCCCATCGTTGAAAATCTCCCTGCCGTGGGCGCACTTGACCATTTTGCCAAGGTAAGCATTGATACCGTTATAAGAGGCTCTGTAAACCTGATAATGGCCTACTTCTTTTCGGTGACGGGCTTTCTGCTTTTCCGGAACTTCCGCATGAAGGATTATCCCGAAAAGATAAAAAAGCGCGTATTTTCCCTGCTTATTCCTTATATCCTCTGGCAGCTGATCTTCGCGGTGATTGACACTGTTTTCAAATTTGAGCCTGTGGGCTTTGTCGAATTTTTGCAGAGAAGTTTTCTTCTGCAGCGCTGGCCTGTGGATGCCGCACTGTGGTATGTATACGCGGTTTTTCTGCTGGCTTTGCTGTCACCTGCGGTATTGCTGATAATCAGGAAGAAAAGCATCGGATGGATAGCAATTCTTTTGGTTCTGGCTATTTCCACTGCCCGTTTGAAGATAGAAATTCCTGTGTTCAAGGCCATACTGCATTACGGCTATGTTGAAAACATTCTGGTATTTCTTCCGGCCTATCTTATGGGTGCCTTCTACGGATATCACTTTAAGGATGCCTCCTCCGGCTGTCTCCGTTATCTGCTTTCAGCCCTGCTTCTGGCTGTGCTGACGGAAGGCATTATAGAAGGTTTTGCGCTCAACACCGCTGTGCTGATTGTGCCTTTGGCTCTTATATATCTTCTGCCGCCCGTACGTTTTCTGGAAAACAGGAAGATATACAGGCTCAGCTTTCTCATGTACGCACTGCACCAGCCTCTCATGTGGAAGCTTCAGGCCCCGGTGTTCAATCTGTACTCAGGCACTATATACAAGCTTATCCCCTTTGCCACCGCAGCTTCCATTATCACAAGGCTTGTGTTTCTTGCGGTTGTGATAGGCCTTGCCGCCCTGATACACTTTATCTTTTCAAAGCTTTCTCCCCGTTTTCTGGCTATGCTCAGCGGCGGGAGAGCCTGAGAGCTTAGCAACAAAAAAGCCTGCTGTCGATACGACAGCAGGCTTTTTCTGTGATGTTTAAAACCTGAAATAGATAAAGGGGTTGAATGAGGAGCTGACAATGCAGGCGATGCAGATAATGAGAAGAGCAAAGTGGAGGCCGTAGCTTACAAGCTGCATTGCTATTCCCTCCGACTTCGGCAAATGCTTTGCTATCGGCAGCATGCACACAAGACCCAGCGGGATGTACAGCAGATAGTACAGCATTCCCGCATCCTGCGCCACTATGTCCTCAAAGCTGCCTGTGGGCACTGTGAACATTACCTTAATCGCCTCGCCCAGCTGATGTATGTCCGTAAAGTAGAATATCACCCAGCCCAGCATCACAAAGAACATGGTGTACACCCAGCGAACTGCGCCCGGCAGCTTCTCCAGTATATCCTTCAGCAGATATTTCTCCACCAGAAGCAGCGCCGCGTAGTATAGCCCCCACATAACAAAGTTCCACTCCGCCCCGTGCCAGAAGCCCGTTATCGTCCACACAATAAGTATGTTTATGATGTGTCTTGATGTCTTTACCCGGTTGCCGCCGAGGGGTATGTAGATATAATCCCTGAACCATGAGGACAAGGATATGTGCCAGCGTCTCCAGAACTCCGTTATGCTTCGGGAGATATAGGGATACTCAAAGTTTTCAAGAAAGTGGAAGCCGAACATCCGGCCCAGACCTATGGCCATGTCGCTGTAGCCGGAGAAGTCAAAGTATATCTGCAAGGTGTAGGCCAGGGCTGCCACCCAGTACATAAGGCTGCCGTATACACTGGCCTCGCCCTCGTATATGGTGGTGGCCACCAGCGCCACGTTGTTGGCTATTATCACCTTCTTGGCAAGGCCCACTATAAAGCGTTTAAGCCCCTGCGTCACTTCGTCCAGATTTTCCCTGCGGCCGCGTATTTCTTCCTCTATGGTCTGGTAGCGGACTATGGGGCCCGCTATAAGCTGGGGGAAGAAGCACACGTACAGCAAAAGGTCTGCGAAATTGCGCTGCAAGGCTATCTCTCCCCGGTGCAGGTCTATTACGTAGGAGAGTATCTGGAAGGTGTAGAAGCTTATGCCTATAGGCAGGACTATCCGGGCAAGATTGTGGCTTATACCCAGAAGGGCGCAGATATTGTCCACCGTGAAGTTGAAGTACTTGAACACGAAAAGCGCTGCCACAAGAAACACAACCGTTGCCACATACACCCGCTTTTCCGCCTTTTCACGGCCTGCCGCCCTGAACTTTGCCATGAGACATCCGCCCACATAGGCCACTAGCGCGCTCAGAAGCATCATCACCACAAACTTCGGCTCGCCCCATGCGTAGAACACAAGGGACGCTGCCAAAAGCACGCTGTTGCGCCATGTGCGGTTTTTTATTATATAATACGCCGCAAACACCAGCGGCAGAAACATATACAGAAAACTTAAGCTGCTGAATACCATAGCTTTACCACTCCATTCCCATGCAGATATCGAAGAATGCGTTGCAGCCAAGAAGCAGCACCTTGTCTATACCGTTTTCGGCAACATAGTCGGAAATATCCAGCAGCTCTCCGGTCTGAACCGGGTAATATCTGGCATCTACCGAGTGCAGCTGTCCAAAGTGACAGGCAAGGGGCTTGAGTATGGCATTGTCATAAGAGTCGCCCAGTACCATAAGCTTTTCTCCCTGCCCATCTCCCGCAGAGAATATGGCACAGCCCAGATCGTCCCCGTATATGGAGGTGTAGGAGCAGTATGCGCCCCCGTCTCTCATAAGATTTTCAAGCTCGCCGTGGTAGGGCAGTCTTTCACCGTTCACGCTGATCTCAAGTGCTGGGAAGGGGTAGCGGTATGCCTTCATGCGCTCTGCATAGTGGGTAGTTCCCGTAAGCAGGGCTTTGGAGCCTATGAAAATGCCGGGAACATCCATTTCCTCCTCCGGTACCATAGGCTCAGCGCCGGGGCTGAGCAGCTCAAGCAGCTGGCAGTAGCCCGCATAGGAGCCTTTATGGTTCCAGTGGTGATCTCCGGTGTAGAAAAGCTCATGGTACTGCTCAAAGCTGTTGACTTCAAACTTTGCGCAGTTTTCCGCCGGAATATCCAGAAGGCCTGTGAAAAACTCATAGGTCCCGGTCTTTTCCTCTGTTTCAAAATTTATATCCGAGTCATTTTCCACATAGTAAAGATATACTTCCACGCCGCTCATCTGGGCAAGCTCCGAGTTTATATATGCCGCAGTCTCCCGCAGCCCTTCCTCGTATTCCTCCAGGGGGACTGTGGGGTTGATGAGCTGGCCGTTGTAGATGAAGGTATCCCGGTAATTGAGATACCTGTCGGATATGCTGTGGCGCAGCGGGGTAAAAAGCGTGTCCGCCTTTGAGCTGAGCTCGTTGTAGAATTTTTTGTAATAGCCGGAAAAGAGTATCTGATCCCCCAGAGCGCTGTCCATACCGGACTGGAAGCTTCCGTCAAGATAAGCTTCGGCGCTCAGAGCAGGAATTTTTTCCGCATAGCGCATTTCATAAGCATTTATATCCGTCGGCGCCAGCACTGCCTTTGCAAAGCCCAAAGCCAGAAAAAGTGCTACAGCCGCTATAAAGCATACTTTCAATATCCTGCCGATCATATGGCCCTCCGGTACAGTCATTGGATGATATCCTATTGATTATATAATATCATCTCAATTAAAACAAGGCGCAGATTTTCCTCAAAAGTGTACTCTGCATCTTTTTTTGCCGAAGTTTTCTCCCTGCTTTCATGGTTTGGCCAGTATTCATACCCGATCTACCTTTTTGAAGGAACCCTGCTCCTTCTGCGAAATTCCTGGTTTGCGCCTTTTGGCTCTCAGATTCTGATAGACCTTGTTTATCTTTTTGTCTGCTGTGCATTTGCCTACATATTCTGGGAGGCTGCCTATTCCCGTTTTGAAAAGATGCTGCCGCTGGACAGGCTGATACGTTTCTGACTTCGCACTTTTTTCTCAGTTCACAATTCATTTACTTGACTTATTGGCACAAATATAGTACATTAGTCGAGGATACATTTTCACTCCGTGTTCCCGTTGGACACGGGGTGTTTTTTTGCGAAAGGAGCTAAATCATGGATTATGATGTAATAATTATCGGCGCAGGCCCCGGCGGCATCTTCACGGCATACGAGCTGAGCCGTTCCGGAAAAAATCTGAAAACCGCCGTTTTTGAGCTGGGCAGGCCCCTGCACCAGCGTAAATGCCCCATTGACGGCAAAAAGGTGAAAAGCTGCATCAAGTGCCCCGTGTGCAGCATTATGAGCGGCTTTGGCGGCGCAGGCGCATTTTCCGACGGCAAGTACAACATCACAAACCAGTTTGGCGGCACTCTCTATGAGTATGTGGGCAAGAACGAAGCCATCGAGCTGATGAAGTATGTTGACGAGATAAACATGCGCTACGGCGGCGAGGGCACCAAGCTCTACTCCACCGCAAATTCCGACATAAAGCGCACCTGCCTTGAAAACGGCCTGCATCTTCTGGATGCTCAGGTCCGTCATCTGGGTACTGACATAAACTACGTGGTGCTGGAGAACATATACAATGAGCTGTCCGATAAGGTTGAGTTTCATTTCAACACCGCCATCACCGGCGTTGAGAAAATCGACGGCGGCTACAGAGTTCTGGCCGGTGACAAGGGCTACACCTGCCGTGACTGTGTTGTGAGCGTAGGCCGCAGCGGCAGCAAGTGGATGGAGGGCGTGTGCGAGAGTCTGGACATTCCCACCCGCTCCAACAGAGTGGACATCGGCGTGCGCGTGGAGCTGCCCGCAGAGGTCTTCTCCCACCTGACCGACAAGCTCTATGAAAGCAAAATCGTCTACCGCACCGAGAAGTTTGAGGACCTTGTCCGCACCTTCTGCATGAATCCCTACGGCGTAGTGGTAAATGAGAACACCAATGGCATTGTGACTGTCAACGGTCACAGCTATGAAGACAAGTCCAAGCACACTGAAAACACCAACTTCGCCCTTCTCGTCTCCAAGCACTTCTCCGAGCCCTTCAAGGACTCCAACGGCTACGGTGAGAGCATAGCCCGCCTTTCCAATATGCTGGGCGGCGGCGTTATGGTGCAGCGCTTCGGCGACCTTGTCCGCGGCCGCCGCAGTACCGTAAAGCGCATTGAGGAAAACTTCGTCACTCCCACTCTGGCCGCCACTCCCGGCGATCTGAGCCTTGTTATCCCCAAGCGTATTCTGGACGGTATCATCGAGATGATCTACGCCCTTGACAAGGTGGCCCCCGGTACCGCCAATGACGATACCCTGCTCTACGGTGTTGAGGTGAAGTTTTACAACATGGAGGTCGCCCTTGACAATGAGCTTCAGACCAAGGACAAGGGTTTCTACGTAATAGGCGACTGCTCCGGTGTTACCCACTCTCTGTCCCATGCCTCCGCCAGCGGCGTGTACGTGGCAAGGAACATTGTCGCAAAGCTCTCCTGAGCCTTGCCATTCCCTTGATTTTTCACACTTACGAGTGTATAGTGGCCTATATCTCAATGCAAAGCAAACTTTCTGCGGAGGTTGCCGATGGCTAATGTAAAAGGACAAAACTATATGCACGGCGCGGCCATTCTGACCGTTGGCGTTATAATAATGAAGATACTGGGATTTATCTACAAGATCCCTCTGGGCAATATTCTGGGCGACGAAGGCTACTCCATGTTCATGAGCGCCTACAGCGTCTACTATATTTTCTTCACCCTCGCCACTGCCGGTCTGCCCGTGGCTTTGTCCCGCCTTGTGGCGGAAGCCGATGCCAACGGCCGCATCCGTCAGGAGGAAAAGACCTTCCGGGTGGCTCTGGGTACCTTTACGGTGCTGGGCGTTGTATTCGGCCTTATCATGTTTCTCTTCCCCCAGTGGCTGGCTGACAACTATCTGGAAAATCCCGATGCCGCAATGAGTATCCGGGCCATGAGCCCCGCCATTTTGCTGGTGTGCATGGTTTCCGCCTACCGCGGCTACTGTCAGGGTAACGGCAACATGATCCCCACCACCGTGGATGAGGTGCTTGAAGTTCTTTTCAAGGTCATCTCCGGCCTTATCCTTGCAAAGCTCATTATCGACGCCGGCATGGGGCTTCCCATGGGCTCTGCGGGCGCCATCATGGGCGTGTCCATTGGCTCTGTTGTGTCCCTTTTGTACATGGTGGTGTACAAGAAGAAAAATTACTCCCGGCTGGGCATCTCCTACTCCGCAGGCATTGTGGATGAAAATGACATTCCCCAGGATGACAGCAAGGTAGACTCCACCGGCAAAATAATAAAGGACATTCTCACCATCGGTATCCCCATTGCTCTTGGTGCCTGCATTATGGCTCTTTTGAACAGTGTGGACTCCAAGCTCTGCATGAACAGACTCCAGACTGCCGCGGGCTTCAGCTACAAGGAAGCCAAGGTGCTCTACGGCGTGTACGGCAAGGCGCAGACCCTTTTCAACCTGCCCGCCGCCTTCATCACCCCGCTGACCATATCCATTGTCCCCGCCATATCCGGCGCGTTGGCACTCAAGCACCACAAGGAAGCCACCAGGATAACCGAGGACTCCCTGCGTATCTCCGCAGTGCTGAGCCTGCCTATGGGCGTGGGGCTTATGGTGCTGGCCGAGCCTATTATGGATGTGCTCTACCCCAACAGCAATGCCGCAGGCCCCGGCCTTCTGGGCATAATGGGCCTGGCCTCCTTCTTTGTTTGCATCGTGCTGATGGAAAACGCCATTCTGGTATCCTCCGGCAAGGAAAAGCTCACTATGGTGACCCTTATAAGCGGCGGCGTGATAAAGATAGTGGTCAACTGGTTTCTGGTTGCCCAGCGCCCCATCAACATCTACGGCGCTCCCATCGGCACACTGGTCAGCTACTTTATAATGGCGCTGATGAACTATGTGTTCATGTACATTGGCTTGCAGGAAAAGCCAAGGCTTCTTCGCATCTTTGCCCGCCCTGCCGCCGCCAGCATACTGATGGGCGCTTCCGCCTGGGCCATATATGGGCTTTCAGGCCGCTTTATCGGCACCGAGAGCTGGACAAAGACGGCGATTTGCATGGTTCTTGCAGTTATGGTGGCTGTTGTGGTGTATCTTGTGTCCGTTATAGCCCTGAGAGCCGTCACTCAGGAGGACATGAAGCTCATCCCCGGCGGCGAAAAGCTGGGCCGCCTGCTGCACATTCACTGAAATCAGGAAAAGTTTCCGAAGAATTGAGAATTTTGTTTCCGTTTGGTGCAATTTGCTCTTGATTTTGGGAAGTTTTTATGGTAAATTCTGTCTTGCTGTTTTGCTTTCCGGCAGACGGCATCCAGAGCATGAGTATTCTGCATCTTTTTGGGGCAGACTCATCATATCGCGGCATTTTGCCGTATCAATTAGGAGGAAATACAATGAATAAAACCGAACTTATCGCTGCTGTTGCAGAAAATGCCGGCATGTCCAAGAAGGACGGCGAGAAGGCAGTCAACGCAGTTCTCGACGCTATCACCGGCGCACTGGTCGCAGGCGACAAGGTCCAGCTGGTCGGCTTTGGTACTTTTGATGTCAAGGAGCGCGCAGCCCGCGTCGGCCGCAACCCCAAGACCAAGGAAGAGATCCAGATCCCCGCAAGCCGCGTTGCATCCTTCAAGGTCGGCAAGGCTCTCAAGGACGCTGTTGCAAAGTAATCCCATTTTATGATAAAATAAACCTGCGCTAAGCGCAGGTTTATTTTTCACTTACAGGCATTATTTGGAGCATACAACATGAGACTTGATAAATACCTTAAAGTATCCAGACTTATAAAACGGCGCAGCGTGGCAAACGAGGCCTGCGACGGGCAGCGTGTGGCTGTCAACGGCAGGCAGGTGAAGGCCAGCTATCAGGTGAAGGTGGGCGATATTATCGAGATTACCTTCGGCCAGCATACGCTGAAAGTGGAGGTTGTGGCCGTCAATGAGACTGCCAGCAAGGCCGACGCCCCCGCCATGTACAAGGAGCTTGAGTAAAATAAAATTCAAGGAGCTGCTGCTTTTTGCAACAGCTCCTTGAATTTTCATATAATAAACTGCTTTATCTCTTCGCTGACAGCATCGGGGTCGGCGGAGATGCTGACAACAAACTCCACTTTCTCGCTCTGTGAAAACTTCTCCAGCCACTTTACAAAGCTGACCAGAGCCTCATCGGACTTGTCCTCCACCAGCTTATAGAAGTTGTCAATGAAGAAATGCTCAATGTCGTAATTTCCGGCATGGATGCCGCAGATAAGACCTTTCAGAAATTCGTATGTGCCGATATCATACGCACCGGCGTCGATAAGGCGGGCCTGATAAGGCACATCATAGGTGAGCTTGCGCTCCTTCTCTATGACCACCACATCACCCTTGCCCTGTTCCAGAGTTTCGCGTACCAGATCCACCAGATGCTTTGTTTTTCCCGAGCCCTTGAGGCCCATGATAAGCTTGACCAAAACGACCACGCTCCTTTGCTAAGAATATAGTATTGGTGTTTTTTTAATAGCTTATCATTTTTCTTTGAAAAGGGCAAGAGCGTAGTTGTTAAATCTCCGTGGAGTTTTTTACAATATGTCCATATCTGTCAAAATTTTAGCTTATTTTATTGATTTCTTTGTTACTTTATGATAATGTTTTTCCATCTACATAGTCCAAACGAGCAAAATATATAGTGAAAGAAGAGGTGTATTGTTTGAAGGACCTGAAGCATCTGATCTACTTTGAAAACCTGCTGCAGGACGCTCAGAATGAGCTTGTCAGCAAGGCTGTAGAGCAGGGTATGCACCCTCTGGGATATAACTGCTATTACATACCGGAGGTCCTGCTCAATCTGCCCGGCTGCTTCTCAAGCCGCCTGCGCGCACCCCGCTGCAACTCCACCGACGTGGCAAACTACTACATGACCACCCGCAACTGCCCCTATGTCCGCGCCATCCTTGAGCGCGCCATCGAGGGCGGCTACAACTACCTTGAGGCTCTCTTCGGGGCTGAGGGCTGCGCCGCCATGGAGCGCATGGAGGAACATTTCTTCCTTATAAACCCGGTGAAAAACGAAAAATTCTTCACCACCATCATCGACCCGCCCATGAAGGGCGACAAGACCAGCCTTGACTATTACAAGGCACAGCTCAGGCTCAAGGTGCTGGAGCCTTTGCGTGACAAGCTGGGCGTGGATATCTCCGACGAGGCTATACGCAAGGCCGTGGAGCAGAGCAACGAGATTTACCGTCTTATCACCGAGATAGGCAATTTCCGCAAGGCGGACAATCCCGTTATAACCGGCTACGAGTTCCACGTGATCCAGCTTGTAAGCCAGGTCTGCCCCCACACCCTCATAAAGCCCTATTTGGAGGAGACTCTGGAAGAGCTCAAGACAAGGCAGCCTGAGCCCAAGTTCCCCTTCCGCGCCAGAGTGGCCCTTGTAGGCTCCGAGGTGGATGACCCTGAGTTTACAAAGCTAATAGAGACCTGCGGCGCTATGGTTGTGGCCGACCGCTACTGCTTCGGCTCCTTCCCCAGCCGCGAAGTCATTGAGATTGGCGAGGGCGAGAGCGCATTTGACGCGGTCTGCCGCCACTATCTCTACTGGAGCCAGTGCGCCCGCTTCATGTCCGGAGACAAGATAGAGCAGCGCCACAAGGAAGTTGAGCGGCTTGTGAAGGAGTTCAAGGCCGACGGCGTTATCTACGAGAACATGAAGTTCTGCGAGTTCTGGAGCTATGAGAAGGTGCTTGCATCCCACGTTTTCACAAATGAGCTGAAAATTCCCTGCTGCACCATTGAAAAGGAATATTCCCTTGGCGCTGTGGGTCAGCTCCGTACCCGCTTCCAGGCCTTCATAGAGGCGCTGGAGATCAAAAACATACAGGGAGGCAGCTGATATGAAAATTACTGATAAGCTTATTTCTGCCATCGACAAGAAGCTTGAGCGCTTTGACCCCAAGTGGCAGGCCGAGCACGGCGTGGGCGGTCTGAGAAGCCGTTACTATGACAAGACCGGCGTTGCCAAATGGCGCGAGTGGCGCGGCGTGAAGGATACCTTCTACGACTATACCCAGTGGCTTTACAATCTCTACTCCATGGTGCTGATGGTAGGCTCCGCCCCCGTAGCCTGCCTGAAGGGCTTCTGGGAGTACCGCTGGATGGGCTCATATCTGGGCACCTTCATGTTTATCGACCGTCTTTTCGAGGGCTTCCGCGGCTATGAGCTGAGAGTTGCCCACATGAACATGCACGCCATCGTCCAGAGCCTTACAAAGAAGATCGCCCTTGTGCTGGCAAACGACAAGCGTCTGGGCGGCGGCCCCCTCAGCGACAATATGGTGCCCATGGACGAAGTTTTGCCGCCCCTTTTCATGACGGGCTTCAAAGACCTTATCCCCATCCCCCTGCAGACCCTGCCGGAGTTCATCATTTGCGACATCGACCAGCACATTGAGCCTTACTACATAGACGTGGCCGAATCCTTTGGTCTGCCGGCTGACGTGTGCTCCCGCTGCTCTGCGGAGACCGGCGTTGCCATAGACGACGCCTTCCCCATCATAGGCAAGGCATTTCTGACCACCAACATGCCCTGCAACGCATCCGAGGCCACCTCCATGTTCCAGCGCAGAAGGCTTGGTCTGCCCGACATGCCTGTGACCATGGCCATGATTCACAACGAGCCCGGCGCCCACCCCTACTCCACTCAGGTGCTGCGTGACGCCATCGCCTTCATTGAGAAGGAGTACGGCGTAAAATACGACTGGGATGCTCTCTTTGAGCGTGCCAAACACATGAACGAGCAGAACACCATTGAGCTTGAAAAGTGGGACATCTTCAAGACCCCCCATTCCGCTCTCTGCGGCATCGCTGAGACTCTCTACCGCCTCTATTCCTGGGCCTCCGTCAACGGTCAGGAGGACTACTTCACCGAGAACGACCGCAAGGTCATAAAGATAATGCGCAAGGCCTACGAGGAGCGCTACGTACCCTTCAACGGCAAGACCCGCCACCGGGCCTTCCTGTGGGGCCCCTCCGCCGTGTACTACACCGACTTCCCCACATGGGCGCAAAACTGCTGGGGCATAAACATTGTGCTGAACATGGACTCCACCATGGGCCACAATATGATAGACACCGAGGACCCGGAGAAGGCCATCGAGGATCTGGCACTGTTTTCCGAAAAGGGCGTTATGCGCCACCACGCCGTGGGCGGCTGGGAGAACGTGAACGCGCTTTGGGAGTGGGCCAAGAACTTCGACTGCGACATGGTCATATTCAACGACAATGTGGCCTGCAAGGGAATGAACGGCGTACACGCTCTCATGGAGGAGCAGGCAAGGGATCTGGGCTTCCACTTTATCTTCCTTGAGCATGACCTTGAAGATGCCCGCACCGTGTCCCGCCGCGATATGAGAAAGATCGTCAACAACTATATGACCGTCGTTCTCAATGAAGAGCCGCTGGATCCCACTCTGGTGGACTTTGACGACTCTCTGGCATTCTGAGAAAGGAGAAAACACCGATGAAAAAATTTCTCAGCATCCTTCTGAAGCTGGTGGGCAAGCTTATTGTGATAGGCTTTATCACCTTCGTGGCTACCTTCGCCCTTTACATGTTCAACGGCGAAAACAAGCTCATATACTACGTGGTGCGCCCGCTTCTCAACAAGCACTATGACGCACAGGTGAGAGACAGACGCATAGTATAGTAAATAAAGTTTTACACCTAAAAAGCCGCTTCCCGAAATGGGAAGCGGCTTTTGGTATGTATATACTCTTTTCTCTCTTAGCCCTTGACGCCGCCTGCGGTAAGACCGGAGGTGAGGTTTTTCTCAATGGACATGAAGAGGATGACAACGGGGATAATGGCAACGATGGAGGAGGCAAAGAGATACTGCCACTCGATGATATTATAGCCGTTGAAGATGTTGATACCGACGGTGAGAGGCTTAATGGTGTCGGTGGAAATAAGGCAGAGGGCCACGGTGAACTCATTCCATGCGTTGATGAAGATGAATATGAGGGTGGTAACAATGCCGGGGGCCGCCACGGGCAGCAGAATTCTCAGCATGGCCTGAACACGGTTGCAGCCGTCGATGGTGGCGGCCTGCTCCATCTCAGCGCTGATGCTCATAAATGTGCCGCGCAGAAGCCATACGGTAAAGGCCTGGTTGAAAGCGGCGTTGATGAAGATAAGACCCAGCAGGGTATTGGTCATGCCGAGGAACTTGATGACCTTGTAGATACCGATGAGCAGCACAACGGGGGCAAACATCTGGGACACGATGATGAAGCCGAGAAACACGGTCTGCCCCTTGAACTTCATGCGGGCCAGAGCGTAAGCGGCGGGAATACCGCAGAGCATGGCAATAATGGTAGAGCCGCCAGCCACGATAACGGAGTTGAGAAGGTACTTGCCCATGGGAGCCAGAGTCCATATATCAACAAAGTTTGACCAAATGGGGGAGGCCGGCAAAATTGCGCCGTTGGGGTCGAATATCTCGGCGCGGGTCTTCAGCGCGGTGCAGGCCATGACAAAGTAGGGGTAGAGGATGATAACACAGATGACAGCCACGGAGAAGTAGAGAAGAATGCGGGTAAGCAGCTTTTTCCAGTTGATAGTAAGATTGTCAGCCATTATCATTCATCTCCTTTCTTCAGAGTGGATACCATGTAAACACTGGCACAGGCCAGAAGGATAAGGAAGCCTATGACGGACACCGCTGCGGCCTGACCCTGTTTACTGTTGAGGAAGGCCAGCTTGTAAAGGTATGTAACAATGGTGTCGGTGCGGCTGGCGGGGTCGCCCTTGGTGATGGTCCAGATGATGGGGAAGGAGTTGAAGACGTAGATGATGTTCAGCACGGTGGCCACGGTCAGGCTGGGCTTGACCAGCGGTATGGTGATCTTGAAAAGCTTCTGCCAGTAGGTAGCGCCGTCAATGTCAGCTGCCTCATAGTAGCTGGAGTCAATGCTCTGCAGACCGGACAGGGCGGTAAAGCAGACAAAGGGAATAGTCACGAAGATACCGCAGGCGATCTCCCATGCAAAGTAGGCTGCGGGAGTGGGCGTCCAGTTGATGTTGGCCTCGATGATGCCAAAGGTCTTGAGGAGCGTATTCAGTGCACCGTAGTCAGTGTTGATGATAAACTTCCAGACACTGGCCTGAATGACCAGAGTGGTGGCCCAGGGGAAAACCACGATGGCGCGGGCGATTTTTCTGCCCTTGAAAGCGTTGTTGAGCAGCAGCGCCAGAATGAAGCCCAGCACGGTGGAAATCACAACAACGCACACGGTCCAGACCGCGGTATTTTTGAGGACCAGTGCAAACTTGGAGCTGGTGAGCACCTTTTCAAAGTTTTCAAAGCCTGCAAAGCCTTTTATGATACCGGCCTTGTTGACTTCGCTGAAGGCCATCTGGAAAACCGAGCCAATGGGGACAATGATGAAGATAGCCATCAAAATCACACTGGGCAGTATCCACAGATAGGGCTCTGTCTTATCGAGCAGAGTGCGGGGTTTGTTTTTTCTCACGGGGCATTCCTCCCTTTTTATTTGGACAGCCGATTTGCTGACAGTACAGACGTTTTCAGAACACACCAAAACAGTCCGATATGCTTTGAAAACGGCTGTATAGCTGGGTCGGGCAAGCCCGACCCAGCTAACAAAATGCGAAATTATACCAATTTACAGACGTCAAACGTCATAAAATCAGCCGGCAACTTCCTCCTGCAGGATGTCCAGAACTTCCTGGATGTCCTCGCCGAGCAGCATCTGCTGCTGTGCGTCGATAACGCCGAACTTAACCTCGTCCCAGCCCTCGATGGAGGGGTAGAACTGAGCGCCTGCTACCAGGTTGACCCACTTTTCCATGTCGGGGTTGGCTTCAATGCAAAGCTCGCCGCCGGGGATGGTTGCGGGGATGAAGTTCTCCATGAGAACCCACTCAGCGTAGGGCTCGTCATCGTAGAATGCGTCAACGACCTTGGTGATTGCTGCAAGCTCAGCCTCGGAGCGGCCTTCCTCAGCAAAGCACATGATACGGTCCATAACGCCCATGGAAGCGTTGGCCTTGCCCTCGTTTGCGGGGATCAGAGCGGACTCGAAGTTGACCTTGTTGCCTGCATCGGCGACATACTGCTCAACCTGGGTGGGTCCGATCATCATTGCCAGCTTGCCTGCGGCGAACAGATCCTGCAGAGCATAGCGGGTGTCATTTGCGGGGTCGGAGTTGGTGAGACCGTCATTGATCAGGCCCATGATGAACTCCATAGCCTCAACGTTCTCTGCGGAGTTGAGTGCCCACTCGCGGTCAGCATTGACGAAGCCGCCGCCGTTGTTCCAGGTGTAGTATGCGAAAGCAGCCTGGCCTTCGTCAGTTGTCATGTCGACGCCCCAGGGGTAGACATCGGGGCAGGCTTCCTTGATGGCTTCGCAAGCTGCGCGCAGCTCAGCCCAGGTGGTGGGGATCTCTACCTTTGCCTCGGCAAGGATGTCAGTGTTGACATACAGTGCGCGGGCGGATGCCAGGTCGGGAACTGCCCATACAGTGCCCTCTGCGTCCATGGACTCAGCCAGGAATGCAGGGTAGAACTTTGCATAGGTCTCCTCGGAGCACCAGTCCAGAGCGGGCAGAAGCAGGTCGCTCTCGTAGTACTTCATGTAGGCGTCGATGTTGAGCAGGTCGGGCTGCTGTCCATTGGCAATACGGGTATCAACGACGGTGTTGATGTCGTTCCAGGAAACGACTTCCACGACCAGGTCGATGTCGGCATTTGCAGCCTCAAACTTCTCTTCGAAGCCAACCCACCAGTCGGCAGTCTTGGTGCCGTACTGAGCAGCGATAACTTCAACGGTGACCTTGTCCTCTGCGAAAGCAGCGGTGCCCAGAGATGCGAGCATCATGACTGCCAGCAGCATTGCAATGATCTTCTTCATTAGATTTCCTCCTATAATGATGTATATACTCAAACGGCCTGTGGCCGTAAAAGTACTAAGGCTTCATTATTCCCGTGTAAACGGGAATAAAAAAGGACGTCCTTTTTTGGGGCGACCGAACAGAGACAAAAGAGCTTCTCTGACCTCTTGGATTATAACAGAGGCATCGTAACAAATCAAGCAGTTATGTCAGATTTGCGGTAAAAAATATAACAATTCTGCCCATAAAACCCCGCTTGCACGCTGATTTTCCGCCGCTTTATGTGCAACACTCACAAATTTCAGCTTCATTTTTCGTCATTAACTACATGCGGCTTTTGTTGCTTTTTTTCTTTCGCTGTTATACCTTTTAATATGCATATTATGCATATAAAGTAACACCCAAGGAGGACTCCGTTATGTCTTGCCCCTTTGTACCCGAAAATGACAAAAATATTCTTGAGGTCCTTGCCGCATATGAGCTGCCCGCCAGCCTTGTGGGCGCTGTGCGCTACGGTCAGGGCCACATAAACGACACCTTCTGCCTGCTCTGCCAGCCCCAGGAGGGAGACTGCATCCGTTTTATTCTGCAGGGTCTTTCCTCCGCCGCTTTCCCAAAGCCCGAAGAGCTGATGGAAAACTTCATCGGCATAACCTCATATCTGCGCGAAAAGGTCACTGCCGCAGGGGGCGACCCCATGCGGGAAACCCTGAGCCTTGTGAAAACAAAGGACGGAAAGGATTATTATACCGATACAAACGGCAAGCTCTGGAGGCTCACTCCCTTTATAGAGAACACCGACTGCTTCCAGTCCGCAACGCCTGAGCTTTTTGAGGCCTCCGCCAGAGCCTTCGGCAATTTCCAGTACATGCTCCAGGGCTACCCCGCCGAGACTCTCCACGAGACGATAGTGAAGTTCCACGACACCGAGGATCGCTACGCAAAGTTTGAGGCCGCTCTCAAGGCGGATAAGCTGGGCAGAGCAAAGGACATTGCCGATGAAATAAAATTCGTCACCGACAGAAAGGCCGACTGCTCCGTGGCCCTTGAGGCGCTCAGGCAGGGCAAGCTGCCCCTTCGCGTAACCCATAACGACACAAAGCTCAACAACATCCTCATAGACCGGGATACCCACGAGGGCATCTGCGTAATTGACCTTGACACCACCATGCCCGGCCTGAGCATGAATGACTTCGGCGACTCTATCCGCTTTGGCGCAAACCACAGCAAGGAGGACGAAAAGGATCTTTCCAAGGTCAATTTCGACATTGAGCTTTACGAGGTATACGTGCGCGGCTTCCTTGAGGGGGCAAAGGGCAGCCTGACGGCGGCAGAGCTTGAGTATCTCCCCTGGGGTGCAAGGCTGATGACTTTGGAGTGCGGCATCCGCTTCCTCACAGACTATCTGGACGGGGATCATTACTTCCGCATCCACTACCCCGAGCAGAACCTTGACCGCTGCCGCACCCAGTTCAAGCTGGTCAAAGACATGGAAGAGCAGTTTGAGGCCATGAGCGCCGTGGTGAAAAAGTATGCCTGAGCAAAATAAAAAGCAGGCGCTTATTATGATAGATATGCAAAGGGGCTTTCTGGATAAGGATTCCTCTCTTTGCATCAAGATGGCGGCGGACACGGTACCCGCCTGCGCTGAGCTTATTGACCACTGCCATAAAGAGCATATCCCCGTATTCTTCGTGACCCGCCGCTACAGGGCCGACGGCAGTGATGTGGAGCATAGTCGCTACAAAACTTGGCTTACCGGCGGCAGGCCCCTTTCCGAGCTCTGCCCGGAGACGGCGGAGTACCCGAAAGAGTTTACCGTGCTGCCGGGCGACCGGCACATAATAAAGCCCCGCTTTTCCGCCTTTTTCCAGACGGAGCTGGACATGATTTTACGGCGTCTTAAAGTGGACACTGTCATTCTCGCTGGCACCACCACGCCCAACTGCATCCGCACCACCATGTACGATGCCATCTCCCTTGAGTACAATGCCATTGTCATTTCCGACTGTACCTCCTCCGTCACAGAGGAGATACAGCGGGCAAATCTTCTGGATATGTCCAACATCGGCGGCCATGTGATGAGCCTTGAGGAGTTCAAGGCGGGCAGGGCCTGGGAAAATACCGTGGAGCTTCTCAGCAGTGTCTGCAACTGAATAAAAAAGCTCCGTACCCTGTGCGGAGCTTTTTGCTCTCTCGTATCTTTTCGTCCGCTTTGGCATCATTTCGTAGCTTTCTGAACTTGCTCTTGCGGGGACGAAAAGATATCTATATAATGAAAATGATATGCTTTGTATAAAAAGTAAAGTAATTTTTCGAATATTTCACACAAGGAAAGGAGAAATGTCCCATGCCTGAGTACAATAAACTCAACTCTGAGATTGCCGGGAAGCTCTGCGCCGTAGTCGGTGAGCGCCGCTTCCAGCTGGGCGATCAGGTAAAGCCGGACTATTCCCACGACGAAATGCCCATCTACGGCAAGTTCATGCCCGAGGCCGTGTGCCTGCCCGAGACCACTGAGGAAGTGGCCCAGATCATGCGCATTTGCATCGAGAACAAGATCCCCGTCACCGTCAGAGGCACCGGCACAGGTCTTGTGGGCGGCTGCGTGCCTGTCCACGGCGGCATCGTTTTGTCCACGGAGAAGATGAACAAGATAATCTCCTACGATATGAACAATATGGTGGTCCATATCCAGCCGGGCGTGCTTCTTTGCGACCTTGCAGCGGACGCGCTGGCCCACGGGCTCATGTATCCCCCCGACCCCGGCGAAAAGACCGCCACTGTGGGCGGCAACGTCTCCACCAATGCAGGCGGTATGCGCGCGGTAAAGTACGGCGTCACCCGTGACTATGTTCTGGCCATGACCGTAGTGCTCCCCTCCGGCGAGGTTATGAAGCTGGGCAAGACCGTGTGCAAGACCAGCTCCGGCTATAGCCTTCTTCACCTGATGGTAGGCTCCGAGGGCACCCTTGGCATCATCACCGAGCTGACCTTGAAGCTCATCCCCAAGCCCATCAAGGACGTAAGCCTCATTCTCCCCTTCAAGGACATCGCCACCGCCATCGCCTCCGTCCCCGCCATCAAGCTTGCAAATCTTGACCCCCAGTCCATAGAGTTTATGGAGCGGGATATTGTGGACTCCTCCGCCGCCTTCACCGGCAACGCCGTGTTCCCCACGGTTGTAAACGGCAAGGAAGCCGGGGCATATATTCTCGTTACTCTCGTTGGTGACAGCGAGGCCGAGCTTACAATGAAGATGGACCGTCTTGGCGAAGTTGCCGAGCAGGTAGGTGCCTACGACGTTCTGGTGGTGTGGACCGACAGCCTTAAAAAGGACGTGTGGGCTGCCCGCAGCGCCTTCCTCACCGTCATTGAGGCCGAAACCAAACTCCTTGACGAGATGGACGTGGTTGTGCCCGTTGACCGTATTGCCGAGTTTCTGGTCTACACCCACGATGAAGCCGTAAAGCAGGGCGTTTACGTCCGCTCCTTCGGCCACGCAGGTGACGGCAACCTCCATATCTACTGCTGCTCCAACGATTTGGAGGAGGACGAGTTCAAGCGCCGGGTAAAGGCACTTATGGACAAGTGCTACGCCAAGTGCACCGAGTTTGAAGGTCAGGTCTCCGGCGAACACTCCATAGGCCACGCAAAGAAAGAGTATCTCCGCCAGAGCGTGGGCGACACTGCCTACTCCCTCATGGGCGCTATCAAAAACGTATTCGATCCCGACGGCATCCTGAACCCCGGCAAGGTATGCCACGATATTTAAGGAGGGGACGATATGCTGAATATACTTGTATGTGTAAAGCAGGTTCCAGACGTGAACCTTGTGAAAATGGACCCTGTCACCGGCAGCCTTATCCGTCAGGGCGTGCCCGCCATTCTCAATCCGCTGGATGCCAATGCCCTTGAGGCGGCTGTCCGGGTGAAGGAGCAGTACGGCGGCACAGTCACCTGCATCACCATGGGCCCCGACATGGCAGAGGAAGCCCTCCGTGAGTGCCTTGCCGCCGGTGCGGACAGGGCGGTGCTGCTCTCTGACCGTGCCTTTGCCAACGCCGACACTCTGGCCACAAGCTATGTTATCGTCTCCGCCGCAAAGCTTTTGGGCGAGTTCGACATGATATTCTGCGGCAAGGAGTCCCTTGACGGCGCAACCGGGCAGATGGGCTCCCAGCTTGCCGAGCGCTTTGACGCAAGCCAGATAAGCTCCCTTTCCATCATCACCGAAGTGGACCTTGAGCATATGACCGTCACCGGTGAGCGGGAGCTGGAAAAGGGCGTGGAGCTTGCCCAGGCCACTCTCCCCTGCCTTTTCACCGTGGAAAAGACCCACTACCGCCCCCGCATCCCCAATCTTAAAAGCTGGAAGGCCTCCCGCACAGCGGAGATCACACGCTTCAGCTCCAAAACCATCCCCGGCCTGGATCCGGAACAGATAGGCGACCCCGGCTCCCCCACCAAGGTGCCCCGCACCTATCCCCCTCAGGTGGGTCAGGCAGGCCAGATAATAGACGAGGGCAGCACGGACAAGAGCATTGAAAAGCTCCTTGCCCTTGTGCCCGAGCTTATTTAAGGAGGTGCTACGATGAAACATAAGAGTGAATACAAGGATATGTGGGTTTTCATCCAGCACGACGGAACCGCCGTTGAGCCTGTCTCCCTTGAGCTTTGCTGTGAGACAAGAAAGCTCTGCGACGCCTCCGGCGAGGAGCTTGTTGCCGTCATCGTGGGCAAGCTTCCGGAAGCTGAGCTTGAAAAGGTACTGGAATGCGGCGTGGACAAGGTGATATTCGTAGACGGCACCGGCTATGAGTATTTGAATTGCGACGCCTATGCAAACCTCTTCACCCTGCTCTGCCGCAAGTACGAGCCTACCGCCGTCATGGTGGGCGGCACCATCTTCGGCCGTGACTTTGCACCCCGCTTCGCCTGCCGCCTGCCCACCGGCTGCACCAGCGACGCCACCGAGCTTGTGTGGGATCCCAAAACCACTGACATTGAGTTTATAGAGCCTGCCGTCGGCGGCAAGATGATGGCTGTCATCACCGTGCCTGTAATGCGCCCACAGGTGGGTACCATCCGCCCCGGCACCTTCAAGTACGCCCCCACCGGCAAGAAGGACTACAGCGTCATCCACGAAACAGTTGACTTCCCCGTGGAGGGGATACGCACCAAAATTCTCGACTTCAAGGCCGACGAGATGGATGAGAGTTTGAAGATTGCGGATGCTGAGGTCATCATCTGCCTTGGCAACGGTCTCAAGGGCGCGGACGCTCTGCCCCGCTACAGAAAGCTTGCCGAGCTTTTAGGCGGCAAGATTGCCTGCACCAGACCCCTCTTTGACCGTGGCGTGCTGCCCTTCAAGCTGGTCATCGGCCAGTCCGGCGTGGTGGTAAAGCCCAAGATATACATAGGCTTTGGCATTTCCGGCGCTGTGAACCATGTAACCGGATTTTCCGATGCTGACAAGGTCATCGTTGTCAATAAAGACCCGGATGCCGCCATCTTCAACTACTGCGACTACGGCATAGTTGGCGACATGGACGAGGTATGTGAGCTTATGATCGAGAAGATCACGGCAGCGAGGGCCTGATATGCTGAAAATACCCTATGGCAAAGGCCATATAGAATTTGACGAACAGGGCGCAGCAGTGCTCTCTTCCGCCATTGGTGAGCTTAAGAGTGAAGGCAGCGGCAGCGATATAGTTGCCGCCGCCATGGCAGCCCCCATTGATTCCCCCAGACTTTCAGAGCTTGCAAAGGGCAAAAATACCTGCACCATCATAATCTCCGACCATACCCGCCCCGTACCCAGCCGTGACATCCTGCCCAACATGCTCTCTGAGCTTTATGAGGGCAATCCGGAGATTGCGGTGACGCTGCTTGTGGCTACCGGTTTTCACCGGCCCACAACAAGCGCCGAGCTTTGCGACAAGCTGGGCGAGGATATAATGGCAAAATGCCCCATCGTCATCCACGACTGCCGCAGCGAAAAGGACAATGTGTGCATCGGCACTCTCCCCTCCGGCGCGCCGCTGGTGATTGACAGAGTCGCCGCCGAGACCGAGCTTCTTATCGCCGAGGGCTTTATTGAGCCCCACTTCTTTGCAGGCTTCTCCGGCGGCAGAAAGAGCGTGCTGCCTGGGGTCTGCGATCAGGTGACGGTACTGGGCAACCACTGCTCAAAGTTTATAGACAGTGCCTTTTCCCGCACCGGTATTCTGGACGGCAATCCCATCCACGCCGACATGATAGCCGCGGCAGAGATGGCAAAGCTTGCCTACATCGTAAATGTCATCATCGACGAGGACAAAAAGACCGTGGCGGCCTTTGCAGGAAACTATCTCAGCGCCCACAGAAAAGGCTGTGACTTCCTGCTTGGCTACTGCAAGGTGGCCCCCGCCTATGCCGACATCGTCATCACCTCCAACGGCGGCGCACCTTTGGATCAGAACATCTACCAGTGCGTAAAGTCCATGACAGCGGCGGAAGCCTGCTGCAAAGAGGGCGGGGTAATAATCCTCTGCGCTGAGTGCGCCGACGGCCACGGCGGCGAGGGCTTCTACAGAGCCCTGACCGACTGCGAAAGCCCAGCAGCCCTTTATGATGAGCAGATGGCCACCCCGCAGGACAAGACCGTCCCCGACCAGTGGGAAAGCCAGATTCTCTCCCGCATACTTATAAAGCACAGGGTCATCTTTGTCTCCCGGCCTGAGATGCGTGAGATGATAGAGGACATGAAAATGGTCTACGCCGCCTCTCTTGACGAGGCAGTGGCTCTTGCCAAAAGCTGGGGCAAGGAGAGTGTGACGGTGATACCCAACGGCATTTCGGTCATAGTGAAAGAATAAAAGTTTAAGGCACAGCAGCTTGAGCTGCTGTGCCTTTTTAGGCTGTCAAAGGATTATAAATAAGGGCGCGCTAATGCCTCCCTTGTGCAATACCCGCAGGGCACTTAGGGAGGTGGGTTGAGCGAAGCGAAGCCCGGAGGGATTGTTTGGCAGTGAATACGACGTTTATTTGCTGAAACACACGAAACAAAGACCTTATATACGCAAGACAACCCCTCAGTCTCGCATGTGCTCGACAGCTCCCCTTACACAGGGGAGCCTTTGGAAAGTGCCTTTTTCTTGTGCCTTGCTGTTTTACGTGATATCATATATGCAAAGAAAACAGTAAATGGAGTTTAATTATGAGCAAGTTCAGAGAAAAATACGAAAGCTTTCTAACAGAGTTTTCCAAGGGGAAGACCATGGTACTTTCCACTTCCGAAAACAGCAAAGTCAGTTCCCGAATGATGAGCGTGGTTTGCATCAGCGGTGCTTTCTATTTCCAGACGGACAGAACCTTCAGAAAATACCGGCAGCTTGCGGCAAACCCGAAGGCCGCACTTTGCATAGACAATATCCAGATAGAAGGTCTGTGCCGGGAGCTTGGCTCTCCTATGGACAATCCCCCATTTTGCAGGGCGTTTGAAGAGTGCTTTCCCGGCTCATTCAGGGCATACTCCGCGCTTGCGAACGAAAGGATCTTTGTGCTTGAGCCGGAGTATGTACAGCGCTGGGTATACAGGAACAACGTGCCCTTTATCGAAGTCTTTGATATAAAAAAGCAGGAATATGAAATAAGCGAGTACCGGGGGATATGATTTGCGTTCCGGATGTTCAGGAGGCTAACAATGAACAGCAAAGAAAACTGGCTTCAGTGGGCAATAGAGCTGCAAAGTCTTGCACAGGCCGGGCTGACCTATGGCAGAGATATTTATGACAGGGAGAGATATGAGCGCATCCGCCAGATTTCCGCTGAAATCATCTCCGAAATGTCAGATATTCCCACTGAAAAGGTGAAGGATATTTTCTGCAATGAAGCTGGGTATCAGACACCCAAGCTGGATACCCGCGCCGCAATTTTTGAAAATGGAAAGATACTTCTTGTGCAGGAAAATAATGGCAAGTGGTCGCTTCCCGGCGGTTGGTGTGATGTAAATGTTTCCGTAGCTGAAAACACCGTAAAAGAAGTCCGGGAAGAGGCTGGACTGGATGTTGTGGCTGAAAGCATTATCGCCATCCAGGACAGGGCCAAGCACAATCTGCCCCATTACGCCTATGGAATTTGCAAGGTGTTCTTGCTGTGCTCCGCCATTGGCGGAAGTTTTCAGGAAAACAGCGAAACCACAGGCTCCGACTATTTTTCTGAGACTGAACTTCCGGAGCTTGCCGCGGAAAAGAACAGTGAAGCACAGATAAAAATGTGCTTTGACGCTTACCGTGCGGGAGATAAGTGGAAGACAATATTTGATTAGTTCTGTATAAAAGGAGCGATAATATGTGGATTTTGTGGCCTGTTTTCGGTATTGCCGCCATTATTTCGGCAATTCTGAACCTTGCCTTTTGCTTTTCCGGTAAAGAGGCAAAATATTTCCGCTTTGCAAGCCTTTCTTTGACCGCTCTCACCATGTGCGCCATGTACAGCATGGTCAACAATTATGTGTCCTTTGGAGACTGGAGTGCACTGATGGATGTGGTTCCTGCCATGACGAAGTCGCTGTGGTTTCTGGTTATCGCGTCCATACTGATAAACGGCCTTTCCCTTTTTGTGAGAAAGGGCGGCAGAAAATGAAAAAGCTGTACATTATTGTGGGTGTTTTCGCCCTTATCGCCATTTTGACAGGTATTCCCTACCTTGTTGACGGTATCCGTGCAAGAGGCTTTGACGGCGTAAACTACGGGCGGGTATTATTCCCTGCCCTCGTCTGCGGTCTGTCCATTTGGCTTTACAGAAAATAAAAATTTCATTGAGAAGAGCAAGCCCATCTCCACTGCGGGGAGAATCCAAAGAGGGCACTCCCTCTTTGGTCGTTTCAAATAGGGGAGATTATCAAGAGGGGGAAGAAAGCGAAATCTTCCCCCTCTTGATTTGTTTCTTTGCATACTTTCTTGTCAACACAAGAAAGTATGATTCGCACCGTTCCTCTTGCGAGCAGCTATAATACATGCTCCCCATTTTCCGCCCTTGAATTATAGTCAACGCAACTATATAATGTGTAAACGTCAAACAACTTGAATCGAGGTTATTCGCCATGGAAACTAAAAAGACCCGGCTTTCCGTGTGGGAAGCCGCCTGTATAATCACCGGCTACGGCATTGGCGGCGGCGTGCTTGCCATGCCCTATCTGACGGCGCAAAATGGCATTATTGCCGCCTTCTTGCTGCTTGTTGCCGCTTTTGCAGTGAGCCTTTTGCTGCACCTGATGATAGCGGACACAGTCATGAAATGCGGCAGCGGCACCCAGATAGTGTCCGTTTTCTCCCGCTTTCTTTTCCGGGGAAGGTGGAAAAATCTGCTGACCGTCATCTTTTTTGTCCTTATGGCGGTGGTGCTCTGCTCCAATCTGGCAGCTTACATAGCCGGTGCTTCCGAGCTTCTTATTGAAATGCTGCCCATAGGGGAGCTTGCCGCAAAGCTTATCTTCTACGTGCTGGCAGCCTCCGTGGTGCTTTTTGGGCTCAAGGCCGTGGCAGTCAGTGAGAAGATAATGGTAGCCGTCATCTTCGGCATTATCGCAATTCTGGCCGTCAGCTCCTTTGGGGCTGAGCTTCAGCCCCTGCCCACAGCCGCCGGTTCCGGCAAGGCTATGCTGGCCTACTTTGGCATGGCCATGCTGGCCTTTTCCGCCTTTTTCTCCATCCCTCAGGCGGTTGAGGGCCTTGAGGGCGACGAAAAGAAGATAAAAAAGGCCGTTTTCCTAGGTCTTGGCAACAATTTTGTGATGATCGTGGTCATTTCCCTCTGCGCTCTTCTGGCCTCAAAGGAAGTTGCCGAGGTGGCCATGACCGGCTGGGCCGCCGGTATCGGCACCTGGGCCATATACGCCGGCGGTATATTCACACTGCTTGCCATGATAACCACCTACTGGTCCATCTCCCTTGCCCTCTCCGGCATTGTGAAGGAGCAGACCGGCATGGGCGAAAAGCTCTGCTGGCTTCTTGCAACCGCACCCTCCCTGCTGCTGGCTCTTTTCAATCTGGGCGGTTTTCTGGACTTTCTGGAGCTGGCAGGCGGCGCTATCGCCATTATAGTTGCCGTTATGGTGGTTCCCACCTACCGCAACGCCCAGAAGGAGCTGCCCGGGTCAATGCTGGGCAGGCTGTCCGGAAACGCAGGGCAGCTGTTCGTGGTCATCGGCTATCTTCTTATGGCCGTGGGCAACCTTGTGAGCCTTTGATAAGATGAAAGCTACTTTATTTGAGAATGCCCGTTTTTACACGGGCAGGGAAGAAAATGAATATTACCGCTATATGCTGGTGGAAAAGGGCCGCATAAAAGCCCTTTCCAATACCCGCCCGCCCAAAAGCACCTACGCAAAGGCCGTAGACCTTGAAGGCGGCAATGTCTATCCCTGCATGATAGATCCCCATGTGCATCTTCTCTACACCATCGTACTCTCCGCCATGGGTTTTGACCTGTGCACCATTGAAAACGCCAAAGTCACGCCGGACACTATGGCCGGGATAAAAGAGCGGCTTTGTGCCTTTGCCGCCACAAAAAAGCCAAATGAACCGGTGGTGGCAAATAACTACATCCTCTCCGCCATAGATGAGCGCCGCCTGCCCACAAAGGAGGAGCTGGACGACTGGTGCGGCGGCAGGGCAGCGGTGGTATACACCATTGACGGCCACGCCAGCGCCCTTTCCACCGCCATGCTCCAAAAGATTGGCCTTGAAGCGGAGGGTCACTCCGGCGTACTTATGGGAGAGGAGCACGAGACTGTGCAGGGCCGTATAACCGACGCCATATCCTCCATGGTCACGCCCGCGGTGCTGGCAAAGGGCATCGCCAAGGTGGAAAATAACTGCGCCGCCATGGGCGTTTCCCACATCGGCGCACTGGAGGGCAACGGGGACTCCAAGAAGGATCTGACCACACTTTTGATGCTCCACCTTGCCCGGCACATGGACATTCAGGTGCGGCTCTATCTGCAATATTTTGATATTGACCGGGTGGAAAAGTTCAGAAAATATCTGAAATTCCCCCGTATCGGCGGCTGCGGCCAGTGGGAAATGGATGGAGCCACGGGTGCTCATTCCTCGGCCTTCTCTGTTCCCTTCAAGGACACTGGGCGCACAGCTCCCTGCTACTACACGCAGGCTCAGGTGGACGAAAATGTGCAAAAAGCCGATGCGCTGGGCTACCAGATAGCAAGCCACGCCATTGGCGAGTGCGCCATTGACCGTATAACAAAGGCTCTGCTTGAAACCCCTTCCGGTCGTTTTCACCGGGTGGAGCACGGGGAATTTTTCGACGATACCGCCTTTGAGCGCTATAAAAGCGGGCGCTTTGCCGTTGTGATGCAGCCGGGCTATGCCTGGATAGACAAGCGCTATCTTCGCTCCTATGAGCAGTTTTTGCCCGACGAGATAATAAAAAGGCTGAAATTCGGTTCCCTTTATAAGGCCGGGGTCTGCGTCTGCGGCTCCAGTGACTCCCCGGTGCAGGCCATTGACCCCTATCTCCAGATGACCGGCATGGTGGATTTTTACCACGAGGCCGAGTCCGTCAGCGTGTTTGAGGCTTTCCGCTGCTGCTCCGTAAATGCAGCAAAGGCCCTGGGCGAGGAGACGGAGCTTGGCACATTGGAAGAGGGCAAAATTGCAAACTTCTTTGTGGCGGACGAGCACCTTTTCAATGTCTCCCCCCAAAGGCTCAGCTCCTTCCGTCCCCGCTGCACCTATTACGAGGGCAAAAAGTGGAAAAACAAAAAAGGCAGCGTAGGAGAGCTTGTCTCCATGCTGCTCAGACCTGCCCATAAAATATAAAAACGCATAAAGCTCCTTTTCCGATACAAACTATGCTTATCAAGAGAAAAGGAGCTTTATCATGGCTAAAAAGACCAAAAAGAGCGAAAAGATAATCCTGCCCTCCCCCGTACCCACACAGAAGGACGAGCGGGCAAAGGAAAGTGTCAACCACAGCTTCCGTGACCGCCGGGGCGGCTCGGACGCCCCCGACGGTGTCTCCGGCAACTGGAGCTGACAAAAGGGATTGCTGCAAAATTTGCAACAATCCCTTTTGTTTTTTCTCACAGCTTTTCCACAACGGCCTTGGCGCACTTTGCAAACTGCTTTATGAGCCTGTCGTTTTTCCTGTGCTCGCTGTAGATTATGCCCATGCTGCGATAGGCGGGCGGATCCAGCGGCAGGGCCTTTATATGCTCTTCCTTCACGTTCTGGATGATAAGGTCGGAAAGGATGCTCAGCCCCAGCCCGTGAGCCACCATGGAGGCAATGGCCGCATCGTCCAGATTGGTGTAGCGGACGATGGGGTTTATCTTGCTGCCGTTGCCGCCGAAAAGGGGGATAATGTCCATATCAAAGCGGTAGGAGGGCATGAGAAATTCCTGCCCCTCGAAGTTTTTCACAGGATAGGCTTCCATATCCTCGTCAAAGCTTTCAGGCAGCACCGCCATCAGCGGGTCATCCTTCAGCGGCACCCAGCAAAGCCCGCTGCAAAGGCTGGCCTGATAGCTTATAAGCGCGCAGTCCAGCTCGTCTCTTCTCACAGCCTCGTATATCTCGTCAATGGGCTTTACCTGAATGCTTACAGCCAACTCCGGGTTTATCTGCCGCAAAGCAGAAATAATACCGGGCAGCCAATGCCCCGCCACGCTGGAAAAGGCCCCCAGTCTCAGATTGGTCACGCTTCTCAGGCGTATTTTCTCGGCGCTCTGCTCCAGATTTTCAACGCTCTCCGCCACGGTGCGCATAAGGGGCAAAAGCTCCTGCCCCGCCGTGGAAAGAAGAACGCCGCTTTTGCTTCTCACAAGAAGCTTTACGCCCAGCTCTTCTTCCAGAGAGTTCATCATATGTGTAAGGCCGGACTGGGTGTAACCCAATTCCTCCGCAGCCGCCGTCAGGCTGCCTTTATTCAGGGCCGTCAGCAGGGCCCTGAGTTTTTTAGTATCCATTGTTAAATATTTCTCTTTCTTATATTTAGAGTCATAAATTAGAATACCTAATACTTAATATAATAATGTGGAGTTAGGTAAATTGCAAGAGCAATGTTATAATTTCATCATCAATCATAAAGCTTTGGCATCCAAAATTTTTTATGAGAAGAGAGGTAATGAAATGGAAAATAATCGTGGTTCATTCAGCAGTAACCTTGGCTTTGTACTTGCAGCCATGGGTTCTGCCATAGGTCTTGGCAACCTCTGGGGCTTCCCCTATAAGATGGGCGCCAACGGCGGCTTCCCCTTCCTGATAATCTATCTGACCTTCGTTATCTTCTGCGGCGTTGTGGTCATGTGCGTTGAAATGGCCATCGGCCGCAAAACCGGCAAGAGCCCCGTTCTGGCCATGAGCCAGCTGGGCAAGAAGTATGCCTTCGTGGGTTGGTTCGGCGTATTGTCCGCCACCTTGATCATGGGCTTCTACTCTGTGCTCATCGGCTACTCCTTCCGCTACATGTTCGGCTTCCTTATCCAGATCTTTGGTGCATCCGGCTTTGGCGGCATGGACGGCGGCGCATTCTTCGGCGCATACACCGGCAACATCGGTGCTGTTGTGGGCTACACCATCCTCACCTTCGTGCTCTGCTACTTCATCGTGGCAGGCGGCATTGAAAAGGGTATTGAGAAGTTCAACGGCATCGGCATCCCCGCGCTTTTCGTCATTCTCATAGCCATCATCATCTATAACTTCACTCTTGAAGGCTCCGAGCAGGGCCTGGTGTTCATGTTCACCTCCAAGGGCATGGAAATCGCCGGCACCGAGTTCAACTTCCTCAACGCCTGCCGCACCGCAGCAGGTCAGATGCTCTTCTCCTGCTCCCTTGGTATGGGCGCAATGATCACCTACGGCTCCTACCTTGACAAGAAGGAGAACATCTCCAAGAACGCATGGATAATCCCCGCTGCCGATACCTGCGCCGCAATTCTGGCCGGTGTTGCCATCTTCCCCGCAGTCTTTGCTCAGGGCCAGTCCCCCAACGCAGGCCCCGGCCTTCTGTTCATCACCATGCACAACACCTTCACCTCCATGGGCTTTGCCGGCAATATCGTTGGCGCACTGTTCTATCTGCTGGTTATCTTCGCCGGTATCTCCTCCGCTATCTCCCTGATGGAAGTTTCCTCTGCACACCTTATCGACTCCTCTGCCGCCAAGGGCAAGCCCATGAGCCGCAAAAAGGCTGTCGGCATCATCGCCGGTATCATGATGGTTCTGGCGATCCCCGTGTGCATCGACAAGCTGGGCGGTGCCGGCTGGGGTATCTACCAGTTCCTTGGCGAAGGCTCCAAGGACCTGCTGGACCTGTACGACTTTGTGTCTGAGGGCGTCATGATGCCTCTGGGCGCTGTGCTCATGTGCCTTGTCGTCGGCTGGGGCAAGGGTATGGACTGGATGGCGGATGAGATAGAGACTCAGGGCAACAAGTTTGTGACCCGCGGCTTCTTCACCGTCTGCGTAAAGTACATCACCCCCGCAATGATGCTGTTCGTTCTCATCTCCCTTGCACTGAGCTACGTGGGTCTGTAATAGAGCTATTCACAAGTTCACATATCACTCCAAGCATAAGCCCCATCGGGAAATCCCGATGGGGCTTGAGTATTTATTTCAGAAATTTTCCCTGCTTTCGGTCACTACTATAATGGGTCTGCCCTCACACTTCAGCTTTCCGTCCTTAACGGCAACTTTTTTCCCGTCATAAATATTTTCATATTCGCCGTCAGGCAGCTCCACCGCCACCTCTCCGCTCAGGCCGCGAAGGGAGAACACGCCGGTTTTGAGCTTCTTATTGTTGTCTCTTTTAAGGACGGCAATGTGGTTTTCATCATCGGCCTTGCCTTTGAAGTAGTCCTTTGCAGAGAGGACATTCTTTTTTATCGCCGCCAGCTTCTTCAAAAGTCCGCTTATGTCCTTTGAGCTGTCCCGCTCAAATACGTCTTTGTCAAAGAGGCTGGGGGTATGCTCGTTTTTGTATTCCTGCCCGGCATAGATGAGGGTAGTTCCCTTGAGAAAATAGAGAAAGGCCGTGAAATTTTCAAGGGCAGCATCGTCCTTTACATAGTGGCAGATGCGCTTCTGGTCGTGGTTTTCAAGGCAGCGCATCTTGATGTGGTTTTCAGGGTACACCCACTCCTGGAAATTGAGCATATCCAGATAGTGGGAAAGGCTGGTCTTTCCTTCAAGATAGCGGTCGAAGACCTCACGGATATCATAGTCATACTCCATGTCAAAAGCTTTGAACATATCATGGTCATAGCCGGAGATTATGCCGTTTTTCCTGGCCAGCTGACCAAAGCTGCCGTGAACTGTCTCGGCCAGCCAGATGCAGCCGGGGCGCACCTTTTCAACCTCGGCCCGGGCCTTCTGCCAGAACTCCACCGGCACAAAGCTTGCCACATCGCAGCGGAAGCCGTCCACTATCCTCGCCCACATGACGAGAGAGGCTATCTGATAATCCCACAGTCCCTTGCAGCCATAGTCCAGATCCACCACGTCCGCCCAGTCGCCGAAGCGGTTGCCGCGGCAGCCGTTTTCATTGTAGTAGTAAAATTCCGGATGTTCCTTTGTGAGCACGGCATCGGGAGAAGTGTGATTATATACCACGTCTATAATGCACTTCATGCCCCTTGCGTGGATAGCGTCCACCAAGGCCATAAAATCCATCATATTGCCGTATTCGGGGTTTACATCCCTGTAGTCCCGATTTGCATAGGGACAGCCCAGACTGCCCTTTTTCCCCTCGACGCCGATGGGATGGATGGGCATGAGCCAGATTATATCCGTGCCCAGGGCCTTTATCCTGTCAAGATCGGGGATAAGGGCCTTGAAAGTGCCCTCCTCACTGTGGTTTCTCACATAGACCGAGTAGATTATCTGCCCTCTCAGGGCAATATTGGTGTCTGCCGCCATAATTATTCTCCTTGCTGAGATTTTTTACCCATTAAAGAATAGCATCTAAATGAAAAAAGTCAATAAAACAGGCGTGCCGGTTTTCCGGTACGCCGATTTTATCACCCGGTCTGCCTTGGACAGATTTTGCTCTGGGCGCATTTTATAAGCAGCTTAATGCTCTTGTCGTTTTTTCTGCGCTGGCTGACGATTATACCAAGCTGACGCCATGCGGGAGGATCAAGGCGCAGGCTTATTTTCTTTTGTTCCCTCAGTACCTCTATCTCCCGCTCAAGTTCCCCGGCGCAAGCTGTCAGCTCTCTCAGTCTGGGCAAAAGTATCTCTCCCGCCGGGGATAGCTTTACGCCGCCTTTGCTTCTGACAAGAAGTCTTATTCCCAGCTCATCCTCCAGAGAGTTCATCATGTGCGTAAGACCTGACTGGGTATAGCCCAGCTCCTCCGCCGCCGCAGTAAGACTGCCCCTCTCAAGCGCCAGAAGCAGAGCTTTCGTCTTTTTGGTGTCCATATTGTTAAATATTTCTCTTTCTTATGATTGATTTTATCCATGAAGATTTCTTATCACCGTAATCATAATGTCGTGTTTTTCATTTTACAAGGCAGATGCTATAATCCTTTACACAGTCTTTGCGTTATATCCTTATTGTTTGCGGGATTTTAACAAAATGAAAGAGAGGTAGTAAAATGGAAAACAATCGCGGTTCATGGGCCAGTAACTTAGGCTTTCTGCTGGCTGCAATAGGCTCCGCCGTCGGCCTCGGCAATATCTGGGGCTTCCCCAACAAGATGGGTCAGGGCGGTGGCTTCACCTTCCTGATGATTTATCTTGCACTGGCAATCTTCGTAGGTATGCCCATCATGGTGTCCGAGCTTGCACTGGGTCGTAAGACCGGTCTTGGTGTCGTGGGCGCATACAAGAAGGCCACCAAGAAGTTCAAGTGGCTGGGTTGGCTGGGCGTCATCGCTCCCTTCCTCATCATGAGCTTCTACTCTGTTCTGGGCGGCTACTGCCTGCAGTACATGTCCCTCAACCTTGCAGAGCTGAGCTTCGGTCTCTCCGGCATCTTCGGTGAGTCCATCTCCGGTGCCTCCACCTTCGGCGCAATGCTGACCAACCCCTGGGGCTGCTTTGCATTCACCCTGCTGTTCATGGTCATCTGCATCATGATAGTCAAGGGCGGCGTTTCCGGCGGTATTGAGAAGTTCAACAAAGTGGGCATGCCCGCTCTGTTCGTGATGCTTATCATCGTCATCGTCCGCGCTCTCACCCTCCCCGGCGCAGTTGAAGGCCTCAAGTTCATGTTCGTTCCCGGCTACGCTGTTGAGGCAGGCTTTATCGCCAAAGCTCCCAACTTCATCAACGTTCTCGGCTCTGCCGGCGGCCAGATGTTCTTCTCCCTGTCCCTGGCAATGGGCGCAATGGTCACCTATGGTTCCTACCTGAGCAAGGAAGAGAGCCTGACCAAGAACTCCGTCATCATCGTTGTCTCTGACACCGTCATCGCTCTGATGGCCGGTCTCGCCGTTATCCCCGCCGCAGTTGCCAACTCCATGGCAGCAGGCATCGCAAACGGTGACATGGTTCTGGGCGGCCCCAAGCTCCTGTTCATCACCCTTCAGGACGTTTTCTCCAACATGGGCGGCGCAGGCCCCATCTTCGGTGTCATCTTCTATCTGCTGGTAACCATCGCAGCTATCACTTCCGCAATCTCCCTGATGGAAGTTATTGCCACTCTGGTGCTGGACAACGCAGCAGAAAAGGGCAAGAAGGTCGACCGTACCAAGGTCACCATCTGGGTCGGCATCGCAATCACCGTCGAGGCACTTCTGGTTGCATACTGCGGCCTTGGCTCCAACGGCATCGACCCGGCAACCCTGCTGGGCAGAGACGTGATGAGCAGCCCCGTATTCATGGATTGCTGGCTTGACTTTATGGACTTCTGGTCTGAGGGTCTGGCAATGCCTCTTGGCGCAATGCTGATGGCAGTTATGGTCGCTATCGAGCTCAAGCCCGACTATGTGCTTGAGGAAGTAAACGGCAACAAGCCTGGCTTCTTCTCCAAGTTCTACCGCATCTGCATCACCATCATCGCTCCCGTGGTTATGGCCTTCGTTCTGGCCGGTCAGATGATCTCCTTCATCACCAACGTTGACGGCAGCAACGGCTCTGTTGTGAGCCTGGTGTGCTACATAGTGGCAGCAGTCATTCTGGTTGCAGGCTATGCATACGCATTTGCCGGTGCAAAGAAGAAGAGCTGAGAATCTCCTGTACATCTATTCACTCCTTAAAATACAGCAAACCCCCACCGGCGGCCTTTCGGCCGCCGGTTTTTTCTTTTCCCGTCTTTTCACTCAAAATAATATCCATTATTTTGTACAGTTTTTTCCCATACTTTACTTGAATTTTGTCTATATTGGGCATATAATAGATTGATATTTTATGAACTATGGAGAACTATCCCCTTTGGAAAGAGCTTTGCTGAAAATACACGGCATCGTACAGGGCGTGGGCTTTCGCCCTTTTATCCACAAGCTTGTGGGTGACTACGCCCTTGCCGGATATATAAAGAACAGCTCCTCCGGAGTTGTGATGGAGCTGGAGGGCAGCAGGGAGGATCTGGAGCGTTTTGTTGCGGACATCCCGGAGAAAGCGCCCGGACTCGCCTTTATAGAGAAGATAGAGCTTAAATTTCTTTCGGAGCCTGTGGGTTACAAGGGCTTCGAGATACGAAAAAGTCTGGTGGAGGACAAGCGAAATACTCTTATCTCCCCGGATGTGTGCATCTGTGAGGACTGTCTCCGTGAGCTTTTTGACCCTGCCGACCGGCGTTACCGCTACCCCTTTATAAACTGCACCAACTGCGGCCCCCGCTTCACCATCGTAAAGGACATCCCCTACGACAGGGCCAAGACCTCCATGAGTGAATTTCCCATGTGCTCTGACTGTGAAAAGGAGTACGGCGATATTGAAAACCGCCGCTACCACGCCCAGCCGGACTGCTGCGGCGATTGCGGGCCGAGGGTATTTTATCTGGACAAGGACGGCGTTGAAATCCCCGGGGATGCTATAGAGCTAGCGCGAAAGGCTTTGAAAGCCGGGAAAATCGTGGCCATCAAGGGTCTTGGTGGGGTGCATCTGGCCTGCCGCTGTGACGATGCGGCCTTGACGCAGGAGCTTCGCCGCAGAAAGCACAGGGACGAAAAGCCCTTTGCCCTCATGTGCCGGGATGTGGAGGCTGTGCGCGGGCTCTGCCACGTAAGCGAGGACGAGGAAAAAGCCCTTTTATCCCACAAAAGGCCCATTGTTTTGTTGAAAAAACGTGAAAAAGGCAGTCTTTCCCATGTGAGCGAAAACGGCTATGTGGGCGTTATGCTGCCCTATACTCCCCTGCACTATCTGCTTATGGGCGAGGATATTGACGCACTGATAATGACCAGCGCCAACCTCTCCGACTGCCCTATAATCTTCAAAAACACCGAGGCTGTGGAGAAGCTCACCGGCATTGCCGACGGCTTTCTTTTGAATAACCGTGAGATACAGTCCCGCTGTGATGACTCTCTTATCTGGGTGTTGAATGGCAGAGAGTACCCGGTACGCCGCTCAAGGGGCTATGTACCCTATCCTGTGCGCCTTGACGCTGCGGTGGATGAAATTCTTGCCTGCGGGGCCGAACAGAAGGCCAGCTTCTGCCTTTCAAGGGGCAACTACGTTTTCCCCAGCGCCCACATAGGCGACCTTAAAAATCTGGAGACTCTTGAAAATTACGAAGGCCAGATAAGCCACTTCCAGCGGCTTTTCGATGTAAAGCCAAAGGCAATCGTCTGCGATATGCACCCGGACTATATGTCCACCCGCTACGCCACAGAGCGCAGTGAAGCAGAGGGCATCCCCCTCATTCAGGTGCAGCACCACCATGCCCACATGGCCGCCTGCATGGCGGACAATGGGCTGGATAAGCCGGTCATCGGCCTTATCTGGGACGGGACAGGCTACGGCACGGACGGCAGCATCTGGGGCGGCGAGTGCCTTATAGGCGACTATGAAGGTTTTGAGCGCTTTGGCAGTATTCTGCCCATCCCCCTTATCGGCGGGGACAAGGCCGCAAAGGAGCTGGAGCGTATCAGCTTCGCCCTTCTGGATGCAGCAGGGCTCGATACCGGGCATATAGAAAACGCCCCCATGTACAAAATCATGCTGGAAAAAGGCTTCAACTGTCCCCTCTCTTCCGGCATGGGCCGGCTTTTTGACGGCGTAGCGGCAATCCTTGGCATAAAAAAGCGGGCCTCCTATGAGGGGCAGGGCGCGGTGCTCCTTGAGGCCGCGGCCACTGAGGCAGAGGGCTTCTACCCCTTTGAGCTTTCCGGCTCACCCCTTCGCTTTGACTGGCGGGAGATGATCCGAACCATAGTGCGCGAGCGCCATGAGGGCATCCCCACGGGGGAAATTTGCGCCCGTTTTCTCAATACGCTCATGGAGATGGCAAGGCGGATGTGTCTTGCTGCAAGGGCTGAAAGCGGCATAAACGATGTGGTGCTCTCCGGCGGCAGCTTTCAGAACATGTACATTATGGAAAGGCTGCCTGAGCTTTTAAGGCGGGAAGGCTTTCAGGTGTGGACTCACAGCCGTGTCTCCACCAATGATGAAGGTCTCTCTCTGGGACAGATAATGCTTGCACAAGCAGCACTGAAATGATATAATGTCGAATTTGGATAGGACTATATTGTCCGAATTTAAACAATTTTCTCATGCAAAGGGATTTTACTATGTGTCTTGCAGTTCCTTTGAAGTTGATAGAGATAGACGGGAAGAGCGCCGTGGGTGAAGCCATGGGCATGCGCCGGAAGCTCCGGGTGGATTTTATTGAAAATCCCCGGCTTGGAGAGTACGTGATGGTGCACGCCGGTTTCGCCATTGAAAAGCTTTCCGAAGCTCAGGCTCTTGAGGATATAGGTGCCTGGGAGGAGGTACGCGATGCCCTCTCAGACTGCTGAAACCGCCCGCATCCTTGCCGCCATTGCCGCGCTGCCCTTGGGTCAGGTGCGGATAATGGAGGTCTGCGGCACTCACACCATGTCCATTGCAAAGGCGGGCATAAAGTCCATGCTGCCGGAGAATGTGAAGCTTCTCAGCGGCCCGGGCTGCCCCGTGTGCGTGACTCCCGCAAGGGAGATTGACGCTGTTCTGGAGCTTGCCATGCGCCCGGATGTTATCATCACAAGCTATGGCGACATGCTCCGGGTCCCCGGCACTGTGCGGGGTGACTCTTTGCAGAGACGGCGCGCGCTGGGTGCAGATGTGCGCATTGTCTACTCACCTATGGACGCGCTGGAACTGGCAAAGGAAACGCCGGATAAGGAAATTGTTTTTCTGGGCGTTGGCTTTGAGACCACTGCCCCCGGCACCGCCGCCGCCATTCTGACAGCTGCGGAAGAGGGCGTGAGCAACTTCTCCGTTTTCTCCATGCTCAAGACCGTGGAGCCTGCCCTGAGAGCGCTTATGGCAAGCGAGGACTTTGCCATTGACGGCTTTATCTGCCCCGGACATGTGGCCACCATTATAGGTGAGGCCGGGTTTGAGTACCTGCCGGAAGAATACGCCATGCCCGCAGTTATCGCCGGTTTTGAACCTGAGGAGATATTGCGTGCCGTATACAGGCTTCTTTGCCAGATAGCGGAGAAAGCCCCCAAAGTGGAAAATGAATACAAAAGAGCCGTCGGCAAAAAGGGCAATGTGCTGGCTCAGAAAATTCTCTCTGAGTGCTTTGTCCCCAGCGCCGAGCTCTGGCGCGGTCTGGGCGGAATCGATAAAAGCGGCCTTTCAATAAAGGAAGAGCTTGCCGCATATGATGCAAGGCGCAAGTTCGGTATGGTTATCGACTATGAAAAAAGCGATGGTGCCCAGTCCGGCTGCCGCTGCGGGGATGTTATCTCCGGGCGCATAAGCTCCTCAGACTGCCCCCTTTTCGGCAAGGTCTGCACGCCGGAAGATCCGGTAGGCCCCTGCATGGTGTCCTCCGAGGGCGCCTGCGCCGCAGCCTACAAGTATCAGGTGATATAAGCTATGGATGAGATAATTACTCTTGACTACGGCAGCGGTGGGAAAAAGACCTCCCGCCTTATTGAGGATATGCTGCTGCCCGCCTTTGATAATCCCGCTCTCAGCCAGCTCGGCGACGGTGCTGTAGTGGATGGCGGTGCAAGGCTCGTCTTTTCAACTGACAGCTTTGTGGTTGACCCCATCTTTTTCCCCGGCGGGGACATTGGCAAGCTCTCCGTCTGCGGTACGGTGAACGATGTTTCCGTCTGCGGCGGCGAGGCAAAATATCTGAGCCTTTCATTTATAATAGAAGAGGGCATGAAAGTCTCCGATCTTGAAAGGATCGTGGCTTCCATCGCAAAAACCTGCCAAAAGGCCGGCGTTTCCGTTGTCACGGGCGACACCAAGGTGGTGGAGCGTGGCCGGGGCGACAAGATATACATCAACACCGCCGGTGTGGGCATACTCCGCTATGAGGGCTTGAGCCCCGCCAATATAAAGCCGGGCGACAAAGTGATAGTCTCCGGCACCGTGGGCGACCACGGCACTGCCGTGATGCTCTCCAGAAGCGGCATGATGGAAGGGGAGATACTCTCTGACTGCGCCCCTTTGAACGGCCTTTGTGAGGATATACTCTCCTCCGGCGAGGCCGTCCGTGTCCTGCGCGACCCCACAAGAGGCGGCGTTGCCACCACCCTCAACGAGTTTGTGGAGGGAACGAAGCTCTCCATCGCCCTTTCTGAGGAGCTTGTCCCCGTTAAGGACAATGTCCGCGCCGCCTGCGACATGCTGGGGCTTGACCCCATGTACTGCGCCAATGAAGGGAAGCTGCTGGCTGTTGTCGGCGAGGAGAGCGCACAGCGCGTGCTTGAGATAATGCAGGCCAATGAGTACGGCCGGGACGCCGCTGTCATCGGCACTGTCACCGAGGATTATGCCGGAAAGGTCTACATGAACACAGCCTTTGGAGGAAAGCGCATCCTCCAGAAGCTCACCGGGGCCCAGCTGCCCCGTATCTGCTGAAAAAATCTGGCATCTGCCGGTTTTTTATAGAAAGCAAAAGCTTTCACCCAACTTATATCAAGAAAAATGTATATAGGAGAGGAGAAACGTATGCAGGAGTACAAAGTTTTCCAAATCAGCAAAGACGAGATCGTACCCTTGGCAGAGCGGATGAAGAAAAACGGCGTTTTCCTTGTGATGGTCCACGGCTTTATTGACAAAGAAGGCCGTATGGACATTTCATATGATTACGCTGTCAACCCCGTCATCGAGTCCTACCACGTTGTGGGCGAGATGAAGGTTCCCTCCATCGGCTCTATCTACGCCACCGCCGCCGAGTGGCCCGAGAGAGAGCTCAACGAGCTTTACAATGTTGAGTTTGAGGGTCTGGATGTTTCCAAGCGTCTGTTCCTTCCCGAGGACATGCTGGAGACTCAGGGCAAGGGCCAGATCATGGTCACCCCGCTCAGCGAGCTGGTTGAGAAGAACGTAAAGTAATCAGGAGGTAGAGTATGAGTTACATTGTTCCTATCGGTCCTTACCATCCTGCGCTGGAAGAGCCGATACACGCCAAGCTCTATACCGAAGGTGAGATCATCAAGGACGCAGAAGTCTTTGTAGGTTACAACCACCGCGGTATCGAGAAGCTTGCCACCGAGCGCAACGTTATCCAGACTTTGGTTCTGGTTGAGCGCGTGTGCGGCATCTGCTCCCACTCCCACGCATTGACCTATGCCATGGCAGTGGAGAACATCAACGGCATCGAAGTACCCAAGAGAGGCCAGTACCTGCGCGTCATCACCGCAGAGCTGGAGAGACTGCACTCTCACCTGCTGTGGCTGGGCATCGCCTGCCACATCATCGGCCACGACAGCATGTTCATGCACATCTGGGATGAGCGCGAGATCATCATGGATCTGCTTGAAAAGCTCAGCGGCAACCGCGTAAACTACGCCATGGTCACCATCGGCGGCGCAAGACGCGACATCGACGACGGTCTCAAGGCTGAGATTCTTGCAGGTCTTGAAAAGCTGAAGGCTCCCATGGACAGAATTGTTGAGATCGCCCTCAACGACAAGACCATCGCCCTGCGTACCAAGGGTGTGGGTACCCTGACCACCGCCACCGCTCTTGAGCTTGGTGCCATCGGCCCCCACGCCAGAGCTTCCGGCGTTGACGTTGACGTACGCCGTGACGCTCCCTACTCCTCCTACGAGGACTTTGACTTCAACGTTCCCGTGGTGGAAAGCGGTGACGTTTTTGCCCGCGTTGTTGTCCGTGCTCTCGAGTGCTACGAGTCCATCAAGATCATTGAGCAGGCTCTCAATAAGATGCCCGCAGGCCCCATCAATCTGGGCAACAAGCTCATCAAGATCAAAGAGGGCATGAGCGTGGCTCTCCACGAGGCACCCCGCGGTCAGCTCAGCCACATGGTCGTCGGCAACGGCACTCTCAACAACCACCGCGTCAGCGTCCACGTGCCCAGCTACAAGAACACCCCCACCATTCCCTACATGCTCCGCAACAACGCCGTTGCAGACGCAGGTCTTATCATCGCCAGCATCGACCCCTGCTTCAGCTGCCTTGACAGATAAGAATGCACGAGCTGGCAATTACCCAAGGGATAATCGACATAGTCTCTTCCGAAGCCAGAGACAAGGGCTTTGAGCGTGTGCTTGAGATAAAGCTGCAGGTGGGCGAATACTCCGGGCTTGTGCCTGAGTGCATAATGGAGTTTTTCCCCATCGCCGCCAAAGGCTCTCTGGCCGAAAACGCAGTTTTGGACATTGAAATGCTGAAAGCACAGTTCAAGTGTCTCGACTGCGGCTATGAAGGGGATGCGGACAGGAAAAACGCCTGCTGCCCCCAATGCCGCAGCACTGCGCTGAAGATGACTGTGGGACGGGAGTTCTATGTGGACAGTCTCAAGGTCGAATAAAACTTTATTTGAATAGACACAAACAGGATAGACGTAAACAGGAAGGAGAGGTTTTCTCTTGCAAAAAATGAGATTTCCCGCTGTGATAAGCACCTTTATCGTCTGCTTTGCTTTCTGGGTGCTCCTGACTTGGAGCTTTGAAATTCAGGAGCTGGCAGCCGGTGCGGTGGTGAGCCTTGCGGTGGCTCTTTTTGCCGGTCGCTTTTTCGTGCATGCAAAGAGCTTCTGGTTCTTCAACCCCGTTAAACTTGTAAACCTTATTATCTACGTTCTCTTCATCTTCCCCGTTGAGCTCATAAAGGCCAACTGGGATGTGGCAAAGCGCTGCTTCGGTGGCTGCAAGAACGTAAACCCCGGCATCGTCAAGGTCCCCGTTGACCTTGAAAGTGACTACGGTCAGGCCATGCTGGCCAACTCCATCACCCTCACCCCCGGCACCATCACTATGGACATCGCCGAGGAAGAAGGACAGACCTACTATTACATCCACTGGATCGATGTGACCGCTCCTTCCGGCAAGGAAGCAGGCGACGCCATCAAGGGTACTCTGGAAAAGGGCGTAGGGAGGATCTTCAAATGATAGAACTGCTTATATTCGGTATTTTCTTTGCAGTTATGGCAGTATGCCTTCTCTGGCGTGTGAAGAAGGGCCCCACCGCTGCTGACAGAATGGTGGCAGTGGACGGTGCGGACAATCTTCTCTGCTGTGCAATGATCCTTTTTGCAATGTTCTCCGGCCGCGGCATTTATCTGGACATCGCCCTCGTTGGCGCTCTGTTCGGCATTGTGGACACCATGCTGGTGGGCCGTTATCTGGAAGGGAGGCTTTAAGCTATGGCACTTAGAATAGTTATTGACCTTCTTATCGCCATCGGCCTTTTCTTCGCACTGGCCGGCACCAAGGGCATCATCAAAATGCCTGATACCTTCTGCCGTATGCAGGCTTCCACCTGCATCTCCACTCTGGGCGTGCTGTGCACCGCCATCGGCGCCGTGCTCTACGCCATACTCATCATGGGCAGCATCGGCACCGCCATCAAGGTGGGTCTTATCGCTCTGCTTATACTGCTCACCAACCCCATCGGCAGCCACTCCATCGCCAAGGGTGCCTACAAAGCCGGCATCCGCCCCGAGAAGGAAATGTCTGTCGACGACTATGGGAGGGACTTCGAATGATAGATCTTGTTACCATACTCAATATTCTTATTGTACTGGGCATGGTGGTCACCGCCATTCTGGCAGTACACTTTGACAATCTCCTCTCCTCCGTTATCGCACTGGGCGCCACCGGCCTTTTCGCCGCTGCCGCATTTCTGGTGCTGCACGCTCCCGACGTTGCCATCTCCGAGGCCGCCGTTGGTGCAGCCCTGACCCCGCTGATATTCATCGTTACCCTCAGAAAGGTCAAAGGAGGGGACGATAAATGAAGAAATTCCTTACTTACGTATGCATCGCCGTGTTCCTTTTCGCCGGTATCTATGCCAGCGTGACCATGGCCGATATGCCCCGCACCTATGACGGCTCCCAGGCCGCAGTTTCCGTATACGAGCTGCAGCAGAGCAAGGGCGAAGGCTTTGATGACAGCGTGGTTGACGGTGCTGCCGCAGCCATCGTGCAGCAGAACCTTTCCGAGACCCACGCCGTCAACGATGTCACTTCCATCGTTTTTGACTTCCGTGGCTACGACACCATGGGCGAGGCCTTTATCCTCATAACCGCAGTTGCCGGTGCCACCGTTATCCTCTACAAGGGTAAAAAGGAAAAGAAGGAGGATGCAGAGAATGAATAACAGAACCGTCAAGAACATTATCCCCGCCTGCGGCGCTGACTTCATCATGCCCTTCATTCTGGTGTATATGTTCTACATCATCTTCCACGGCCATCTGTCCCCCGGCGGCGGCTTCCAGGGCGGCGTACTGATGGTTGCAGTTGTTGTGTTCCTTTACATAGGCCACGGCCACAAGACCACAGTCAACGCACTGAGCCTGCATTTCATGCACGGCGCTGAAGGCTTTGCCTCCATCCTCTATGTTTGCTTTGCCATGATCGGCGTTGCATACGCAGGCAACTTCTGCTACAACGCACTGAGCGATCTGGGCAATATCGGTGAGCTCTGGTCCACCGGTACCATCTTTCTTATGAACAGCGCAGTCGGCTTCAAGGTTCTCACCGGTGTCGGCGTGCTGGGTCTGTCCATGGTCGGCCTTCTGGTCGCCAACGACGAACAGGAATGAGGTGAAAGACATGATAATGTTTAACTACATAGCTTCCTTCTTCCTCATCGCTCTCGGATTCTACACCATCATCACCAAGTACAATCTGATAAAGACTGTTATCGGTCTTTCCATCGCCGACTACGGCGTGAATCTCCTTATAATCTCCGTGGGCTACAACCCCGGCGGCACCGCCCCCATCTACACTCTGGGCGAGCTGACTTCCGCAAGCTACTTTGTTGACCCCATTCCCCAGGCCCTGACCCTCACCAGCATAGTCATCGGCGCCTGCGTGACGGCCATGAGCCTTTCTCTGGTCATCAAGCTGCATGAGTCTTACGGCACTCTGGACACCAGAGAGATAAGGAGGCTGAGAGGATGAGTTTTGCAAATTTCCTTGATTACCATCACTTCCCCGTTTATTCCATAATGGTACTGTTTCTCGGCGCTTTCCTGATAGTTCTCTTCGGAAAGAGCAAGTTCATGAGAAACCTCATCGCATTTCTGGCTGTTGCCTCTTCCCTGGCCTGCATCGTGGCTCTCGTAAAGCCCGTCATGCTTGACGGCGAAATCATCGCCTACTGGATGGGCAACAGAGCCGTGGCCGGCGGCTACGCCATCGGCATTGCACTGGAAGTTGACGCACTGAGCCTGTTCTTCGCTCTGCTCATCTCCACCGCAGTGTTCGTCTCCGGCGTATACTCTTTGCAGTACATGGAACACGACAACAATGTGCCCGAGTACTACACCCTCTTCCTCATGCTCTCCGGCGGCGTTATCGGCCTTGTGCTCTCCGGCGATATCTTCAACATGTTCATCATGGTTGAGATCCTCACCTTTGCAGCCGTGGCTCTCACCGCTTTCCGCAACAAGGCACACGGTGCCCTTGAAGCTGCATTCAAGTACCTGGTGGTCGGCTGCATCGGCTCTACCTGCATCCTCGTGGGCGTCATCATGCTTTACGCACAGGCACACACCCTCAACTTTGCCCAGCTGAGCGCAGTTATCCCCGGCAACATGAACAATGCCACAAAGCTGGCCTTCGCACTTTTGTTCGTTGGCTTTGGCACCAAGGCATTCATCGTGCCCTTCCATCCCCTGGCTGCTGACGCTCACGGCGCAGCTCCCGCATCCATCTCCGTTCTCATATCCGGCGTTCTCACCAAGTCCGGTATCTACGGCCTTATCCGTCTGACCTACTTCCTGTTCCAGACCATGAACCTTGGCACCTTCCAGTTCCTGCTGGTCTTCATCGGCTCTGTGAGCATGTTCGTCTGCGTCACCATGGCTCTTGCCCAGCATGACTTCAAGCGTCTGCTGGCCTTCCACAGTATCTCCCAGATCGGTTACGTTCTGGCTGCTGTGGGCCTTTGCACCGGCCTTGGCTTCAGTGCAGGTCTATACCACGCCATGAACCACACCCTCTTCAAGGGTCTGCTGTTCCTCTGCGCCGGCGCTGTTCTCCACCAGACCGGCACCACCAATCTGGACGAGCTGGGCGGTCTTTCCAAGAAGATGCCCTGGACCACCGGCCTGTTCCTGGTCGGCGCCTTCTCCATCAGCGGTCTGCCTCCTTTCAACGGCTTCGCCTCCAAGTGGATGGTCTATCAGGCTGCATACCAGAAGGCCTCCGAGACCGGCAACATCGGTTTCCTCTTCGTCACTCTCATTGCTCTCGTCACCTCCGTTCTGACCCTCGCCTCCTTCGTCAAGGTCAGCCAGTCCGTCTTCTTCGGCAGACTGCCCGCCAAGTACGAAAACGTCAAGGAAGTCAAGGGCGGCATGATCTTTGCAATGTGCCTTTTCGCAATCCTCTGCGTTGTGACTGGTCTCTTCCCCAGCGCAGTCACCAAGTACCTGACCGAGCCCGCTGCCCGCGCCGTATTCAGCGTTGTCAACTACATTGACGCTGCCATGGGCACCGGCTTTGCAGCCTCCACCATGGGTGAAAATCTCCCCGTTGTGGCAAGCTTCAACTTCAACGAGCTGGGCTACTGGAGTCCTATCTCCTGGCTGCTCATTTTGTGCATTGCTCTTCTGGCTGTCACCATCGTTGCCGTCTCCGGCAAGTACGACAAGGTCAGCGAGTCCAGCGAGATCGCCGACAGCAAGTACGATCTGTTCTTCGGCGGCGAAAAGAGCGTTTACTCCCAGGTTGGCGGCGGAGACCTGTTCTGGGGCTTCAAGCACAACTGGAGACACTACTTCAGCTTCATGCATGACCTGCACAGCGGTATAGTCAATGACTACTCCCTGTGGGCGATAGTAGCGCTGGCAATAGTCACGCTGTTTATCCAGATAGTTCTTTAAGGAGGTGGGAAGCATGATGACAATAGTTTTGACTGCTCTGCAGTATCTCGGTTATATCCTCATATTCCCCGGCTTCCTGTTCTGCTTTGTTATCGGCATGCTCCTTTGCGGTATCGACCGTAAGATAGTTGCCCGTATGCAAAAGCGTGTCGGCCCTCCCGTGCTGCAGCCCTTCTATGATTTCTTCAAGCTCTGCGGCAAGGAGACCATCATCCCCGCAGCAGCCTCCAAGACCACCTTCCTGGCAGCTCCCCTGGTAGGTCTGGCAGCCCTCGTGGTTTTGCAGCTGTTCATCCCCATCCACGGCTTCTCCGCTTTCTCCGGCATGGCTGACATCATCGTCATCCTTTACCTGCTGCTCATCCCCGCAATGGCAGCAATGCTGGGCGGCGCCGCTTCCGGCTCCCCCTACGCCGGTATCGGTCTGAGCCGCGAGATGGTCACTATCATCGCCTGTGAGCTGCCTCTGGTTATGGTTCTTCTGGCAGTGGGCAAGGTTGTCGGCGGCGACGCTGTCACCTTCTCCTTCTCCAAGATCGCAAACTACCAGCTGGCAAACGGCAGCCTCATCACCCACGCAAGCCTCATTCCCGCAGCAATCGCAATGCTGCTTATAATTCCCGGCGAAACCGGCAATCATCCCTTTGACACCGCCGAAGCTGAGACTGAGATCTGCGAAGGTCTGTTGGCTGAGTACAGCGGCGCACCTCTGGCAGTCTACAAGCTGACCCACTGCGTCAAGGTTCTCACCCTCACCAGCTTCTTTGCAGCCCTCTTCCTTGGCGGCATCGGCACCGGCATCGTTGTGGTTGACGCACTCATCCTTGTCGCCATCTGCATCGTGCTGACCATCGTCTCTATCTCCTTTGTCCACGCCATCACCGCAAGACTGAAGATAGAGCAGGTATTCAAATTCTACTGGACCACAGTTACCGGCCTGGCCCTTATAAGCTTGGTGCTGGCATGGTACGGTCTGTAAGGAGGGGCGAATATGTTCAAGAAGTTAATCGAAGAGAGCACCGCTAAATCTCCGTGGCTGTTCCACATCAACGCCGGCTCCTGCAACGGCTGCGACATAGAGCTGGTCAGCGTTCTCACCCCCCGCTACGACGCTGAGCGTCTGGGCTTCAAGCTCACCGGCACTCCCCGTCACGCCGACATCGTGGTCGTCACCGGCCCCGTCACCAAGCAGTCCCTGCCCAGAGTCCTGAGAGCCATCTCTCAGGTCCCCGAACCCAGGTGCATCGTTACCATGGGCTCCTGCCCCCAGTCCGGCAACGTCTTCCGCGGCAGCTACTCCGTAGCCGGCCCCCTCAGCAAGTACGTTCCCGTTGACGTGGACGTGGCAGGATGTGCACCCAAGCCCGAGGCAGTCATCGACGGTCTTGTGCTTGCGACCCAAATTCTCAAGGAAAAGAGGGCCAAGAAGTAATGGATCTGCCGTTTGTTAAAGAGGCCATAAGCCAGCTTTTCAGCAAGCCCAGCTGTGATATGTATCCTGTTGTCCCCAGCGAAGCCGCTCCCGGCTACCGCGGCAGGATCGTATACCACGCCGATAAATGCATCGCCTGCGGCATGTGTGAGCGCGTCTGCTCCGGCAACGCCATCACCCGCACCGTGGAGAAGGTGGAAGAGGGCGACAAGATCACCCTGACCTTCAACCTTGGCTCCTGCACCTTCTGCGCCACTTGCGCCGACTTCTGCTCCAAGAACGCCATCGAGTTCACCGGTGACTATCACATGGTCGCCACCAAGGAAGAGGATCTTCTGGTCAGCGGCAGCTTCATCAAGAAGCCCCCTGTAAAGAAGCCCGCCCCCGCTGCCGCAGCAGCCCCCAAGGCCGCCCCCGGCACCGAG
>JAFQFH010000012.1 GCA_017398685.1 Oscillospiraceae bacterium
GCCGTTGGCGTCGCAGATGCGCTGGGCGATCATAACGTCATAGCCGTTGGCGTAGGTACCGGGGTTGTTGACGATGGGAACTGCGCCGTTGCTGTCATCCATCTGCGTCCAGTTGTAGGGGGCGTAGGCACATTCCATACCCACGGTGAGAACGCCGTCTTCAACACCGGTGGGAACGTCCTGATCGGCAAAGGCGGTGGCGCCCATGCAAAGGCACATGATCATTGCGGTCATAATAATGGTGGCGATGCTTCTTCTCATTTTTTGTCCTTTCTTGCTCATATCGGAGCTTCCGGCTCATTCTCTCCCGGCCGGTGGGGTAATAAAAAAATGGACCGCCATACCAAGCGCTCCATGAAAAATCTCTGAATCGGCCTTTCCACGAAAACGGAAAAGCAAAGGTTCACAGGCTCTCGATAGCGCTTCACAAATATATTTGTGACAGTCCGTCAGATATTCTCTGCCGGCCCAGCAACATCGCCACGGGCTGACGATGCGCTTCGGCGGTCTCCCCTTTCCCACACGGCGGTTGCCCGGCCTTGCCATGGGGTACTCATGAATCCCGCGCCTCTATCTTGGGGGGTCATTTTTTCTGCATATTAGCACGTTAAATCGTGTCTGTCAATGCCCACTTATGAATTTTGTATATTTTGCAGATTGATTATCCATTGCAAGGGCTGTTTTGTGGCTTTTTACATAAAAATCAGCCCCGCATTTTGACCGATGTGCATAAAAATCCATTTTACTCAGCTTCTTCCAAGAAAAAATCCAGCACTCTTTTGTTGAAATCACCGGCCTCGTCATAGGCGGCGTGACCCAATTTATCGTACATATGGAGCGTGCAGCCCAATTTTTCAGCTATTTCCACGGAGGCCTCGCCGGATACCACCTTGTCCTGCCCGGCTCCTATGACCAGCGTAGAGCAGGAAATATTTTCAAGTCTGTCAAAGCTGCTGCACGTAAGGCAGGCATTGGCAAGCCTCATAAAGCGCCCCAAGTCCTTCGGCCTGGACAAGGCGGCGGCAACAGGCAGCATGAAGCCATACTTTTTAAGATACGAGGCTGAGTACATGCTCTCCATCATATCCCGGCCAAAGGCGGCAAAGTCGCCCCTTTCCATAGATCCGAGCCAGCGGCTTATGGAGCTTTCAATACTGGGATTTGTCCTTGCCGCCGTCAGCCCCAGCACAAGAGACGACACAAGCTCCGGCTGCTTTATTGCCAGCTCCTGCGCCATCATGCCTCCCAGTGACACGCCCAGCACACAGGCTTTTTCAAGGCCAAGGGCATCCATTGCGGCGGCGCAGCTATCAGCGAGGTCCGCCACGGTGCAGCTCTCGGGGATATGGCGGGGCTTATCCATGATATACACGGTAAAATCCTTTGTGAAGCTGTGGTACATAAAACTCAGCATCAGTCCTGCCGGGCGTACATTCCGGGTGCTCAATCCCGGCAGGATGACAAGGGGCTTTTTACCCCTGCCGAATATGAGGCAGTCCAGTTCAGTGCCGTGGACGGGAATACTGCGGCATCGGGGCAAAAGGCTCATAACAGACCTCACTTTATCACAACGTTTTCCTCACCCAGCATTTCGGAGAGCTCGTCAACAAGCGCCTCGTGGATAAGGCAGCGGGCGCCGATGCGCTTTTTCTCCTTTTCACACCATATCACAAGCTGGCTCTGACCGGGGAACATGGTGAGAATAAGCTCGATGCGCTTCAAGGAGGGGTGCTCGGCGGAGGGCAGCTTTACGTAGAGCTTCTTCTCCGCCTGAGGCAGTGCCGGAGCAGCAGGGCGGCGCAGGGTTTTTTCAAGCTCCTTTTCGCTTATATCCGCACCCAGCTCGGAAAGGGGACGGAGGCTCTCCACCATCAGCTGCGGCTCCTTCTCGTCGCGGAGTGAGATGCGGCCACGGACGATGACGGCGTTATTGTCGTAAATATCCCGGGAGGATACGTCCAGCACCTTCTGGAAGGCTATCATCTCGATAAGCCCGGTGTCGTCCTCCAGCTGCACATAGCTCATGAGGGAGTTATTCTTTGTGGTGCGGGTCTTGACGGAGGAGATAACACCGGCAATGGTAACATACTGGTTGTCGGAAAAGCGGCTGGGGCCGTCCTCCGAGGCAAAGTCGCCCATAAGCTGGCCTATGGGTACAGCCCCCAGCTTTCGCACCTGCTGGCGGTACTCATCCATGGGGTGGCCTGTAAGATAAAGCCCCGTGGTCTCTTTCTCCAGCGCCATGCGCTCTTTTGGGGTATAGTCGTCAATATCGGGTATGGGAATGCTGACAGGCCGCACTTCCTGCTCGTCTCCAAAGCCGAACAGGTCAAGCTGCCCGGAGATATTGTCCTTATTGGCCTGGGCGATGCTGTCCATAACAGTGCCCGCTATCTGTACCAATGCACGGCGCGGATAGCCCATGGAGTCGAAAGCTCCGGCCTTTATAAGGTTTTCAACGGCTCTCCGATTAAGCTCACGCCCGGCCATTCTGCGGCAGAAATCCTCAAAACCGGTGAATGGGCCGTTTTCCGTGCGCTCCTTTACCATGCCGTTTATAGCGCCCCAGCCTATGCCCTTTATGGCCACAAGGCCGTAGCGCAGGTTTTCACCCGCCACTGTGAAGTTTGCGTCCGACTCGTTCACGTCCGGGGGCAGAAGCTTTATGCCCATCTCCCGGCACTCGGCAATATACTCGCCCACCTTGGCGGAGTTGTCCAGCACAGAGGTGAGAAGGGCGGCCATATATTCTCTGGGGTAGTGGCGCTTCATGTAGGCGGTGCGGTAGGCCACGATGGCGTAGGATACGGCGTGGGCTTTGTTGAAGGCGTAGCTTGCAAAGTCCAGTATCTCGTCGTAGATGCTGTTGGCAACGGCCTCCGGCACGCCTTTTTTCAGTGCGCCGTCTATGCCCCGCTTTTCGTCGCCGTGGACAAAGGCGGTGCGCTCAGCGTCGATGACGGCGTGCTTTTTCTTGGACATGGCCCTTCGTATCATGTCCGCCTGACCCAGTGAGAATCCCGCAAGGCGGCGGAAAATCTCAATTACCTGCTCCTGATAGACTATGCAGCCGTAGGTCACTTCCAGAATGGGTCTGAGCAGCTCGTGCTTGTAGCGTATCTTCTCCGGATGGGCAGAGCATTCCACAAACCTTGGAATAGAGTCCATAGGCCCCGGGCGATAAAGGGAGATGATAGCGGTAATGTCCTCAATGCTCTTGGGCTTGAGTGAGGTGCAAACGCCGGTCATGCCCGTGCTTTCAAGCTGGAATACGCCGCTTGTATGCCCGGCGGAGATCATCTCAAAGGTGGCGGCATCGTCCTCGGGTATGCTCTCCACCGTAAAGTCCGGCAGTCTTTTTCGCACAAGCTTTGCCGCATCTTCCAAAACCGTAAGGTTGCGAAGGCCCAGAAAGTCCATCTTCAGAAGCCCCAGCTCCTCAAGGGTGGTCATGGGGAACTGGCAGACAACGGACTCATCGTTTTTGGCAAGGGGCACGTACTCATATACGGGCCTTTCGGTGATGACCACACCGGCGGCGTGGGTGGAGGCGTGGCGGGGCATACCCTCAAGGTTCTTGGCCACGTCTATAAGGTTGTGGAGCTTATCGTCTCCGGTATAGAGCTCTCTCAAAGGCTTTGAAAGGCGCAGGGCCTCCTCCAGCGTCATGTTCAGCGCGCCCGGGCCGGAGGGGATCTGCTTTGCAACGGTATCGCACTCGGCATAGCTTATGGACAGCGCCCTGCCCACATCACGCACCGCGAGGCGGGCGGCCATGGTGCCGAAGGTGACTATCTGGGCCACATGGTCGTGGCCGTAGAGGCGGTTTACGTAGTCTATCACCTCGCCCCGGCGGTTTACGCAGAAGTCCACGTCTATATCCGGCATGGAGACACGCTCGGGGTTCAGGAAACGCTCAAAAAAGAGGGAATATTTTATGGGGTCAATGTCGGTAATATGCAGGCAGTAGGAAACCACGCTGCCCGCCGCGCTGCCGCGGCCGGGGCCTACGGGAATCCCTTGGGAGCGGGCGTAGCCGATAAAGTCGGAAACTATGAGAAAATAGTCCACAAAGCCCATGTTCCGTATCATTTCCAACTCGTAATCCAGCTGCCGGTGCACTTCCTCCCGGCCCTTGTAGTGTTTTTCAAAGCCCTTCTCGCAGAGCTTTTTAAGATACTCAAAGCTGTCGTTTTCACCCTTGGGCAGCTTGAAGCGGGGCAGGTGATAGTGGCCGAAGGAAAAATCAAAATTGCACTTTTCGGCAATGAGAGCGGTGTTGTCGGCAGCCTCCGGGTGTTCCGGGAAGATGGCGCGCATCTCCTCCTCGCTCTTTATATAAAACTCCTCCGTCTCAAAGCGCAGGCGGTTGGGCTCATCCACGGTCTTGCCCATCTGCACGCACATTAAAACATCCTGATAATAAGCGTCCTCACGGCTTATATAGTGGGCGTCGTTGGTGAGCACAAGGGGTATGCCGGTCTCCCGGCTTATGCGGATGACCCCGTCAAAGGCCTGCCGCTCAAGGGAAATGTTATGGTCCTGTATCTCAAGATAGAAGTCCTCGCCGAAAAGCTCATAGAGCTCAAGGGCTCTGGCCTTGGCGCCCTCATAGTCCCCCTGAATAATGCGCTGGGGTATCTCGCCGGCAAGGCAGCCGGAAAGGCAGACAAGCCCCTCCGCGTGCTGATGGAGAAGCTGCCAGTCTATTCTGGGCTTCATGTAAAAGCCCTCGGTGTAGCCGGTGGACACAAGGTAACAGAGGTTTTTGTAGCCTGTCTCGTTCTTGCACAAGAGCACAAGGTGGGAATATTCGTTGTCCGTGCCGTGGGCTTTCTCCGTCATGCCTCTGGGGGCAACGTACACCTCACAGCCGGTGATGGGCTTTATGCCTGCCGCCTTGCAGGCCTTATAAAAGGCCACGGCGCCGTACATAACGCCGTGGTCGGTGATGGCAACGGCATCCTGACCCAGTTCCTTGAGCCGTGCTGCCAGTCTGTCAATGCGGCAGGCCCCGTCCAGCAGGGAAAACTCGGTATGCAGATGCAGATGAACAAAGCTCATATTTTTTACTCCTGGCTGTCCTGTGGGACAAAGCTCATTATCTTTTTGAAGCGGTGGTTGAGGCAGCTTTTGCTGACCGGTGGGTAGGAAAGCTGGGCAAGGTCTGCAAGGCTGGCCTCAGGGTTTGTGATGCGAAGAAGCGCGGCGTCTTTCAAAGGCTCCGGCAGGGCGTCAAGGCCGAACTCGCGGGCTATATAGCGGATGGCATCCAGCTGGGCCTGAGCGGCCATGACCGTTTTGTCGGCATTGGCGCTGTCGCAGTTTATCTGGCGGGTGATGGTGTTTCGCATCTCCTTTTCCACCTTGGCAGTCATTATGTTCATGGCTGCGGTGCAGGCGCCCAGGGAAGTGAAGAAGTCCGCTATGGCGTCGGCCTGCTTGAAGTACAAAAGGGCGTTTGAAGCCCTCTTCGTCTCCTTTGGTGAAAAACCCATATCCAGTAAAAGGGAATAGACCTCACGGCTCACGCTGTGGTGGGGTGTGGCAAGCTCCATGTGGTAGCGCTTTTCCGGGTCGGTCACGCTGCCGCCGGAGAGAAATGCGCCCCGCACAAAGGCGCTGCGGCAGCAGTCCTCCTCCAGCACGCCGAAGTTTACGTGGTGGGAGATGTGGTTTTCAATATCCGCGCCGAAGGCATCCATTATCTGGGCAATCTTGCTGCGCTCTTTTATTATGAAGCTGCGCTTGCCTGCGGCGCTCTCCGAAGGCTGCACATCAAAGCTCAGGGAAAAGGCCTTTCTGAACAGCTTCGGCAGCCGCAGAGCAAAGGCATCGCTTGCGGTGATGATGCGTATTTCAGCGGGGGAGTAGGTGTTGCAGTACATCAAAACCCCGTAGCACTCGGCCACGGCGCAGCATTTTTTCTCTATCTTTGCCGAGCACAGCTCGGCCTTGGTCTGGGATGAAAAGGACATGGATACGCTCCTACTTGTCAAGATCCCGGTTTACGTTCACGGAGTTTACGCCTTTGGCAGTGAGATAGTTGTTGAGGGCCGAAGCGATGGCCACACTTCTGTGGTGGCCGCCGGTGCAGCCGATGGCGATGGTCAGCCCCAGCTTGCCCTCTTCAATGTAGAGGGGCAGCAGAAAGTCCACCATGTCCTGAAGCTTTTCCATAAACTGCCTTGTCTGCTGATAGCCGAACACAAACTCGAATACGGGTCTGTCAAGGCCGCAGAGAGGGCGAAGATCCTCCACATAGAAAGGATTGGGCAAGAATCTTGCGTCAAATACCAGGTCTGCGTCCATGGGCAGACCGTGCTTGTAGCCAAAGCTCATTACCGTCACTTCTATATCCCGCTTGCGTCCGTCGCCGGAGAAGAGGGAGAAAAGCCGGTTTTGCAGCATGCCGAGGGTCAGCCCCTTGGTGTTGACGATGAAGTCAGCCTTTTCCTTGATGGGAGCAAGCAGCTCAGTCTCCTGCTTTATGGCCTCCTCCACGGACTGGCCTTTAATGTGCAGCGGGTGGGGACGGCGGGTCTCCTTATAGCGGCGCACAAGGGTCTTTACGTCCGCGTCCATATAGAGCATACGGCAGGAGCAGCCAAGGCTTTTAAGATAGTCCACCGCATAGGCAAGCTCCTTGAAGCCATCCTTCTCACGCACGTCCGTCACCAAAGCCACCTTTTCATAGCGGCCCTTGGTGGCAAGACAGAGCTCTGCAAAGCGGGGCAGCAGAGCCAGAGGCATATTGTCCACGCAGTAGTAGTCCAGATCCTCCAGCACGTCGGCGGCGCGGCTTTTGCCTGCCCCGGACATACCGGTTATTATAAGAAATTCCATGCTATCTCCTTTTTTGCGTACAGCGGGTGCGGGCAGCAGGGGGATAATATCCGCCCTTATAGCGTCGGGTCGTTCAGGTTTATAAGGTGTCTCGGCACAGCGGGACCCCGATCCAGAAGCTGCATACCCGGCGGCAGCAGAATCATCTCCGGCTCCAGCTCCACCTGAAACTTTTCATACACGGTGTTTCTCACGTGCTTTAAAAGCGCGTGTATGTCCTCCTGGGTGGCTCCGCCCCGGTTTACCACAAAGCCGCAGTGCTTTTCGCTTATCTGCGCGCCGCCTATACCAAAGCCCCTCAGTCCGGCCTGCTCTATAAGTGCGGCGGCGAAATAGCCCTCGGGCCGCTTGAAGGCGCTGCCGCAGGAGGGCAGATCCAAAGGCTGCTTTTCACGGCGGCGGGAGTTATAGTCCCGCATTTTCTCGGCAATGGCCTCAGAATCGCCCTTTTCAAGGCGAAACACGGCGCTTAAAAGTACGCAGCCGCCCATTTTCTTGAAAAGGCTGCTTCTGTACTCAAAGGCGCACTGCTCCCGGTCAAGCTCATAGAGCCGCTGCTCGGGCAGATAGTAGCACACCACGCTCTCCACGCTGTCCTTCATCTCTCCGCCGTAGGCACCGGCGTTCATGATAAGCCCGCCGCCCACGCTGCCGGGGATACCGGAGGCAAACTCCAGACCCGCAAGGCCGTTTTGCTGGGCAAAGAGGGCCAGCTTTGCAAGGGAAACCCCCGCCTCTGCGTATATGGCCCCGTCCGGCAGCAAAAAGAGCTTTGTGAGATTTTCCGTGGACACGGCGAAAACATCCTCCAGCCCCTCGTCGGGAAAAACGGTGTTGGTGCAGTTGCCCAGCATAAGGGGGGCCAGCTCATGCTCTTTGAGGATGCAGCATATCTTGCTCAGACTCATCACGTCGGATGGGGAAGCCAGAGCGCGCACAGGGCCGCCCACCTTCATGGAAGCGTGACGGCTCATGTCCTCATTTTCCAGAAGCTTCATGCCGGGAAAGGCTTCTTTTATCTCAAGTATGGCTTTTTCAAGATTTTCAAGCATTTAAATTAGTCTCCTGATTTTTAAAATCCTCCGCTGTCAATGGCGCTGTCGTGCTGGGCGGCCAGAAATTCGGCTGCGTTGTAGCCCAGCTTCTTCTGGCGGTTGTTCATGGCGGCAAGCTCCATGATAACGGCAAGGTTACGGCCCGGGCGCACAGGCACGGTCACGGAAGGCAGGCGCACGCCCAGAATAGTGTCGTACTCGCTGCTCAGGCCCAGCCTGTCATAGGCCTTGCCCTCTACCCAGGGCTCCATCTTCACTATAAGGTCTATGTTGCCCTCTGGCTTTACAGCACCTACGCCGTAAATATGACGCACGTTTATAACGCCTATGCCGCGAAGCTCCATGTAATAGCGTATCATCTCGGGAGCTTTGCCGGTGAGGGTGTTCTTGTCAATGCGCTTTATCTCCACGGCATCGTCGGCAATAAGACGGTGGCCGCGCTTTATAAGCTCAAGGGCAGTCTCGCTTTTGCCTATGCCGCTGTCGCCCATGAGCAAAACACCCTCGCCGTATATCTCCACCAGCACCCCGTGGGAGGTCTGGCGGGGGGCAAGATAGTGCACCAGTGAGGTTATGACATTGGCCTGAAATGCGGAGGTGTCCTCGTTGGTGATAAAAAGATTGCGGTCGTACTTTTCCGCCATCTCAAGACATTCGGGGAAGGGGGCCACTCCGTGGCAGATGACGAGAGCTGCAATGTCGTACTGCATGAAGCACTCAAAGGCGTTGCGCCGCTCTTCCACACTGAGGGTGTCCAGATATGTGCTTTCAACCCGGCCTATTATCTGAAGGCGGCTGGGGTCGAAGTAGTTATAGAAGCCTGTCAGCTGCATGGCAGGGCGGTTGACCTCGGCAGTGGTCAGCACGGCAGACTCATAGTCCTTTGCCAGATGCAAAGCGCGAAGCTGATTGTCCTCCACTATGGTCCTGAGCTTTACGGAATACTTGTTACGCACGGCAATTATCCTCCATACGAGTTTTCTACATTATTATATTAACCAAAGCCGGACGATTTTGCAATATCTTCTTACACGCATCCGGGCGTAAAATCTTTGCAGTATAGATTGTTGCAAAATTTTTTCAGACTGCAAAAATTTCTCTTGCATTTGCTCAAGGCATCTGCTAATATATAAAAGCTGTCTTTACAGCGAAAAAGCTGCTTTTGCAGCCAAACACAAGCAAGGAGGTGCTTCAAAAAATGGCAAAGTGTCAGTTCTGCGACAAGGGCGTGACCTTCGGTATCAAGGTTTCCCACTCCCACAGACGCACCAACCGTACCTGGAAGCCCAATGTGAAGCGCGTCAAGGCCATAGTGGACGGCAGCCCCAAGCACGTTTACGTCTGCACCCGTTGCCTGCGCAGCGGCAAGGTCACCCGCGCTGTGTAATTTAATACTAATTACCCGATCAAAGCCTGTCGATTACGACGGGCTTTTTTCGGTTCTTAGGGGGAATTTTCCCTCGTCCCGCTTGCAAAGGGAGCTTGGATGCTTTACAATAGTGCCGGAAAAACACGTAAAAAGGAGACACGTCATGGAACTTCTGGAAAAACGCATCCTCAGCGAAGGCAAAATAAAGCCCGGCAATATCCTCAAGGTGGACAGCTTCCTCAATCACCAGCTGGACCCCGGGCTTTTCTATCAGATGGCGCAGGAGCTTAAACGCCTCTACGAGGGCGAGAAGATAACAAAGGTGCTGACCATCGAGGCTTCCGGCATCGCCATGGCCATCATGGCAGGCCACGCCTTCGGCTGCAAGGCGCTTTTTGCCAAAAAGTCCAAGTCCAAAAACATCTCCGACGATGTATACGCCGTGGAGGTGGAGTCCTTCACCCACGGCAATACCAACACCGTGGTGCTCTCAAAGGAGTATCTTTCCAGTGATGACAGGGTGCTCATAGTGGACGATTTTCTCGCCACCGGCGCAGCCCTTGTGGGGCTTTCCGGCATCGTAAAACAGGCGGGCGCTACCCTTGTGGGTGTTGGCATCGCCATTGAGAAGGCTTTTCAGGGCGGCGGGGATAAACTGCGCGCTGAGGGTATGCGCATAGAGTCCCTGGCCCGCATCGCATCCATGAGCGATGACAGCCTGACATTTGTGCAGGACTGACAAAATTTATGTCGTAAAAATGTGAAAATAGTAGAAAAACTCTCTTGACATTTTCCCGTTTTACTGCTAATCTAAGCCCGTAAACCAAATAGCGTTTCGATATAAGCAAATAATATGGATTTGAAGTTTCTACCCGGACGCCGTAAATGACCGGACTATCGAAAACTGCCGAAACTGAGTTGAGCTGCCCTCCCCCAAGGGATCTGCTCCTCGTTTCGTGATTTCTGTTTTCGCATCGGTGGCGCTGAAGAAACGCTGACGGTGCTTTTTTATTTGCTCTGTTCATTACCGCAGAAGCGGTTTTGATAAATATTAAAAAACTACATAGGAGAACTGAGAATGAAAAAAATCATTGCAATGTTGCTTGCTCTGGTTATGGTCTTTGCACTGTGCGCCTGCGGTGCAAAGGAAGAGACTCCCGCAGTTGAGGTCGAGCCCACCTTTGACTTCGACAACAACTCCGACGCTTTTGATGTCAGCACTCTTGCCGAAGATGAGCTGGCAAAGATCAAGGTTGGCTTCATCTTCCTGCATGATGAAAACTCCACCTATGACCTTAACTTCATCAACGCCGCCAAACAGGTCACTGAAAATCTGGGTGTTGAGTCCATTTTCAAGGTCAACATCCCCGAGTCCGAAGAGTGCTACGACGCTGCTGCCGAGCTGGTTGACGAAGGTTGCAACATTGTATTTGCCGACTCTTTCGGCCACGAGCCCTACATGATTCAGGCTGCCGCCGAGTTCCCTGAGGTCCAGTTCTGCCATGCTACCGGTACTCAGGCCCACAGCGCAGGCCTTCCCAACTACCACAACGCATTTGCAAACATCTATGAAGGCCGTTTCCTGGGCGGCGTTGCTGCCGGTATGAAGCTCAACGAGATGATCGAGAATGGCGAGATCACCGCAGACCAGGCCAAGATCGGCTACATCGGCGCATACCCCTACGCAGAAGTCAAGTCCGGTTACACCTCTTTCTTCCTTGGCGCACGCTACATCTGCCCCTCCGCCACCATGGACGTGACCTTCACCAACTCCTGGTATGACCCCACTCTGGAGCAGGAAGGCGCAATCAAGCTGATCGAGAATGACTGTGTTCTTATCTCCCTGCACGCCGACTCCATGGGCGCTCCCACCGAGTGCCAGAACAACGGCATCCCCTTCGTATTCTACAACGGTTCCGCCGCTGAGGCCTGCCCCGACACCTACATTGTTGCCTCCTACATTAACTGGGCTCCCTACATGGAGGTCATGATCGGCCGCACCGCCAAGGGTGAGACCATCAACGCTGACTGGACCGGTACTCTGGAGAACGGCGCTGTTGCCCTCAAGGAGATCAATGAGGCTGTTGCCGCAGAAGGCACCGCAGAGAAGATCGAGGAAGTAAAGGCCGGCCTTATCGACGGTTCCATCAAGGTGTTCGACACTGCAACCTTTA
>JAFQFH010000013.1 GCA_017398685.1 Oscillospiraceae bacterium
ACCGAGCGCGGCATCACCGAGCCTGTCACCACCTTCTCCACCCTCTTCGGCGCACCCTTCTTCCCCCTGAACGCTTCTGTCTACGCCAACATGCTGGGCGAGAAGCTCAAGGAGACCGGCGCAAACGTGTTCCTCGTCAACACCGGTTGGTGCGGCGGCGCAGCAGGCACCGTTCCCAGAATGAAGCTCAAGTACACCCGTGCCATGGTCACCGCAGCTCTCGCTGGCGAGCTTGACAACGTAGAGTACGAGCTCGACCCCATCTTCAACGTCAACATCCCCAAGTCCTGCCCCAACGTTCCCTCTGAGATCCTCAATCCCAAGAACATCTGGGAGGACAAGGCTGCATACGAGGCTTCCGCAAAGAACCTGGCCAAGAAATTTGCCGACAACTTTGCAAAGAAGTACCCCGACATGCCCGCCAACATCGTCAACGCCGGCCCCAAGGCTGAGTAATTGACCCGCGGCAGCATAAAGCCATAAAAACATCGGACAAGCACCCGTAAGCCGGGTGCTTGTTTTTTATATAATTGTTATATGTAAATAATATTAAGTTAATAATATTATGAAATCTACATTACGAAAACTATATTACGTATAATGAATTATGATAACAATATTACGTAAACTTAAAATCAACAAAAATACAGCCCACCGGTTTGCCGGTGGGCTGCTGTTATGTGCTTTCACTGGAAGTTTATTGTCACGCTGGCGCTTATTCCGCTGCCGTCGGTGGCAGATGCTGTGATTATCACGCTGCAAGGAGCGCTGGCTATAACAAGTCCGTCCATTACCTTGGCATTTGATGAACTGCTGCTCCACATGATATCAGCTTCCTGATCGGGGGATATCTTTGCGTTGAGCTTCACCGGCGCGGAGGCTGAGTTGCTGAAGCTTTGACCGGTCACATCCACTCCAGCTCTGAAAATGCTTATTTTTTCAACAGCCGGGTTAATAATTACGTTCATGTATGCTATAGCCTTGGGATTGTCGCCGGAGCGCAGGCGAACAAGGACGTTTTCAGGTTTGCTGACGCTTTCGGCGCATAGGGTGCCGCTGGCGGGATTGGAGAAGTAGGCGTATTCATTTCCTGCAACCACATCCCAGTTCAGCTTTGGATCAGTAGGGCTGTATTCAAGGCCCATCGGGCTTATGAACCTGGGTTTGAAGCTGACGATGGACTGGGCACGCATATTATATGTTGAATAATGCTCCAGTGAGAGGCTGTGCACTCTTTTGTACAGTTTCAGCTTGGTGCTGCTTATCCTTCCGCTGCCGTCAGTGGTCTGGCAGGAGATAATTACTTCGCCCTCTTTTTCTACGTTTATTGCAACATTGCCGTTTTCGTCCACTTTTGCCATGCCTTCGTTGCTGCTTTTCCAGTGGACATTCTCTCTTATTGTTCCATCCGCGCTGCGGGCCTCAAAGCGCAGGGCGCGGGTGACAATAGTGTCCACATCCAGCGTTTTGAAACTTATAATGTTGTCGTTGAGATATATATGAAGCTCGGCGCTGTCTGCCATTGCGCCAGGCAAAAGACTCAGCAGCAGGGCGGTCAGCAAAATACAGGAAACAGTTTTTTTCATGGTCAAATATGTATCTCCGGTTTTTTACAGCATTTATCCGTATTACAGAAACATAATTAAGTTTACCATAATCGGATGTGGAATGCAATAGTTTTTAGAGACTGTCAAAAACCTATACTTCCAAGTGAGACAACAGAGCAGCAGGGGAGCTCGAGGGGGCAAGCCCGCCTCGAATTTAATATATTATTGCAGAAAAGTTTGTAGAACATAACTTTTCTGCGGTTTTGAAGCGTGAGCAAAAAAGTAAAGATTGACTTTTTTGACACGCTGAAAAAACTCCGGAAATTTTTTCCGGAGTTTTGAGGCTCTCAGGCCGGGCGAAGTTTGTTCTTCAGCCATTTCCAGATAAGGCAGGCAGCTATGGTCATGGCAAAGCACAAAGCCGGAACAATGAGCTTTATGGTGGAGAAAGCCATGAAATAGGACAAAAACATCACCGTAAAGCGGATTATATTCTGATGCAGCAGGAAAAAGTCTGAACTGACAGAACCTATAAAGAGCGTAAAGCGATTGGTCAGAAGCTTTGTAACGGGGCCTTGGGCGAGTGCAAAGCTGTAAAGCGCTGCGGCGGCCAGAGGCACGAAAAGCTGGGTGTACACAAAAGCATCCTTTGTGAGGAAGGAGTCGGAAGTCCTGTAAATAAAGGAGCTTAGTACCAGAATAAGGATGCAGGCAAGCTCCATGAAAAGGCCCTTTTTCTCTGAGAGCTTATTTTCATCCCTGATGAATATCGCCCCAAGGCAGCAGCCCACGGCAAAGTCGAAAAGTCGGAAGGGCGGGAAAATATAGGTGAACCAGTAGGCAAATTTCCCGTCTGCCGGAATAAGCTTGCGGCTGAGCAGCAGTTCTTCCAGAGGTTCAACAAGAAAACCAAGGGCGAACTGGACTATGTACAGCATAACTGCGGCGACGATTAGCAAAGATGTGCGCTGCGCTTTTTTTATGCTGCGCAAAATAGGGGGAAATGCAAAGTATAAAAAGAGGGAAGTGGACAGATACCATGCCACGCCGTTGAAAGCCATGGCATATTCGGAGTTTGGCACCCAGGACTGCACAAGAAAAATGCTTGCAACCATCTTTTTCACCAAAAGCAGTGCAGCCTGTGGTGAGTACGCCTTCATCAGTGTGAAAAGCTCCAGCAGAAGAACCGGCAGCGAGCATAAAAGATAAAGCGTGTAGAGCTTGCTTATCCTTTTGACCGCGTACTTGAGGCAATCCGCACCCCGGAGGGCGGCAACATCGGCTTTATCGTAGCCGGAATATGTCAGCGTAAAACCTGAGAGCATGAAAAAAACGCCCACTGCCGCGGCAACGGCGCAGTTCAATCCGCTGTGGTCTGCGAATACCACAAGACAGGCCAAGGCTCTCAATGCCTGCAGGGAATCAAGTTTTTTCTTCATACAGCACCCTGAAAATTTTTTCTTCCATTATATACGTGGACAAGCTAAAGGGCAAGGTGAAATATCTTTATTTTCGCTTAACGTTTTTGTGCTTGTAAAGTATAAAATGCTGTGCTATAATCACAAATCGTGTGAAATAAAAATAAAAAAATTACATCGGAGATTTTTTACATGATTGCATGGCTTACCAGTACAACAGCAGGCAAGTTTATCGCTACTTTTTTTATATCAATGGTTCCCGTCATCGAGCTTCGCGGCGGACTGCCCTACGGCATCGGCTTCGGGCTTGACTATCCTCTGGCTCTCACGGCGGCTCTTCTGGGCAACATGGTGCCCGTGCCTTTTATCCTTGTGTACATCAGCCGCATTTTCCTCTGGCTCCGCGGCCGTCACAAAAAGCTGGATGATTTTATCACCAAGCTTGAGGACAAGGCTCACCTCAAAAGCGAAACCGTTGAGAAGTACGGCCCTCTGGGTCTGCTGCTTTTCGTGGCCATCCCTCTGCCCGGTACCGGCGCATGGACAGGTGCGCTGGTGGCGGCTCTTATGAACATGAAGGTAAGGCACGCTCTGCCCTGCGTTTTTCTGGGTGTGTGCATAGCCGCAGCTATTATCACTGCCGTGACCTTCGGCGTCATCCACATTTTCTGAGAATAAGGCATATATGCGTTCTGCCTGCCGGCAGAGCGCATTTTTATTTATTTTTCCTCTTGGAATTGGAGATAAAAGGATGTATAATACTATGTTAGAGAAATACGCGCAAAGATACGAGCAAATCTGGGAGCAAAATAGAACGGAGGAAAAAACGTGAAAAAGGAATTTCGTGAATTACTCAGTGAAAAAGGCAGAAAGGATATGCCCAATGTGCTGCTTGTCTCAGCCGAATGTGCGCCCCTTTCCAAGACCGGCGGTCTTGCCGATGTGGTGGGCACTCTGCCCAAGTCTCTTGCCGGCCTTTCAGTTGACGCAAGAGTGATTACTCCCTACCATCGTGTTATCAAGCAGAAGTATGCCGACAAGGTGGAGCATATGTTCCATTTCTATGTGGATCTTGGCTGGCGTCACGAGTATGCGGGCATCGAAAAGCTGGAGCTGGACGGTGTCACCATCTACCTTGTGGACAGTGAGCGCTACTTTGGCGACAAGATCTACAGAGGCGGCTATGATGAACTGGAGCAGTACTGCTTCTTCTGCCGTGCCGTGCTGGATGCCATCCCCAATCTGGGCTTTACCCCCGAAGTGCTCCACTGCAACGACTGGCATACCGCAATGATCCCCATGCTTGCCCGCACCCAGTATCACGGTGCAATGCAGGAAAATCTCCGCTTCCTTCTGACCATACATAATATTGCCTTCCAGGGCAAGTGCGGCTTTGATGTTCCCGGCGACCTGCTTGGCATCCACAGCGATTATTACACCAGCGAGTTTATGGAGCTTTACGGCTGCGCCGACTTCCTCAAGGCAGGCTGTGTATTTGCCCATAAGATAAATACTGTATCCCCCAGCTATGCCTGGGAGATCCGTACCCCCTACTTCTCCGAGGGGCTGGACGGTATCCTCAACGCCAGAGCCGCAGACCTTTCCGGTATCATAAACGGTATCGACAAGAAGGTGTTCAACCCCAGAAACGATCCTCTGCTGCCTGCCAAGTTTGACAGGGGTCATCTTAAGGGCAAGGCTGTCTGCAAGGCCAAGCTCCAGAGCGATCTGGGCCTTGAGGTGCGCGATGATGTGCCTTTGGTGGCAATGGTCACCCGTATGACTGAGCAGAAGGGCTTTGACCTTGTGGCCTGCTGCCTTGATGAGCTTATGAGCCATGAGGACATGCAGTTTGTCCTTCTTGGCAGCGGCGATGAGCGCTTTGAAAACTTCATGCGCGCCGCCGAGTACCGCTACAAGGGCAGACTTGCCGCCTACATCGGCTACAATGAGGAGCTTGCCCATCTTGTATACGCCGGCAGTGACTTCTTCCTTATGCCCTCCCGCTTTGAACCCTGCGGCCTGAGCCAGATGATAGCCATGCGCTACGGCTCTCTCCCCATTGTCCGTGAGACCGGCGGTCTGCGCGACACTGTTGCCCCCTATAATAAATATACCGGCGAGGGCAACGGCTTCTCATTTGCAAATTACGACGCTTGGGAGATGCGCGACACTGTCAAGACTGCTCTGGCCTGCTGGCGTGATAAGGAAGTCATGCGCGGCCTTATCAATAACGCCATGCTGGCTGACTTTGGCTTTGAGCTGTCTGCACAGGAGTACGCAAAGTTATATATATGCATGCTGTAAAAGATAGAGAATATTCGATTTATTTTGGCGGAAGCTATACAGAAAACTGGTCTGAGGACTATACTCTTTCCATAGCATACAAGGACAGAAAAACGGTTCAGGCCATGTATGACGGTGAGTGCTGGAAGGCTGTGGGCGGAGATGAGAAGCTGTGTGCTCTTCTCAATTCTCCGGACTGTCCTAAGCTCACAAGGCAGTATTTTGAGGCTGCCTCCAAGGCATACAGTGCAGCGCAGGAATGTCTGCGCCGTGGCCTGAGTCTGGACAGGCTGGGTGAGTTTTTCTCATGCACGGATAATCCCCTGACAGCGCCGGAGCTTATGCGCCTTCTGATGGATGACTGCGGCTTTTCGATGGGCCTTTCCTACCATGTGGCGGCCCACTGCTGTGCGGACATCCGGGCCAGCGGAGTCAGGATAGATGATGTCTACGCACTTCAGCCCAGAACGGCCAATATAATAAGTCTTATCCGTTCCACGGCCAACGATATGCTCTCCGTAGCCTATGACGGAAGAAGCTCTGTGTACCGCAGCACTCCCGGCGCCATCTCCTGCGGCGATGAGCTTGATCTGGGCTTTCGCGTTCTGGGCGGCCGTGTGCTCACGGCGGAACTGGTGGTGTACGGAGATGGTCTTCGCGAGGAGTACCCCATGCAAAAGCAGGGGGACATGTACAAGGTCACATTTACCGCTCCTGAAAAGCCCCAGGCTCTCTGGTACAATTTCCGCATAGAAACTGAGAAAAGCACCCACTGGCTCTGCCCCGACCATACCGGCTTTATCGGCCGGCTCTGCGGCAGGGAACAGGCCTCCTTCCGTCTGACCGTGGCGCTGAAAGATTTTGAGACCCCTGCATGGTTTCGCCGCAGCGTCATGTATCAGGCCTTTCCGGACCGCTTTGCCTTTTCCGATGACGATACTGCCGCAAAGGGTGTGGAGTATCACCGCGCCCTCGGCCAGTTTGCCGATCTTCATAAAAGCATTGACGAGCCTGTGCGCTATCAGCCCAGAGATTTCGAGGAAAGCTACAGCCCGGACGATTTCTATGGCGGCACCTTCAAGGGTATAGAGCAGAAGCTGCCTTATCTGAAAGAGCTTGGCATAAGCTGTCTTTATCTCAACCCCATCGTTGAGGCACGTTCAAATCACCGCTATGATACATCTGATTATATGCGTCCCGACCCGATTCTCGGCAGCATGGCAGACTTTGAGTCGCTTGCAGAAAAGGCAGATGAGCAGGGCATCCGTATCATTCTGGACGGTGTGTTCTCCCACACGGGAGCGGACAGTATCTACTTCAACCGCTACGGCAACTACGGCGGGGAGGGAGCCTGTCAGAGCAAGGACTCTCCTTACTACCCCTGGTATGAATTTCATGATTATCCCAATGAGTACCGCAGCTGGTGGGGCTTTGAGGATCTTCCGGAAGTTGATGAGCGAAACAGCGCATGGCAGGACTTTGTGGTCACAGGTGATAACAGCGTTGTAAAAAGCTGGCTTCGCCACGGTGCCTCCGGCTGGCGTCTGGACGTGGCGGACGAACTGCCCGACGATGTGCTGGCTCTTATAAGAAAGGCCGCCAGAGAGGAGAAGAGCGACGCTCCCATCATCGGTGAGGTCTGGGAGGACGCTGTCATAAAGGAAAGCTACGGCAGCCGCAGAAATTACGCCCTCGGCTATTCTCTTGACTCGGTTATGAACTATCCTTTCAGAACCATGGTGCTGGACTTTTTGCGCCGCTATGCCGATGCCTATTCCTTCAGAGACTTTCTTATTTCCCAGCAGCACAACTACCCCAAGCCCATGTACTACTCCCTCATGAACCTGCTGGGCTCTCACGATGTGGACAGAATCCGCTCCGCCCTCAGCGTGGATTTCAATATCCGCTCCCTTTCAAGGGAGGAGCAGCTTAAAATCAAGTTCTCCCAGTCCTCTCTGGACATAGCCGTCAAAATGGAAAAGCTGGCCTCGGCGATTCAGTTTGCCATCCCCGGCGTACCCTCCATCTATTACGGTGACGAGCAGGGTATGTGCGGCGTGTGCGACCCCTTCAACCGCCAGCCCTTCAAAGAGGGAGAGCGGGAGCTGTTCGAGCATTACTGCGCCCTTTCCGCCCAGCGCAACAGCGCTGATGCCATGAGTGTGGGCGAGGCTGAATTTATGGCCTGTTCCTCCGATATCCTTCTGATTTTGCGTTATGTAAACCAAAACGAGGACGCTTTCGGAGCAGAGGCCGAAAACGGCGCCTATCTCACCGTGGTAAACCGCGGCGGAGAAGCGGAATACCATGCAGACTGCACGAAGGCTGGCTGCGGTTTTGTCACAGGCAAAATTGCTGCCTGCACGGCTCAGACCATTAAGCTCAGATAATATATAACAGCAAGTCAGCTTTGCGGAATTATTCTGCAAAGCTGGCTTACGTTGAACAGGAAAGGCAGAAATATGAACAGTATTTCACCTCTGGAGAGGTCTTTTTCAAAACTGAATAAGGTCTTTTCGGCCTATGCTCTGCCCTTTTTTACCTGTATCGTTGTGGGCCTGCTTGCGTACTTCTTTGTATTTACAAATAAGCTTCTGAATCTTGACGAGATCAGCGGCCTTTTCAAAAAAGGGGAGTCCATAAGCTCCGGACGATGGGCGCTGTGGCTGTCCGGGTTTATTTTCCCGGATGTTTCCATGCCGTGGATATACGGTGTACTCTCCCTTATTATGATAGCGGTGTCCGCCTGCATTACCGTAAATGTATTCCGGATTGAAAACCGGCTTATCAAGGTGCTGTTGTGCGCGCTGCTTACGGTTTTTCCCTCGCAGATAGTCACTTTTTCATACATTTTCACCTGCGCGCCATATGCTCTTGCATTGCTGATGAGTGTGGCCTCTGTGTACTTTACCCTGCGCGGCGGCAGAATGAACTTTGTTCTTGGCGGCCTTCTGATGGCCTTTTCATTGGGCATATATCAGGCCTATCTCTCTGTTGCGGCAGCTCTCTATGTGGTTTACATAATTAAGCTGCTGATAGACGGTGAGTTGTCGGAAAAGGATATAATCCGCCGGGGGCTGGGCTGCATTGCGGCTTTGGCGACGGCTCTCGTATTTTACTTTGTAATCAACAAGCTTTTTATGCTTTTAAGCGCAACGGAGTATAATTCCTATGCCGACTCCAGCATGAACAGGGATCTTGTTTCCCTGCTTGGCGGTGTGCGCGTAGCCTATACTGCGTTTGTGGGATATTTTCTGAAAGGCTATTATCATCTTTGCGCCACGCCCTTTTCCCAGATCGTGCATATTATCTGCCTTATTATCGCAGGGGCGGGGCTTGTAATATTTATGTCCGGCTCAAGTAAAGCCAGAAATGCGCTTTTGATTTTGTGCCTTGCGCTTTTGCCCCTTGCCATAAATTGCCTTTATGTGGTGTCATCTCTCAGGCATACGCTCATGCTCTACAGCTTTACGGCGCTGTACGTTCTTGCGGCGGTGTGCGCTGAAAAGCTTATGGGCGGCAGAAAGCTCATTATGAGGGATGCTCTGCTTGCGGCTATGGCACTGGTACTGTGCTGCAATATTGTGTATGCCAACAAGCTCTATCTTAAAATGAAGCTTGAGTATGAAGGCGCCTATGGTTTTTATCAGAGCCTTGTCTCCGCTATCAAAACAGCGGACGGCTTTGACAGTGAAACCATGGTTGTCATCACCGGCGACGAGACTGACTATGTCTATCACACTGACCGCATTGATACCTCCGACCTTGTTGGTATCATGGAAGGTCTTATAAACGTTTACAGCCGCTCCGACTTTATCACATACTACATCGGCTTTACCCCGCCCCCTGTGAACTGGGACAATTGGCTTGAGGCCGGCGGCAACGAGCTTATAGAAAAGATGCCCCAGTACCCCTATGAGGGCTCAATACAGAAAACAGGGGACTACATGATAGTAAAACTTGGATAGAAAGAGAGGGATATGAGTGCAGGGGAGAAAGGGACGCATCAGGCAGGGCTTTGCCGACTTCTGTGCTGCGGCAATACCGGCGATAATGGCGGTATTTATGTGCTATCTTCTGCCCATGTCCTTTTTCAGAACAACAGGCATGAGCACAGGCGGGGGAAAGGGAGAAGTGGTAAGCTTCGGCTATGACAATTTCTTCCTCAATCTCATCCTGCTTTTTATAAGTGTCTGCCTTATATATCTTCTGTGGCGGCGCTTCGGGCATTTGAGCGCAGAAAAAATCAGCCTCGTACTGTGCGGCTGGGTGGTGTTTTTCGGCATGCTCATGGTGCTGAGCGCCAGACTTCAGCCCTCTGAGGACTCCTATATTGTAAATTTCTTTGCCCGTCAGGCAGCCAGAGGGGATTTGAGCTATTATCATAAGTATTTTCGCTTCTATCCCTTCCAACTTGGCTATGTGCTGTATGCCGAGGCTTTTTTCCGCCTTTTCAACATTGTGCTCTCCGGCGCTCCCGAAGGCTTTTCAAGTCTTGCTCTGCAGGGAATGAACGTGCTGTTCACGGCCTTTTCCTACTATGCATTGGTCAGGTTCTCCGGCTATGTGTTCAAAAGTGAGACTACCCGGAAGCTGGCGGCGATTCTGATGTTTTTTTGTCTGCCGCCCTTGTTTTTTGTGACGTTCATGTACGGTAACGTACCGTCCTTTGCCTTTGTTTGCGGCGGGCTTTGGCTGTATGCGGCCTTCCTTGAGGACAAACGCTGGTACAAGGGGCTTGCATCAGCGCTTTTGCTGACAATTTCCGTCATTTTGAAGCTCAACAGTCTCATCGTTATAGTGGCAGTTTTCATTGTGAGCTTTGTGGGCTTTGTGAAAAAGCCCTGCTGGCATCTGCCTTTGTTTGCGGCGGCTCTGGCTGTGTTTATGCTTTTGCTTTTGCCTCTGCCACAGAAAATATACGAAAAGCGCATGGGTGAGGAACTGGGTGAGGGTATTCCCCAGATAAGCTGGTTTGCCATGGGTATGCACGAAGGCTCAAGCTGCTCCGGCTGGTACAGCCCCACCTACACCACCACCGCCTACAGACTCACCGAATATGACCCCGACGCAACAGCGGCCTTCGCTCAGAGCGCAATTGAAAGCAGGATGGACTTTTTTGCAGAGCATCCACTTGAGTGTTATCGCTTTTTCGGCCGTAAATATCTGAGCCAGTGGAACGAGCCGACCTATCAGGGACTCTGGAACAACCAGCTCCGTGATCACTATTCCCAGCCCGGCTTTTTCTATCAGCTTTTCTGCCACGACTTTGAGCGCGGCGTAAAGGCCTTCATGAATGTGTATCAGCAGCTTATATTCTTCGGCTTTGCCCTTGGGCTTATCCGGATAATCAGGCGGCGTGACATAATGATGACGGCCCTGCCGCTTATCATACTGGGCGGAATGCTCTACCATCTTTTGTTTGAAGCCAAGTCACAGCATTCTCAGGGCTATTTTATACTTATGATCCCTGTTGCGGCCTATGGCTTTGCAAAATGGTTTGAGTACCTGAGAGACAACAAAACCCAATAAGACCCTACAAGAGGATTATTTATGCAGGATAACAACATGAGCTTTCTGCAGCGGTATTTTGAAAAATTAACCGCAGCGGCAAGGGAAAATATGATAGCGTTTGTGTCGGCGCTGGGCTTTGGTCTGGCGGCGCATATGTTCGCGTTTTCCAATAAGCTTATGAATGCCGATGAGGTGGAGTCTCTTTTTGGCAAGGGTGCCACCATCACCTCCGGCCGCTGGGGACTGGAAGCGATAAAGTTCATCTTCCCCGATGCCTCCATGCCCTGGCTTTACGGCATGGTCAGCCTTATCCTTCTGGCTGTTTCCGCCTGCCTTATTATCCGGCTTTTCAGGATAGAAAATAAGCTCATGCAGCTGCTGCTTGCGGGCATGGTAACGGCTTTCCCCTCACAGACGGGGGTTTTCTGCTTCATGTTCACAAGCTCGGCATATGCGCTGGCTTTTCTGCTTGCGGTTTTGTGCGTGTGGCTTTTTGTGCGCGGCGGCCTTGTTGCAAGGTTTGCTGCCGTGCTGTGCCTTGTGCTGTCGTTGGGCATATATCAGGCTTATGTCGCTGTTACCGCTTCTCTTTTTGTGCTGATGATAATATTGCAGTGCATGGACGGGGAGAAGAACATCCGGCAGCTTATTCTTTTTGCCCTTCGCGCTCTTGGCATGATGCTTCTGGCTCTTGCCGCCTATTACGGCATAAGTCAGCTGGCGCTCAGCCTCAACGCAGAGCAGTTCAACAGCTATGTGACGGACAATGTGAATGAAGCGGGTATTCTTGCCCGTATTCGCATGGCCTATGACTTTTTGTATTATACCCTCTCCTACATGGAATTTGGTCTGGTCAGCGGTAAGTTTTCGCTGTATCTGCACCTTGCATGCATGGCTATCTGTGTTATAAGCCTATTTGTCAAGGCCATTTTCATGCTCCGTGGGAGAAAGCCCCTTGCTGCGGCGCTTATGCTTTTGTGCTCTGCCCTTTTGCCCCTTGCGGTCTACTGCATATTCCTTGTCATGGACAAGGGCTCCATACATACATTGGTTTTCCACAGCTTCATAGCCTTCTATGTTCTGGCGGCCATACTCTGCGAAAGAGTTCTGGCGGGCAATGCAAGGCTCAGCTGCCTTGGCAGGGATATTATATATTTCGCCCTTGCGGTGGCTCTTATCAGCAATATCTATCTTGCAAACAAAACCTATCTCAAGCTCTATCTCCAGTATGAAAATGCCTGGTCTTTCTGCTCAATACTCCTTACCAGAGTGCAGAATACAGAGGGCTTTGATGAAAACTGTTCTCTTGCCATCATCGGCGATCAGGACAATAAGCTCACAACCTTCCCCCAGATAGATCTGGGCTGGCAGAGCGGACCCAGCCACAACCTTATAAATATCTATTCCCGGGAAAACTTCTTCCGCCACTATATGGGCTCTGTCATAGAGCTTGTGGACAAGGAGGAATTTGATGAAATACGAAAGCTCCCCGAATTTGAGCAAATGAGCGAATATCCCTACTACGGTTCTGTAAAGAAGATAGGCGACTGTATCGTTGTCAAACTGGGGTAATCATGAAAAATAACAGTTCTTATTTTGAAAAGGCGGCTTTTTGGCTGGCTGCTGCTTTCAGGGCGAATAAACTGCCCTTCCTTTCGGCAGTCGTATTCGGCCTTTTTGCCCATATGTATGCCTTTACCAACAAGCTCCTCAATGCCGACGAGATAAGCGCTCTTTTTTCCAAGGGGGCGACCGTCAAGTCCGGCCGCTGGGGACTTGGGCTTACAAGCTATATCTTTCCGGATGTGTCTATGCCGTGGATATATGGGCTTATCAGCCTTCTTCTTTTGGCCTGCTCAATATGCCTGATTATAAAGATATTTGAAATCAGAAGCCCTGTGCTGAAAGTTGTGCTGAGCGGGGCGATAATCTGCTTCCCGGCGGTTCTGGGCAACTTCTGCTTCATGTTTACCAGCGCCCCCTATGCCCTTGCCATATTCATGGCAGTGACAGCGGTGCACCTTTTCAAAGCTGGCGGAAAGCTCAGGTGCGCTGCGGGCGTTTTGCTTATGGCGCTGTCTCTGGGCATCTATCAGGCCTATATCAGTCTTGCCGCCAGCTTCCTCGTGCTCCTTATGATGCAGAGCCTTCTCAGTGGAGAGGACGCAAAGTCGGTATTGAAAAAGGGCATCCTTTATTTTTTTCTTCTCGTGGCAGCTCTGGGCCTTTACTACGCTGTCACCTTCACAATTGACCTTGTGGGTGGCCAGGGCTATCAGGAGTATGAATTTACCTCCGGCGGCGGTATAATCGCAAGCCTTGTCAGAGCCTATACATCCTTTATCCGTACCTTTACCGACGGATACTTCGGCTATGTCAACTCGGGGCTTTCTCAGGCAGCCCACCTTGTGCTCATGCTTTTAAGCTTAGGCTGCATGGCTTTTGCCGCGATAAAAGCCAGAAACGCAAAAAATACTGCGCTGATGCTTATACTTGTGGCGATCTTCCCCCTGAGCATGAACTGCATGTACCTCATTGCCTCGGTTGACATAATACACTCACTGGTGCTTTTCAGTTTCGTAAGCGTATACGTGCTTGCCGCCATTGTCCTTGACAGGGTTCAGGGCCGGGCTCTTATCCTGCGGGATGTAGCCTCGGTGGCTCTGGCGCTCATTGTTGCGGGCAATGTTTTTTACTGCAACAAGGTCTATCTTAAAATGGCACTTCAGTATGAAAACGCCTACGCATTTTACAATACCCTTATGGCTCAGATAATGGACACACCCGGTTTTAACTCTGAAACCGTCATTGACTTTGTGGGCAGCGATGCCTGGGGTGTAAAGAAGTTTGAGGAAATAGACACCGAAAAGCTCACCGGCCCCAATGATGACCTTGTAAATATCTACACCCGCGTGGACTTCATGAAATACTACATGGGCATTGACCTCTACAGCTACAGGGAGGACACCATCTATGCCGACTGGTACGATGAAATGCCTTCCTATCCCGACCCCGGCTCGATAATGATGCGTCCGGAGGAAAACCGTATAATAATAAAACTCCAGTAATTTTGAAAGGCGCAAGGAAATGATCTGCCCCAACATCACCGTAAACGAGAAAAACCATCTTTGCTTTGCAGGCCGTGATACCACCCAGCTTGCTGAAAAGTATTCCACGCCCCTCTATCTCTATGATGAGCAGCTTATCCGCCAGAAATGCCGTATGTACAAAAAGGCCATGGCCGAGTACATGGGTGCGGGCAGCAGACCCGTCTATGCCGGAAAGGCCGCCTGCTTCAAGCATATGTATGAGATAATGGGGCAGGAGGATATGTGTGTTGACCTTGTATCCTCCGGTGAGATATATACTGCTATGAAAGCGGGCTTTCCCATGGAGCGGGCTTTCTTCCACGGCAACAACAAAACCGATGGGGACATTGCCTATGCCATTGACTGCGGTGTGGGCCACTTTGTGGTGGACAGTTTTGATGAGCTTTACGCCCTTGACGCCATTGCAAAGGAAAAAGGCGTAGTACAGAAGGTTTTGCTGCGCGTTACCCCCGGCATAGACCCTCATACCTATGAGGCCGTAAATACCGGCAAAGTGGACTCCAAATTCGGCGTCGCCATCGAAACCGGACAGGCAGCGGAATTCTGCAAGGCCGCGCTGGAGCTTTCCAATATCTCCCTTCAGGGCTGGCACTGCCATGTGGGCTCTCAGGTCTTTGACGAGGATCACAGCGTGTACCATGACACGGCAGAGATTATGCTCTCTTTCATGAAGGAGATGAACGAAAAGCATGGCCTTTCCCTCAATGTTCTCAACATCGGCGGTGGCTATGGTGTGCGTTATGTAAACTCAGATCCGGCTATTGACATTCCCCAGAACATAAAAACACTGGGTGATTTTATAAAGGAATACTGTGAAAAGCTTGCCATGCCAGCACCCATCATCCTTATGGAGCCGGGCAGGAGCATTGTGGCCGATGCTGGAATGACCCTCTATACCGTGGGCACCATAAAGAAAATACCCGGCTACAAAAACTATGTCTCCATTGACGGCGGAATGACCGACAATCCCCGCTATGCCCTCTACGGCTCAAAGTATACCGTGTTCAATGCAAGTCGGGTCGAAAGCGAAGATAAGCTCCGCTGTGACCTTGTGGGCCGCTGCTGTGAAAGCGATGATGTGATCCAGCCGGATGTTAGCCTGACCGCTCCCGGAAGGGGAGACGTGGTTGCTGTGTGCACAACCGGCGCTTATAACTACTCCATGTCCTCAAACTATAACCGTGTTGGCAGGCCTGCCGTGCTCATGCTCACAGAGACGGGCGAGCATATCGCCGTCCGCCGGGAGACACTGGAGGATATTCTTTCCTGTGACATGTAAAAAATCCACCCTACAGGGTGGATTTTTTATATGTCTGATTTTGAAAAGGGAACCGTCTCATCCACAGGACTCGGATGATTTCCGATGTACTTTTCCATCATCTTAAGCCCGTACCAGTGCCCGAATTTGTATCCGCAGTTCTTTACTGTTCCCGCGTCCTCATAGCCGCAGGCGGCGTGAAATTTTATGCTGTCATCTGTGAGGTACTCGTCATATTCCCGCTCACAGCAGGCCACTTTCGCCACCAAAGTCTGGAAATTCAGCCCTTTCAGTATTTCCTCAAGCCTTTCGTACAGGGCCCTGCCAATTCCACGACCCCGTTGGCAGCGTGCCACATAAATGGACACTTCGGCGCACCAGCTTGCCGCCATGCGGGTGTTGAAAGCCCCGGCGTAGGCGTAGCCCAGTATGCCGCTTTCATCCTCTGCAACTATGTAGGGGAAGCGCTCCAGCGTGGCGGTAATGCGCCGCTGAAACTCCTTTTCGTCGGGTGCGGCGTACTCATAGCTGACGGCTGTGTTTTCCACATACCAGCGGTAAATTTCGGATATGGCAGCAGCGTCGGAAAGCTGCACAGTGCGTAATGTAAAATCACTCATTTTTTGAAATTCCAATCAGAATATAACGTTTATGTCCACATTTCCGCCCATGCCTTCAACTACACCCCTGTCGGTAAACTGCCAGATATCGTAGCTGTGGGGGTATGTGGGCATAGCGTTATTCTCAGTGTAGTTTGCAAGCCATATGCAGTATTGCTCTATGGAGCTGTGGTCTACAGAGCTGCTGAGAAGGCTTTCACCGGAATATATTCCGGCCTCATAGCCGCAGTTTTCCATGGTCTTGCAGAAAGCGCCTATTATTTCTACTCTTTGAGCGCTGTTCAGAGCATCGGCACGGCCTCTGGGAAAGCTGCCGGAGTATTCCATGTCGATAAATACGGGCATCTCAAGCTCCATACCGTCAAGCTGCTCTAAAACCAAGCTGGCCTCCTGCACTGCCTCGGCAATGTTTACGGCGGTGGAGTAGAAGTACGCACCCACCTTCAGCCCTGCGGCTTTGGCAGACCTGATGTGATCCATTGCCATGCTGTCTTCGTACATAAGGCCGCTCTCCCAGCCTCGACCGCCCACTCTGACTATGACAAAATCAATGCCCTGTGACTTTACGGAGGCGTAGTTTACGGTGCCGTTGAAGCAGGAAACGTCAACACCAATCTGACTTGCCCTTTCACCGTTCCGGTTGAAATAGTAAAGCTTGCCGTCTATGCTTTTGAGCCCGGTCACAGGCAGGCCGTTCTGCCCATAGTAATAGGTTTTGCCGTTTTCAGTCTTCCAGCCCACGTTGCTTCCCTCAGGCCGTGTCAATGGAATGGCGCTTATGTCGTATTCATCAACAGGGCTGTTGTCCTCATTGAACAAGGTTACAGACTCGTAATAGCCCTCGGTCATGGGGCTCATCCCTTCTGCGGAAGGCTTATTGGGAATATAGCGCAGTCCGTAATCCAGCACGCCGTCACCGTTTTCATCCACGGGGATAACATCGCTCTCCTCCCCGCTGCCGCGATACAGAAGGCAGCCGGTAGAGCCTGTTTTGAAGGAATATGTATACATCGTTCTGCCCATTGAGTCGAAAATCTGCAAAGGATTTGGGCTTTGATGATCCTGAGTATATATTATCTCAGGTACTGCCGGCTGGGAGGCATGGGGCGTGTTGTCCTTTATTTCGCCTGCGTCCATTTCGCTCATATCCAAAACGTCAGGAAAGCGGGACACATCTTCAATGGGCGCAAACTCGGCTGCGGCCTCAGAGTCTTCCACCGGCGTGAGCGCATCGTCAGCCACCGCAGGCGCAGATGCGGCGTAATTTTCCTGCTGCATGTGGGCATAAAGCAGCTTGAGCTGAGGCGCAAGGATATAATATGATATCAGAAGTGCCGCGCAGGGCAGCAATATCATAAGAAGCTTTTCAATTTTCACCCGGTCGGGCTTGACTGCCACGGCCTTGTTTTCCTTTTTCATGATATGCTCCAGCACGACAAAATAAAATACTGTCATAGAATACAGTAAAGCCGCTTATTTTGTCAATAATGGGGGAGCAGCACAATATTTTCAGCTTGAGAAACTAAGGGCGATATGTTATCATAAACTTTATGGTTAATGATTTTGAAAAACGCTTTGCCAAGGCGCGAAAGGAATACATCCGCGCTCAGTTTACCCACCTGAATGAGATGCAGCAGCAGGCGGTACTGGCCACAGAGGGGCCACTGCTGATACTGGCCGGTGCCGGAAGCGGCAAGACCACAGTGTTAATAAACCGCATTGCAAACCTGCTCAGATACGGCAAGGGTGGGGACAGCGAAGAACTAAATGAATATGCAGACGCCGCCGCACTGGAAAGCCTTGAAAAAGGCGATGAGAATGCGGACTTTTATGCTGCCCTTGACCCGGTAGAGCCATGGCGCATACTGGCAATCACTTTTACCAATAAGGCCGCAGGCGAGCTTAAGGAGCGTCTGGAGCGTATGCTGGGGGAGCGGGCCAATGACATCTGGGCCTGTACCTTCCACTCTGCCTGTGTGCGTATTCTCCGCCGCGATGCAGAGAAGCTGGGCTTTTCCACAAGCTTCACCATATACGATACTTCCGACACCCAGAGCCTTGTAAAGCGCATTCTGAAGGATATGGAGCTGGATGAGAAGATGATGCCGCCCCGCTCCGTGCTGGCGGAGATAAGCCGTGCCAAGGACAGCCGCATCGGCGCTCAGGAATATCTTTCCCAGGCCAGAGCCTCTTCGGATTTCAGAAGGGTTAAGATAGGGGAGATATATGTTGAGTATATGTGCCGCCTCTTTGCCGCCAACGCCATGGACTTTGACGACCTTATTTTCTTCACCGTCAAGCTCCTTGAGGAGAATGACGAGGTCTGCGCCTACTGGCAGCGCAGGTTCAAATATGTGCTTATAGACGAGTATCAGGATACAAACCACCTGCAGTACCTTCTGGCCTCTCTGCTCTCCGGCGGCTGGGGCAATATCTGCGTTGTGGGTGATGATGACCAGAGCATCTATAAATTCCGTGGCGCGACTATCGAAAATATCCTCTCCTTTGAAAATGAGTTCAAAGGCTGCCGCACCATAAGGCTTGAGCAGAACTACCGCAGCACCTCCCATATCCTTGACGCTGCCAATGCGGTCATCCGCAACAATATAGGCCGCAAGGGCAAGGAGCTTTGGACGAATAAGGGCAGCGGCGACCTCGTCTCCGTGCAGGTTGCGGATAACGAAAATGACGAGGCTCAGTATGTGGCCTCATCCATCATGGCAAACTACGGTCAGGGCGCAAACTGGCGTGATCATGCTATTTTGTACCGCATGAACGCCCAGTCCAGACCCTTGGAGAATGCTTTCAAGCGAAACGGCATACCCTATCGTATAGTGGGCGGCACCCGCTTTTTTGACAGGGCTGAGATCAAGGACGTTCTCAGCTATATGTGCGTTGTGGCAACGCCTGAGGACGATCTGCGCCTTACAAGGATAATAAATAATCCACCCCGTGGTATAGGCGCAAAGAGCATCGAAACTCTGCGCACTCTGGCTCTTGAAAATAATACCAGTATGTTCGGTATTGCCGCAGATGCGGACAGCCATGCGGAGCTTCGTACCGCCTCCATCAAGCTCAGGCTCTTTGCCTCCATGATAGAGGAGCTTCGGGACTTTTCCAAAAAGAACAGCCTTGAAGCCTTGCTGGATGAGATACTGGACAAGAGCGGCTATCTCCGTGCCCTTGAGGAAAAGGACAACGAGGAAAACCGCGACCGGGCCGAAAACGTCCGTGAGCTTAAATCCAGTATCGTAAACTATGTTCAGGAGACCGGTGACGACACTCTTGAAGGCTATCTTGCCAACATCGCTCTCTACTCCGACCTTGATAACTATGACCGCGAAGCGGATGCGGTGGTCATGATGACCATGCACTCGGCCAAGGGTCTTGAGTTCCCATGGGTCTACATCGTGGGCATGGAGGAAGGTATCTTCCCCGGCACCCGCTGCATAGGTGAGCATGAGGAAATGGAAGAGGAGCGAAGGCTTTGCTATGTGGCGCTGACAAGGGCGGAGCGACATCTGGAGCTTGTCTGCGCAAGACAGCGCATGCTCTTCGGCTCCACCACGGCAAACCGTGTCTCCCGCTTTGTGGACGAGATACCTGCCCAGCACGTGAAAAAGAACATACCACGGGGCTACGGCTTCAGTGAAAAGCCAAGAGATCTGGGCTTTGCCTATAAGCCGGCTCCCAGCCGACACAGCGTCGCTGCACCCTCTGCGGTGAAAGCGCCCGCACCTGCTGCATCCACAGCCTTTGCCCTGGGCGACAGCGTGCGCCATAAGGCCTTCGGCGAGGGGATTATCACCAAGATGACTCCCATGGGCGGCGACTATCTTATAGAAGTTAATTTTGAGCAGCAGGGCACAAAAAAGCTTATGCTCCGTGCCGCCGCTGCCCATATGGAAAAGGTCTGATAATAACTTATGTTTGCAAATAAAGGATTATGGGGGAGACTTGCCCTTTTCACGGCAGCTCTCATTTGGGGAACCTCCTTTGTGGTGCTTAAATCCGCTCTGGGCGATGTGGGCACCATGTGGACCCTTGCTATAAGATTCAGCCTTGCGGCAGTGCTTATGCTCATACCCGCAGGCAGGAAGCTCAAAAAGATGGACAGGCGCAGCTTCAAAGGCGCGGTGCTGATGGGCTTTTGCCTTGCGGCGGCCTACGTTGTGCAGACCTACGGCCTTGTTTTCACAAGTCCGGGGAAAAATGCTTTCCTCACCTCCACCTACTGTGTGCTGGTGCCCTTTATGGCCTGGGGCATCTATAAAAGGAAACCCAGTGTGTTCAATATCTGCGCCGCAGTGCTCTGCGTTACGGGCATTGGTCTTGTGGCTTTGAACAGCGGTTTTGATGAAATAAATATAGGCGATATCCTCACTTTGATGTGCGGTATCTTCTACTCGCTGCAAATTATAATGATGGAGCAGTATATCGGCGGCTGTGACTCCCTATCCATCACAGGCGTGCAGTTTTCAGCCGCGGCTGTGGTATGCTGGCTGGGTGCCCTGCTGTTTGAAGCAGCACCCACCAATGTACCCATGTCCGCATGGACGAATATTCTCTATCTCAGCGTAATGTGTACAGGCGCCTGCTTTTTCCTTCAGGCCTGGGGCATGCGCTATACCCCCAGCGCCACGGCAGCAATGCTGCTGACTTTGGAGGCAGTCTTCGGTGCGCTTATTTCGGTGCTTTTCTACGGGGAAGTGCTGACTCCCAAGGTGTTTTTTGGCTTTGTGCTTATCTTTGTGGCGGTAGTGGTTTCCGAAGCAGGAGAGGAGCTTTTTGCAAAACATCTGAGGAAAAAGTCCTGAAAATGGAAGGAGGCTTGAGCATTGAAAAACTTTAAGCTTGGAAAATTCGATATCAGTGTTCAAAGCCTTGCCTGGTTTGTGCTTTTTTCTGCGGCTCTGGCCTTTGCTGCGTGGAAATGCCCATACGGCTTCGGCGGCAGTGACGAGGGCTTTTACCTGACCGTTGCCCACCGCCTCAGTCTCGGGGAGCACCTTTTTGTGGATGAGTGGCATCTTTCCCAGCTCACAAGCTTTTTCCTTCTGCCCTTTGTGAAGCTTTTCAGGGCTGTGAACGGCTCCAATGAGGGGATAATGCTGGCCTCCCGCTATGCCTATCTTATAATGCACGCCATTGTATCTGCTCTGGTATATGTCAGGCTGAGAAAATACGGCGTAATGGCGGCTGCAGCCTCTGTCATCTATCTTCTATACACTCCCTTTGACATGATGACTCTCAGCTACAATACCATTGCTCTGGATATGCTCATGCTGACAGGTATTATCATAGCTCCGGCGCAGAGCGAAAAGAAGCTGCCCTGGATTGTTGGCGGGGTGAGCTTTGCCTGCGCCGTGGTGTGCTGCCCCTACCTTGCGGTGGTATATCTGCTGTATGCTTTGGCAGTGCCGGTATTTTCCTTGCCTGCCCTGAAAAAAACGCAGGGCTTTGATATCTTCACAAAGAAAAGCTTCTTGTACTTCACAGCGGGTATTTTTATCCCCTTTGCGCTCTTTGTGGTGTTTTTCCTGAAAAATACGGAGCTTTCCATGCTCCTTGCAAATCTTCCCGGCCTTATGTCCGACCCGGAGCACCCCTCATATTCGCTCTGGTTTATGGCAAAGCACTATGTCTACTGCATTGTAACAAGCCACAAACTGATGCTTTTGGTGCTGGGGCTTTATGCTGTACATTTTGCTTTGATGCTCCTTGACAAGAAGCGCCGGGAACATACAGGCTTTCACCTTATCTTCGCCCTTAGCTGCACAGTTTTGTGCATGATATTGTTCATTCCAAATATCACGGAAGAGTATTATAATGCCACCGCTTTTCCGCTGGTCTTCGTGGGCTTTTCTTCCTATATCCTGCTCTCCAAAAAGCCGGTAAAGCTTTTTGTGTGGGTCTTTTTACTGGGCATTGCGTACTCTGCCTGTGTATCTTCCACATCCAACATGGGCTTTGATGTTATTTCCATGGCTTTTTCCGTGGTGAACGTGGCAAGTCTTATCTTTGTTGGGCTTTTGATGGCGGAACAAAGGGAGCATCCGCGAAACAAAAACCGCTGGCTATGCGTAGGGTGGACGGTGCTTTTGCTGCTTGCAATGACAGTTATGAGCAAGGCTGAGCATTGCTTCTGGGACGTATCTCCCGCGGAGATGGACAGCCGCATTTCTGCAGGCCCTGCAAAGGGGATAATTACGTCCTCGGGCCTTGAAGAGAGCTACAGACTTATCTACGAGGATATGCAGTACTATCGGGATATGGAGCGGGATCAGCTTCTGGTGATGAGCCAGATACCCTGGTGCTATCTCATAGCCGACGATTACCCCTACGGCACGTTCTCTGCCTGGCTCTCCGGACTTGACAGTTCCACCGTGGAGCGTCTTGAGCTGTACTACGGTGTAAACCCGGAAAAAATCCCCCAGTATATCTACATAGTAAAGTCCAACGCATTCGGCCCGCTCTTTTTGCAGCATGATGACATAGTAAATGGCGCGGCTGAATATGGCTACGCCCTTGAAGAAAGTGCAGTAAGCTATAAGCTTGAAAAATAAATCTGAAAAAATTGACTGATTGAGCATTTTATAGTATGCTTTCAAAGATAAGCAAATTGAAGGTGATTTTTTGACAAAAACAGAGAGAATAGTTAATAAATTTGAAGGGAACAAGCCCCTTTTGTATCTGTGCGCGGCAATTTTGTCCGTGGGCTTCGGCATCTTTGTGATACTCACGGCAGAGAAAGTCAACGTGGACTATCCTGTGCTGACGGCGTTGCTCTTCGGCGGCTTTTACTTTCTGGCACAGGCCATGCTCATTTCACAGGACAGATTTGATGCTATCTCCCTTCTGATGGCTTCCGCCTGCCTTGCCTGTGTGATGTTTGCAAGGGTCAGTCTGCTTTATTTCCAGTCCAATGATTATAAGGCATTCCTTTCCAACTGGGTGAAGGACCTCAGCGAGCTTTCTGTTGGCGAGGCTCTGCGCACCCCCATAGGGGACTATAACCTGCCTTACATATACATACTTCTCGTTTTCTCCCGTATAAACGTTGACCCGCTCATATCCATCAAGGCGCTGTCCTGCCTTTTTGATGTGGTGTTGGCCTATTACGTGATGAAGCTTGTGATGTTCGGCGTAGAGGACAGAAGACTCCAGATAGTCTCTTTTATCCTTACTCTGGCAGCCCCCACTGTGATGATCAATTCTGCTCAGTGGTCCCAGTGTGATGCAATCTATGTGTCCTTCTGCCTCATCTCCATTCTGGCGGCTCTCAACAGCCGAGGCAGACTCTGTGCCATTGCGTGGACCGTGGCCTTCTGCTTCAAGCTTCAGGCCATCTTTATCCTGCCTGCTCTGGGTATCTGCCTTTTCAAGGGCAAGGTGAAATGGCGTCATCTTTTGTGGATACCGGTGATTTTCTTCGGCTCCATGCTGCCTGCCGTCATTGCCGGCCGCAGCGTATCAAGCTGCCTTGGCATCTATGCCGACCAGACCCAGAACTACGGGTTCCTTTTCCACAATGCACCCACCATCTGGCGCTTCTTTGAGGGTGCGGATTTTGAAAGCTTCAGCGTGGTCTCTGTTTTCTGTGCCGGTGCTGCAGTCATCCTCTTTATCTATTTCTGCCTGACCTTCCTCAAAAAGCTTGAGGACAGGCATCTTATCAAGATATTTTTCCTCTCCGCCATGCTCATTCCCTATCTTCTCCCCAGAATGCATGAGAGATATTTCTACATGGCGGATATCCTTGCCCTCATCTACTTCATGTATGACAGGCGCAAGTGGTATATCCCCGTCACTCTTATCCTTTCTTCTGTCATAGGCTATCTTTTCTACTTTACCGAGATAGTTATAATCGAGCAGAAGTATATTGCTGTTTTGTTCCTTATCATTCTGGCAACGGAGACAAGGGAGCTTTTCAGAGAATTCTGGCACAGAAGTCCCGACAAAATTGAGCTTTGACTTTCAGCTTTTGGAGGAAGAACATGAATTTTTCAGCGACACTTTGCAAGGAGCATGAAAATAAACACAGACTGTTTGCACTTATCGGTCTTTTCCTGATATATTTCTATGCTGTTGCGGATTTGCAGCTGGAGCTGTGGTACAGGATACTTACCCATTATACGGACGTACTTATGATATCCTTTATTGCGCTCAGCTTTTATCTGCGCCTTTTCAAAAGAAGCTGGGCAGAGAGATTTGTGTGGCTTTATATCCTGTGGCTTTTCATAACAAGAATTATCAACGGTGATATATATCTTTATGAGGAGTACCATCTGGTAGTAAGGCAGGTGGCGCTGAGCTGCGCATTTTTCAGCGTGGGATTTCTGCTTGAGAATAAGGACAGGCAGCGTTTTCTGGATCTGGCCATATGGGGTGTTTGCGCGTACTGGTTTATTCTGGCGGCGTACGGACTGTATGGAGCTATAAACCTTACAAGAGTGTCCCTGCCCTTTGTTGATGTGACCGTGGGCATGGGTAAATTGAGCAATTACCAGCTTCTGCTGGAAAATACCCACAGAAATATTTCCGGAATATGGTTTGCCTTTGCAACGGTGCTGATGATCTGCCAGTTTTTCAGAAACAGGAATATATTGCTACGTATAATTGCCGTAATTTTTGGCATAGTTTTCTATTTTGCCACGGCCATGAGCTTTTGCAGGTCTGCACAGATCGGCCTGTGCGTGGCAATAGCGATGCTTTTTATTCTCCTTGCCCTGAAGAAGTTTTCTGTTAAGAAAACAGGCTTTAAGGCGCTTATGATAACGGCGATAATTGTAGTGGTGCTCCCTCTCAGCTATATGGGATACTCGGCGGCAAACTCCCTTTGTACCTTCGCATCAAGCCAGATAGCTGCCAATAAGCTCAATTCTGCCGAAGAAAATACACCAGACTCAGCTCCGGCGGCCGTCGCTGTTGCCGATCCTCAGGAAACGGCTTCCATTTCTGCGGATGAGCAGCAGCCGGCAGAAGAAGAGACCACAAAGAAAGAAGAGAACATCAGCTTTGAAGAGACAAGGGGGATGAACAACGTACTCATCCTTGGCGGGAGACGCTATATCTGGCATGCAGGCCTGATTATGCTCCGTGAGCAGCCTGCGCGGATTTTTTGTGGCGGTATCTCAAGCGAATATATGGAAGAAATCCTGGATTTGGGTGCCGTGTTGGCAAACAGAAAAAAACCTGAAGAGCTTATTGATATGCACAACTATATTCTGGACGCGCTGATGCTGACGGGCATACCCGGGGCAGTTATTCTCATCCTTTTTACGATACTCCTTGTGACAAGGATGGTAAAGGTGTTCTTCTCCACAAAGCCGGAGGTGTGTATGAGCCTTAAAATTCTGACTTTGCCTATAGCCATGCTTCTGGTGGATAATATGATGGAAACGCATATATTCAGGGCGGATTATGCTCACAGTTTCCTGTTCTTTGCAATTTCAGGTGCGTTTTTAGCCTGGTCCTATGAAGTATTGCCTTGTACAAAAAAGAAATGAACAAGAAGCTTAATTTAGTCAATACGCTGCTGGCGACTGTGTGGATACTGATAATTATAGGATGCGCATTAAATCTCAGGGAACTTTCGGTGGAGCAGATTTTGAGCTTCACACCCGAGAACTTATGGTACGCTGCGCTTATCATGTGTGCGCTCTTCTTCCTTAAAAGCTTAAGCATATTCGTGTACAGCGGCATTCTCTTTACAGTAAACGGAATAATCTTCCCCATGGCGCTTGCCATATTCATGGACGCTGTGGGCATTGCCATCATGTCCACGGCCCCATTTTTTCTTGGAAGACGGCTTGGTAAGGGAGCAGTGGATGCCATAAAGAGCAAATACCCCAAATTCCGGGAGCTGGACCGCAGCGGGCATGAAAATGAACTGTTGTTTACCACGATTTTGCGCCTTATCCATTTTCTGCCCAGCGATATAGTCAGTGCCTTTCTGGGTGCAAACGACTTTAGGTACAGAGGCTACCTTTTGGGCAGTGTGCTTGGCGTCATGCCTTCGGCTGTGATGTTCTCATTCATGGGCACCAGCGTGTCCGAACCGGGTTCACCCCAGTTCATATTTTCCACTGTAGTACAAATCGCAATTATCCTCTTCTCCTTTGTGGCAGCGGCTTGGCTGAAAAAAAGAAAAGACAAATCATAAAATGGATCGGTATCATACCGGTCCATTTTTCTGTAAATCAAATTCCAATTTCCTCTTGACAAAACAGAAAAATGTGTTATTGTATTAATCGCTTAATACAATAACACGAAAGGAGGCGGCACATGAAGTGGCAGTTCAGAAATGATATGCCCATCTACACTCAGATAGTGGAGCAGATAAAGGTGGCAATAGTTCGGGGTGAGTACGGCAGCGGGGAAAGGCTTCCCTCTGTACGCGACATGGCGACTGAGGCCGGTGTAAACCCCAACACCATGCAAAGGGCGATGGCGGAGCTTGAGCGGGAAGGGCTGGTTTTCTCCCAGCGCACCAGCGGCAGACAGGTCACGGAAAACCTTGAGCTTATAAAGGAGGCCAAGCTTTCTCAGGCGACAAAGCACCTTGAAAGCTTCATGAATGCAATGGGTGAGCTGGGGCTTGGACAGGATGAAATAATCAAGCTGATAATGGCAGCAGGGAAAGGAGAGGAAAATAATGGAAATACTGACCTGCAATAAGCTGTCAAAAAACTTTGGCAGGTGCACAGCCCTTGACGGCGTTGATCTGAGCCTTGCCGGGGGGAAAATAGTGGGGCTGTTGGGACCTAACGGCAGCGGAAAAACAACGCTTATAAAGCTTGCCAACGGCCTTCTCACGCCCAATAGCGGCAGCATATGTATCTGCGGCGAAACGCCGGATGTAAACTCCCATAAGCTTGTAAGCTATCTTCCGGAGCGAACATCCATACCACTTTGGATGACGGCGCAGCAGCTTATGGACTTTTACGAGGACTTTTACGAGGACTTCCACCGTGATGCGGCGGAGAGGATGCTTGAGCATCTGGGCATATCCCCCAAGCAGCGTATAAAGCAAATGAGCAAGGGCACAAGGGAAAAGGTGCAGCTTATCATGGTCATGAGCCGCAAGGCCAGGCTCTACCTTCTGGATGAACCCATAGGCGGCGTTGACCCTGCAACAAGAGACTATATCCTATCCACCATCATCGGAAACTACGAGCCGGAGGCTACGGTTCTCATTTCCACTCACCTGATTTCAGATGTGGAAAAGATATTGGACGAGGTCGTTTTCATTGACAAGGGCAGGATAGTCTTGCAGTCCACGGTCGACGCTATACGTGAGGAGCGGGGCATGAGTGTGGATGCACTGTTCAGGGAGGTGTTCAGATGCTGAGAAAACTTATGAAGCACGAGCTTCGCGCTACAGGCCGGGTGATGCTGCCGCTGTTCCTGCTGGTGTTGATCACGGCGGCGGGTGCAAACCTTGCCACCAGAACGCTTCTGGAAGCGGACAACAAGCTTATGAATCTTATGGGCATAATATTGCTCACGGCCTTTATCATAGCCATAGCTGCGGCCTGCATCATGGCCTTTGCCCTGATGATACAGCGCTTTTACAAAAATCTTTTACAGGACGAGGGCTATGTTATGATGACGCTGCCAGTATCAGTGCATAAGCATGTGTGGTCAAAGCTTCTTGTGTCGCTTTTGTGGTATGCGGCAAGCTTTTTCGTTGTGGCACTGGCCTTTTTCATCCTTATGTTTGACATAGAGTTTGCAAAGGAATTTACAGGAGCATTTAAAGGTCTCTTGCAATACTTAAAAGAGCTTTTCCCAGACGGGAACCATATTCATGCTATTATTGCCTCGCTTGAGTTTTTTGTGTTTATTATCCTTGCCATTGCAGCCAACTGCCTTGAGTTTTACGCGGCTATGTCCATCGGGCAGAGCTTTGCCAACAGAAAGATACTCATGAGTGTACTGGTGTATTTCGGCATCAATTTTATTATGCAGATCCTCGGCGGAGTTTTCGGCATAATAGTGGATAAAAGCGGCCTTTCCTTTTCAGTCACAAATTATCTGGACACCCTCAGTGTCCCGGTAACGATCCATACTGTCATGACAGGGCTGCTGCTTTTTACTCTTGTTCTGAATTTGATATTCTACTTCATAAACACATACTTTTTGAAAAACAAACTGAATCTTGAATGACGCAAAGGGAGCTGTAAAAAGACAACAGCTCCCTTATGTTATTATCCCTGCGCAAAAATAGGCCAACAGCGCGGCAATACTGGCACAGATAAGCCTGCCTGCAAAGTGATAGCTGCCTTTGATGTCCGTATCCGCTATCTGAGCCATGGTCTGAAAATGCACGCTGAGCCCGCCCCAGCCCACAAGGAAGGCCGCCAGCGCAAGATTGATGGGCAGAAGCTTCAAGCCCTGCATCTGCCCTGTGCCGCTGCCAAGCTCCAGTATACCCGTGAGAAAGGCCCGCACCCAGTGCAGCTCCCCGCCGCTCAACTGAGAAAAACGACCCACAATCAGCGAGAAAAATCCGTCTGCATCCAGAAGCCCCACAAGTACCGTAAAGCACACCACGTAGCCGCAAACGTTCAAAACCGATATCACAGCGTCCTTTATTGCCTCTGTAAATGCCTGCGCGAAAGGCAGGGCAGTTGGCGGAGTAAGCTCCTTATCGCTTTCAACACCGCTGCGCCTGAAAAATAGCCCGGTAATCATGGCAGAGGCAATATGCACCCCATAGAGGTAAAGCCCCACCGCCGACGAGCGGAAAATACCAGTGCCTATTGCTCCGATTATGAAGGCCGGGCCGGAGTTATTGCAGAAGGCAAGCAGGCGCTCGGCCTCATCCGCCTCAATAAGCCCTGCTTTTCTCATATCCGCAATATAGGCGGCACCCAGCGGGTAGCCTCCGCAAAGTCCCATCATAAGCGCAGTCCCGCCGCTGCCGGAAACACCGAATGCAAGCCTTGAGAAGGGCGCTAAAAGTTTCCCCAGATAGAGAGGGACTTTCAGCCTGTTCATGAGGATGGACAGAAGAAAAAAAGGGAAAAGCGAGGGGATGATCAGCTCGCAGCATATTGAAAGCGCTCTCCGGCATGAGCTGAGTACGGCCTCAGAGGCAAAGATGAGTGCTGCCATAGCGCAAAGTGAAACCCCTACGGCGAGTCTCCCTCTCATAAACATCCCTCCTTTATCCGTATCAAATTATGCCCCGCGACATAGATTTATACAAAGCGGAGGTGAATGTGTGAAAAAGCTGATTGACAGAGTTGAAGCCATGGCGGAAAGTATGGAGCTGCCATCGGAAGCAATGCTTGGAGAACTGAAGCTGAGTATGGTGGGCGGGAGTCGGGCGCTGGTGGAGAACCACCGGGGAATACTTTCATTTGAAGAGTCCTGTATATCTGTAGCGGCAAAAAGAGGCAGGCTTGTTTTCCGCGGAGATGGGCTGTATCTTGCGGCAATGAGCAGCGAAAATCTTATGATCTGCGGTAAAATTCAGACGGTGGAGTGGGAATGATGAAAAGAAGAATATTCGCTTTTAAGGGTGTGTGCAGAGCCGAGCTGAGCGGGGCCTACCCTGAAACACTGCTCAATGCCTGTGCTATGAATGCCCTTGAAATCTGGGATATGCGCTGTCCGGATACATATACGCTTACATTTAGCTTCTATGAGCGGGATAAAGAGTTGCTGTATGCACTTGCTCGAAAAAGTATGTGTGAAGTGACAGTGGAAACTGTAAGCGGCGGCAGCAGGCTTGCAGACTTTGTAAAAAGACACGGAGCGCTTTTTATAGGCTTTGCGGCAGTAATGCTGCTTCTGGCCTTTTCGACTCTTTTCATATGGGATATGAAGGTATACGGCAATAAAGAGCTCACAGACGGGGAGATACTCCGGGTGCTTGCCGACTGCGGCGTTGACTGCGGCAGCTTCTGGCCCGGAGTGGACAAGGAGCTTTTGCGAAGCGAGGTTCTTTTAAAACTTCCCGAACTTGCATGGATGACCGTGAACGTAAATTCATCCAGAGCCAGTGTTGTGGTCAGTGAGCGCATTGAGAAGCCGGAGATATATGTGGAGAGCGAAGGCGCCGACCTTGTAGCCGAAAAAACGGGTATAATAAAAAATATATCGGCCCTCAACGGCAAGGTGCTGGTGGAGGAAGGAGACTCAGTGCTGGAAGGCGAAGTTCTGGTTTCCGGTCTTATGGACAGTATCACAGCACAGCCCCGGCTGGTGCGCGCCCAGGGACAGGTGATGGCGGAGACCTGGCTGGAGAAGCACAGCGTATCTCCCACAGAGCAAAACGCAAAAATATCATCCTCCGGCAAACGCATACGCATAGCGCTGAAGTTTGGTAAAAAGCGTCTTAATTTTTATCCCGGCGGCAGAAAAACAGTTGACGGATGCGATAAAATTATAGATAATTATATAATTGGGATAGATGGGATTTTCGCCCTGCCTGTGACAGTGATCGTTGAGAAAATACTGCCCTATGAAATACAGGGCAGGGCAGTACCCAACACCGATGCAATGGCAAAACGGCTGTATGATGATATCAAAAGGCAGGTGGACGGTGAAATACTGTCCCACAGTGCAGTCAGCGGCAGCCGTGAGGGGCTGGACTTTGTTAGCCTGAGGGCAGCCTGCCTTGAAAATATTGCCGGGCTTTACGAGTATAAAACGCCTTGAAAGGACATTCAAATGATAGAACAGACCATAAAAGTTGACCGGATGGAGCATATTATCAGCGTTTTCGGCTCCTTTGACAGAAACCTTCGCATAATCGAAACGGAGCTTGGCGTAAAGGTACTGGACCGGGACGATATGATACACATCTGCGGCGAGGCAGAGGACGTTATGCTGGCTGATAAGGCCATAAACGGACTTCTGACTCTTGCGGCCAAGGGGGAGAATATAGACTCGCAGAATGTGCGCTATATCATAAAGCTGGTGAAAGAGGGCAGAGAGACTCAGATAGGGGAGCTTGCCGGGGATGTTATATGCATAACCGCCAAGGGCAAGCCCATAAAGCCCAAGACCCTGGGCCAGAAGGAATACTGCGATGCCATTGCCAAAAATACCATCACCCTCGGCATAGGCCCTGCCGGTACCGGCAAGACCTATCTGGCCGTTGCAGCCGCCGTTGCCGCCTTCCGTGCCGAGGAGATAAACCGCATCATCCTGACCCGCCCCGCCGTTGAAGCGGGCGAGCGTCTGGGCTTTCTCCCCGGTGACCTTCAAAGCAAGGTTGACCCCTACCTGCGCCCTTTGTACGATGCTCTCTTTGATATGCTGGGGCCTGACACCTATCAGAAGTTCCTTGAAAAGGGCAATATAGAAGTTGCGCCCCTTGCCTATATGCGCGGCCGTACCCTTGATGACAGCTTCATCATTCTGGATGAAGCCCAGAACACTTCCCGTGAGCAGATGAAAATGTTTCTGACACGCATAGGCTTTGGCTCCAAGGTGGTCATCACAGGTGACATTACCCAGATAGACCTGCCCGAGGACAAGGTCAGCGGCCTTAAAGTGGCCATGAAGGTGCTGGACGGCATAGAGGACATTGCTATATGCAAGCTCTCCGGAACTGACGTTGTGCGCCACCGTCTGGTGCAGAAGATAATCGAGGCCTACGAGGTATACGACAAGAAAAACCCGGTCGAGCCTTCAAAGCCCCCCGTGAAAAAGCAGTTCAAGAGGAAATAGGCATGGAGCATGAAATATATATAAGCCGGGAGAAAAGCGGCCTTGGCCATAACGAGTCTGCCGCATATATCAAAAAGGCCGTGAATATGGCGCTGGACGCGGAGGGTGTTGATGCACCCTGTATAATCAGCGTAATGCTCACCGATGACGAGGGTATACATTATGTAAACCGAGAGTTCCGCGCCGTTGACTGTCCCACCGACGTGCTCAGCTTCCCCATGAACGAGCTTGTACCCGGAGAGTTTGACGCGGAGCTTTGCGAAAGAGACATGGACACGGGCGCAGTTGTCCTTGGGGATATGATGATCTCCATACCCCGCTGTGAGGCACAGGGGGAGGAATTCGGCCACGGCTACAAAAGGGAGCTTATGTATCTCACTGTCCACTCTGTGCTGCATCTTCTGGGATATGACCATGTGGACGAGGCTGAAATGAAGGCCGAAATGAGAAAAAGAGAAAAAGCGATAATGGGAGATAAATAAAATGATTGAAACAAGAAGCGCGATGATAACTGTCTGCGGCAGACCCAATGTGGGCAAATCCACCCTGACCAATGCCTTGGTAGGGGAGAAGATAGCCATAGTCTCCGACAAGCCCCAGACCACGAGAAACCGCATAACCGGCATCGTTCAGCACGGCAATGCCCAGTTTGTGCTGATGGACACTCCGGGCTTTCACAAGCCCCGTACCCGCCTTGGCGACTATATGGTAAACGTGGTCAAGGAGAGCGTTGCCGATGTGGATCTGGTGCTTCTGGTGGTGGAACCGGTCGCTGTTATCGGCGCACAGGAGCAGGCGCTTATTGAGCGTCTCAGGGAAAATGCCGCTCCCGCAATTCTTGTCATAAACAAGATAGACACCGTGGACAAAACAAGGCTTCTTGAAGTCATTGCCCTATATTCCGCCGCCTATGACTTTGAAAGCATCATCCCCATCTCCGCCAAAACCGGAGACGGTGTTGCCCAGCTTCTGGAGGAAATGGACAAGTTCGCCGTGGAAAGCCCCCACTTTTTCCCGGACGACATGATAACCGACCAGCCCGAGCGCCAGATCTGCGCCGAGCTTGTGCGCGAAAAGCTTCTCAACTGCCTTGAAAAGGAGATACCCCACGGCACTGCCGTTGAGGTCACAAGCTTCAAGGAGCGCAGCAACGGCATAGTTGACATTGAAGTTACCATTTACTGCGAAAAGAGCAGCCACAAGGGCATCATCATCGGCAAGAAGGGCGCCATGCTCAAGCGTATCGGCGAGCTTGCAAGAACCGATATTGAAGAGTTTCTCGGCACCAAGGTATTTTTGCAGACCTGGATAAAGGTAAAGGAAAACTGGCGCGACTCCAGCTTCCTTCTCAAAAATTTCGGCTTCAATAATGACTAATATCTTCCATCAATAAGCTGCCTTTGTGCGTAGATACTAAAAGCACGAGGTGGTTTCGATGGAAAAAGAGGCTCTTTGGCAGGCCTTTGCCCGAACCGGCGATCCGGTATACTATCTATTGTACAGACACCTTGCCCGGATAAGCAGGCAGTCTGAATAAATGGGTCGGGGATATCCCCGGCCTGCGGAGCGGGACGTACATATATGTTTAAAAGCACAAAAGCTCTTGTATTGCGGGAAGTGCGCTACAAGGAAGCGGACAGGATACTCACTCTTTTTGCCGCAGAGCACGGAAAACTGACGGCGAAGGCCCGTGGAGCCCTGAGAAAAGGCAGCAAAACAGCCGCCGCTACCCAGCAGCTCACCTACTCTGAAATGACACTTTTTGAAAACCGGGGTAAATTCACCGTAAATGAGGCCACGATTCTGGAAGCCTTTGCCGGACTGAGAGAAGACATTGAGGACTTTGCGCTGGGCTGCTACATTGCTGAGTGTATTGAGGCGGTCAGTGTTGAGGATCAGCCCGATGCCGCTTTGATGCAGCTTGCCCTCAATTCTCTTTATGCTCTCAGCCGTAAAATGTATAAGCCTGAGCATATCAAGGCGGCATTTGAACTGAGGCTGATGGCTATTGCCGGATATATGCCGGAAGTTTCCGCCTGTGCCTCCTGCGGCTGCGAGGAGCCGGATCAGCCCCTTCTGAGCCTTGATAATGGGGTCATCCTCTGCAAAAGCTGTGCGCCCTATTCCTCAAGCGTAATGGCTGAGCTGTGTCCGGCCTCCCTTTCTGCCCTGCGCTATATACTCTCTGCCCCGGCAAAGCAGCTTTTCTCTTTTTCTCTGGATGAGCAGGCTTTGAAACGCCTCTCCTTTGCCGCAGAGCAGTACCTTCTCAAACAGACCGAGCGCCGCTTTTCCACACTGGATTACTGGAAAAGCTTCAAGATAATATAAAAACGGAGTAACTATGAGTTTTTCGGATAAATCACTTTTTACCCTTGAGCTGCCTGCGGTGCTGGAAATGCTCTGTGCCGAGGCTGTCTCCGCTGAGGCCAAGGAGCGGGCGAGGGCCTTGCTGCCCTCAGCCGATGCCCATGAGGTACAGCGACGGCAGGAGGAAACCAGCGCTGCCAAAACCATGATGACCGTGCGCCAGAGCCCCTCATTCTATGGGGTAAAGGATGTGCGCCCATCACTTTCAAGGGCGGAGCTGGGCGGCTCACTCAATACAAGGGAGCTTATGGATATCGCAGCGGTTCTGCGCTGCGCCCGTCTGGTGCGGGGCTATATCGCCGATGACGGCGTGGGCAAAACCTGTATTGACCATCTTTTCTACGGCCTTCGCGCCAACAAATTTCTGGAAGAGAAAATAAGCACCTCCATCGTAGGCGAGGATGAGATCGCCGACAGCGCATCACCTGACCTTACATCCATACGCCGCCAGATGCGGGCTGCTGCGGCCAGAGCCAGAGACTCGCTGCAAAAGATCATTTCTTCACCATCCTATGCCAAGGTCTTGCAGGAGCCTATAATCACCATGCGCTCAGACCGCTATGTGGTACCCGTAAAGGCCGAGCATAAAGGCGCAATTCAGGGCCTTGTCCACGATATTTCAGCCTCAGGCATGACCGTTTTTGTAGAGCCTATGGCGGCAGTCAAGGCCAATAACGAGCTTCGTGAGCTTGTGGCCAAGGAAAAGCTTGAGATAGAGCGCATCCTTGCCCAATTAAGCGCCGAATGTGCCGAGCACAGAAGCGATATAGAGTCCGATTTTGATATTCTCACCCGACTTGACCTTATCTTTGCCAAGGCCAAGCTCTCCTACAAGCTGGACTGCCAGAGCGCAGCCATGGAAGAGGGGAGAGGCATAGTTTTGCGCCGCGCCCGCCATCCGCTGCTGGATCAGAGCAAGGCCGTACCCATAAGCCTTGAGCTGGGCGAAAACTTTGACACCCTTGTGATAACCGGCCCCAATACCGGCGGCAAAACCGTGTCCTTAAAAACTATCGGCCTTCTTGCGGCCATGCACCAGTGCGGTCTGCATATCCCCACGGCGGACGGCAGCAATATGCCGGTGTTCAGCCATATCCTTGCCGATATCGGTGACGAGCAGAGCATCGAGCAAAATCTCTCCACCTTCTCTGCCCACATGACCAATATCGTCAATATGCTCTCCGAGTGTGACGATAATTCCCTTTTGCTCTTTGACGAGCTGGGTGCTGGCACCGACCCCACGGAAGGCGCGGCCCTTGCCATATCCATCATCGAGTACGCCCGTCAGAAAGGCGCAGTCATCGCTGCCACCACCCACTATGCTGAGCTTAAGGTCTACGCAACAAACGAAGCAGGCGTACAGAACGCCTCCTGCGAATTTGATGTGGAGACCCTTCGTCCCACCTACCATCTTCTGGTGGGTATCCCCGGCAAGTCCAACGCCTTTGCCATTTCAAGCCGACTTGGTCTGGGCGACGATATAATTGAAGATGCCAAAAAGCGCATCAATTCCGACTCTGCCAGCTTTGAAGCCACTATTGAAAAGCTGGAGCAGACGAGGCTTCTCATGGAGAAGGACAGGGACGAGACTGCACGGCTTCTCCGTCAGGCTCAGGAGAACGCAAAGAAGTCCTCATTCCTGAAAGCCGAGCTGGAAGTCCGCCTTGAAAAGGCTGACGAGAAATCCCGCCGTGAGGCCGAGCGCATCATAGCCGAGGCCCGAGAAGCGGCGGAAGAGGTATTTGCCCAGCTGGACGAGATGAAAAAGCGGGCAAACGACGAGGACAATGCTCAGGCCATAAACGAGGCCCGGACCCAGCTTCGTCACCGCCTCAACGAAAAGGAGAATGCCCTTCGCCCCAGCATAGAGGTTCCGCAGGAGCAGAAATCCTCCCGGGAGATACGGGCGGGAGATACCGTAAAGATAAAGTCCATGGGCATGACTGCGGAGGTCATCTCCGTTTCAGCCGACCGGGTGCTCACCCTGAGAGCCGGAATTATGAACGTCACTGCCAAGGAGGACGAGGTGCTCCTCATCGAGGGCATGGAGAAAAAGAGCAAAAAAACCGTATCCGTAAGCGGCGGCGGCTCCATCCGCTCCATGAGCATTTCACCGGAAATAGACCTTCGCGGCATGGAGGCCCTTGAGGGTGTGCTGGCGGCTGAACGCTATCTGGATAACGCTCTCATGGCAAAACTCAAAACTGTTACCATCATCCATGGCAAGGGTACGGGTGCGCTGAGGGCTGCCATTCAGCAGATGCTCAAAAAGAACAAATTTGTTAAATCCTTCCGACTGGGCAGATACGGCGAAGGCGAGAGCGGTGTTACTGTGGTCGAACTGAAATAAAAACAATGTAAACATCTGTCCACAAATGTGTAAAATAACGAAAGAACTGAAATCGGTTGACGTTTGACTAAAAATTTGCTATCTTATCCTCAGAAGACGCATATATTTAACCTATATTAGAGATAAGGAGCGGCAAGTATGATAACAAAAGAAGTAGTCATCAATAATCAGGTAGGTCTCCATGCCAGACCTGCGACTTTCTTTATTCAGAAAGCCAATGAGTTCAAGAGCAGCATCTGGGTCGAGAAGGAAGAACGTCGTGTCAATGCCAAGAGCCTTCTTGGTGTTCTCTCCCTTGGTATCGTCAAGGGCACTGCGATCACTCTCATTGCCGACGGCGCTGATGAGGAGGCTGCTGTAGCCACTCTGTCTGAGCTTATTGACTCTGACTTCTCCGAATAAGGCTTATTCAATCGAAAAGACATGGGGCGTGTATTAAGCACGCCCCTGTTTGCGTATAGGAGCAAATATGAAAAAGGAAAACATCGGCATGATTGAGATGCTGCTGTGTGCAGCACTGTGGAGCATAGCGGGCATTTTTATGAAGCTTATCCCATGGAACGGCTTTGCCATGGCGGGAATGCGAAGCCTCATAGCGGGGCTTACCTTTGCAGTGTATATGGTAATAACCCGCCGCCGCTTCATCTTCACATCCAAAACCATTCTCAGCGGCATACTCACAGGCTGCGTTTATACCTGCTTTGCCGTGTCCAACAAATTGACCACTGCGGCAAACGCCATTGTACTTCAGTTTACCTCGCCCGTATTCATCGTCATATTCTCTGCGCTTATATTCAGACAGCGTATAAAAAGAAACGACATGTATGTGGTCATTGCCACATTACTGGGCATAGCCCTCTTCTTCTTTGACCAGCTCAAGCCCGGATATATCCTCGGTAACTTTGTGGCTATTGCTGCCGGTATGTTTATGGCGGGCATGTTCATGGTCGTTGGCAATCTTGAAGGGGATACGCGCTTTTCCGCCATCTTCATCGGTCAGATGTTCACCTTCCTGGTGGGCCTGCCCTTTATTATAACTACAAAGCCTGAGTTTACGACAACTGCTGTTTTGAGCATACTTATACTTGGCGTGTTCCAGCTTGGCATATCCTATATCCTGTACGTCCATGCCAGCAAGCACTGCCCGCCTCTGGCCTGCTGCCTTCTGGGTGCGCTGGAGCCGCTTTTGAACCCTGTGTGGGTCTTCCTTTTTGACGGGGAACGGCCCGGCATCTTCGCACTTGTGGGTGCGTTTATCGTTGTGGTCTCCATCACTGTGTGGTGCATATTCGGACAGAAGGACGATGTGAAAAGCGAGGCATGATAAATGCTTGATATTTTAAGGGACAAGGCAAGACGCCTGCCCCAGCTCCCCGGTGTGTACATCATGCTGGATGAGCAGTCTCAGGTCATATATGTGGGCAAGGCCAAAAAACTGAAGAACCGGGTCAGCAGCTATTTCCACGGCGAGCACATCCCCAAGGTGGCCGCCATGGTGGAAAAGGTGCATGATTTCAATGTTATCGTGGCCGGCAGCGAGTTTGAGGCGCTTGTACTGGAAAACTCCCTCATAAAACGCCATAAGCCCCGGTATAATATCCTTCTGAAGGATGATAAGGGCTATCCATTTATCCGTGTAGATACAAAAGAGGAATATCCCGCCATGAAGCTTGTCAGCAAGACAGCTTCGGACGGTGCAAAATACTTTGGCCCCTTCGGCGGCAGAGCACAGACAAGGGAGATAATCAGCACTCTCTCAAAAGCGCTGCTTCTGCCCGGCTGTGCCCGCAAATTCCCCCGGGATATCGGCAAGTCCCGCCCCTGCCTAAATTACCATATGGGCGCATGCGCCGGATGGTGTCAGGGCCGGCTGGAAAGCGGGGAATACAGACGGCGTATGGAGCAGGCCATGCTCATTCTGGAGGGTAAAAGCACAGAGCTTAAAGCGAGCCTTACGGAGAAAATGGAGCAGGCGGCGGAAGAGCTCCGCTTTGAGCAGGCCGCCGAGCTTCGTGACAGGCTGCGCGCCATAGAGGGCCTTGAAAACCGCCAGCGGGTCATATCCACCGCCTTTGCTGACACGGATGCGGTGGGCTTTTGCCGTGGAGCAAAAAGCTGCTTTACGGTGCTCCATTTTGTCAAAGGCGACCTTGTGGACAAGGAAGTGGAGATAATGGACGAGCCTATCGAGGAAGACAGCGAGGCACTGTGTGACCTTTTGCTCCAGTATTATTCCGCCCACCGCGGCGGCTGGCCCAAGAGCATACTTGTGCCCTTTGAGATAGAGGACAGGGAAGCCCTTGAAACACTTCTGAGTGAGCTTGCGGGCAAGCGTATATACGTGGAAGTACCCAAAAGGGGAGAGCGTCTGCGGCTTATTGAAAGCGCGGCGGCCAACGCAAGGGAGGAGATCCTCCGCCGGACTACCTCCGCTCAGCGCAGCCTCAAGACCCTTGAGTGGCTCCAGAAAGCCCTTTCCCTGCCTGAACTTCCCGCGCGCATAGAGGCTTTTGACGTATCAAACCTTGGAGATACCGGCATAGTTGCGGCTATGACCGTCCATGTGGACGGCAAGCCCTTAAAACGGGCCTACAAGAAATTCCGCATAAGGGACCTTCAGGGTCAGGACGACTATGCCAGTATGTATCAGGCTGTGTACCGCCGCTTCAGGCATCTGGTGGACGGAGACGAAAGCTTCATGCCGGCTCCAGAGCTTCTTCTTATAGACGGCGGCGACAGGCACACAGCCGTGGCTCTTGAAGCATTGCACGAGCTTGGTGTATCCGTGCCGGTATTCGGCATGGTCAAGGACGACAGGCACCGTACCCGCGCCCTTGTTACCGCCCAGGGGCAGGAGATCGGTATATCATCCAATCAGGCGGTGTTTGCCCTTGTCGGCAGCATTCAGGAGGAGACTCACCGCTTCGCCATCGAGTATCAGCGCTCACTCAGAAATGAAAACTATGCATCTGCGCTGGATAAAATAGAAGGAATAGGTCCAAAACGCAGAGCCGATCTTCTGAAAAACTTCAAATCCATCAAAGCCATTAAAAATGCAGGTATTGAGCAGCTTTCTCTGGTAGTTCCCACAAAAACTGCCAAAGCTGTATATGACTATTTTCATACCGGAGAAGAAAAATGAGAGTTATCACAGGAAAAGCCCGGGGCAGAAAGCTTGCCACCCCCGCAAATAACGATATCCGTCCCACAACGGACAATGTAAAGGAATCCATCTTCAATATCATCCAGTTTGACATTGAAGGCCGCCGTGTGCTGGATCTTTTTGCCGGTACGGGGCAGCTGGGCATTGAGTGCCTCAGCCGTGGGGCAGAGAGCGTGGTGTTTATAGACCAGAGCCGGGAGAGCGTTAAGCTTGTAAAGGACAATCTTAAGACCTGCGGTCTTGAGGGCACGGTCATGCAGATGGACGCTGTCAGTTTTCTCAATGGCTGCGGCAAATTTGATCTTATATTTATCGACCCGCCCTATGACTCTCCACTGTATGAAAAGGTTCTTGAAACCGTCAATTCGGTTGACATATTGTCGGATGGTGGTATAATAATATGCGAAGCTTCCCGCGATAGGCAGCTTCCCGAGCTTGAAGCGCCCTATAAAAAAGTGCGTGAATATATCTACGGCAAAGTCAAGCTCTGTAAATATACCAAGGAGAGCCTTTGATGAAAACAGCCATTTGCCCCGGCAGCTTTGACCCCATTACTCTGGGGCATCTGAATATTATCCGCCGTGTTTCCCGTATGTTTGACGAGGTGGTTGTCTGCGTAATGCGCAATGCCTCCAAAAGCTCCGGCATGTTCTCCATGGAGGAGCGCTGTGAGATGGTGCGCCGCTCGGTGGCAAGGTTTCCCAATGTGCGTGTGGAGTCTCCGGAGGGGCTTTTGGCGGAGTATGTAAAAAGCTTTGAAAGTGCGGTTGTGGTCAAGGGCATGCGCGCCGCGTCAGACTTTGATTATGAGTTCCAGATGGATCTTATCAATAAAAAGATAAATCCGCAGATGGAGACTTTGTTTTTGCCATCCAGCGAAAAGTATACCTTTTTAAGCTCTTCCATCGTGCGTGAAATGGCCCGCTACGGTGCAGACCTTACCGGCTTTGTTCCGGATGAAATAAAAACGGATATCGAGAAAAAAGCTTTGCTATGGAGGGGAAAATAAATGGATAACAGTGTAGATATCATTGAACTGCTTGACATACTCTATGGTATGGTCACAGAGGCATGGGGTGTTCCCCTTGGCAACGACAAGTGCATTATTGAGCGCGAAAAGGCCGTTGAGATCATAAACGAGATCAAGACCAATCTGCCCTCCGCACTTTCCGAGGCCAAGCGCCTTGTGGCTGCAAGGGATGAGTTTATCGGCAACGCCAAGCGCGAGGCCGAGGCCATGCGCAAGAGCGCCGAAGAAAGAGCCCGCGCCATGGTGGAGGAGCAGGAAGTTGTGCGTGTTGCCCGCACCAAGAGTGCAGAGATGATAAGCTCTGCCGAGGCCAAGTCCAAGGAACTGCGCCGTATTGCCAGCGAGTATGTGGATGAGATAATGAGCAACACCGAAAAGAGTGTGAGCGAGGCCCTCTCCAAACTCCAGAACGCCCACAACGCCTTCAAGTCTGCCGGTGCTGCCGCACCTGCGGCTGTGCAGGCGGCTCCCGCAGCTCCCGTACAGCCTGCCGCCCCTGCGCAGGAAGTGAAAAAAGCTCCCAATCCCTTTGCTGCACCTGCGGCCGCTCCTCAGAATGTAAAAGCTGCTGCAAACAACGGCGCAAAGCGTCAGGGTGCACCGGTCATGCGCATCCCGAGGGAGAATTGAGTTTACATAAATCTATATGTTGTGTTCAAACAGTCCAACAGCTTGAATATATAGCTGTTGGACTGATTTTTTGCGTTTTTGCCCTAAAAAGCAACAAAAAAAGACAAAAATCTTCAAAATATTTCTCTTGCAATTTTTGCGAAGCCCCCCTATAATTGAAATGTAAGTGGGTAAAAGTGGTGAAATGTGGCGCGAAAAAGCAGCACAGAGGAGGCAAATAGATGACAGGGGAGTACCAGCATTCTTTAGACAGCAAGGGTCGTATTTTTATACCCGCAAAGCTCCGTGACGAGCTGGGCGAGGTGTTTTTTATCACAATTTCCATGGACAAGTGTCTGTGTGTATATAGCAGGGAAAACTGGCAGGAGCTTTCCGATAAGGTCAGCGCAATGCCGTATATCAAGCAGCGCAAAATGCGCCCTCTTTTCGCTCATGCTGCAAAGTGTGAGCTGGACAGTCAGGGCCGTGCGCTTATTCCCCAGAATCTCCGTGATTTTGCGGGTCTAACCAAGAATGTTTCCGTGGTTGGCTGCAACAACCATGCAGAGCTGTGGGACAGCGAGGCGTGGAAGAGTGTGTATGCATTTGAAACCACCCCTGAAAATATAGCCGCCGTTCTGGAGGAGCTGGATTTCTGATGACAGAGCCTAAGCACATTTCAGTATTACTGGAAGAATGTATAGAAAATCTTGATATTAAGCCGGAGGGCATATATGTTGACGGCACTCTGGGTCTGGGCGGGCATTCATATCAGATAGCCTCCCGCCTGACTACAGGCCGCCTCATCGGCATAGACCGGGATGCCACCGCCATTGAGAGAGCCGGCAGGCGCCTTGAGCCTTTTAAGGACAGGGTAACTCTTGTACACGGCAATTTCTGCGACGTGGCTGCAATCCTTGATGAGCTGGGTATAGACTTCGTCGATGGTATGCTTTTCGACCTTGGTGTATCCTCGCCTCAGCTGGATGAGATCGAAAGAGGCTTTTCCTACATGGGTGATGCGCCTTTGGATATGCGCATGAACAAAAGCGACAGACTCACCGCAAAAGAGGTGGTCAACAGCTACTCTGAAGATCAGCTCAACCGTATATTCTGGGACTACGGAGAGGAACGCTATGCACGGCGCATTACTGCCGCCATATTGAAAAACCGGGAAAAAGCCCCTATAGAGAGCACCTTGCAGCTGGTGGATATTATAAAGTCCGCTCTGCCTGCGCCGGCGCTGAGGGAAAAGCAGCATCCGGCAAAGCGCTGCTTTCAGGCCATACGCATAGCGGTCAACGATGAACTGGGCGCAGTGGAGCAGATGATGGACACAGCCCCCGACAAGCTGAAAAAGGGCGGCAGACTTTGCGTAATCAGCTTTCATTCCCTTGAGGACAGAATAGTGAAATCCGGCATCGCAAGGCGTGAAAATGGCTGTACCTGTCCCAGAGAAGCCCCCATATGCACCTGCGGCTTTGTGAGAACGCTCAGAAGCGTCAGCCGTAAGCCCATACTCCCAAGCGAGGAAGAAACAGAAAATAACCCTCGTGCCCGCAGTGCAAAGCTACGTGTGGCAGAGAGGGTCTGAATAATGAAAAAGATATATCCCGTGTTCTTCTCAGCAGTCGTTTTCCCTTTCTCGGCGCTTATGCTCATTTTCTCACTATTGTGTTCCATAAAGCTCTCTGCCGTCAATGACAGAGTGCGGGAGCTGGATGAGCAGTGCCGTACGCTTATGCTGGAAAATGAGAGACTGACGGCGGAGTATGAAAGCCTTGCCTCCATCGACAAGGTGGAAAAATACGCTGTGAGCGTACTGGGTATGCAGCAGTGTGAAGCCACTCAGATAGTGTACATAGAGATGAAAGAACAAGTGGGATAAAAAGTAGTATACGGATAAGCCGATGAATATATTTTTATATATTCATATTGCGGGAGTGTACTATGTCAGTCAGAAACAAAACATCAGGCCGTGACAGCGGCCCCGGAAGGCAAATGCTCCGCCGCACCCTGTTTATGATGGCAGTGTGCGGCATTGCTGTATTTTTACTGCTGCTTGCAAGGCTTTACAAACTTCAGATAATAGACCACGAGTATTATGAACAGCTGGCCATTGCCCAGCAGCTCAGACAGGCGCCAACCTCCACCGCCCGCGGCACCATATACGACAGGAACATGAACCCTCTGGCGGTCAGCGCCAGTGTGGACAATGTGTATCTCAGCCCTGCTGAGATCGCCCAGTACGGAGAGGACAAGGAGCTTATTGCCGACGGACTGGCCGGGATACTGGGACTTGACCGGGATGATATACTGGAGAAGGCATCACAGACAGGCTCGTGGTATGTTACCGTGGCCCGTAAGGTGGAAAAGGACGTGGCCGATAAGGTGCGCCTTTTCAAAAGCGAGCACGGACTGAGGGGCGTCCGCCTTGAAACGGACACCAAGCGCTATTATCCCAATTCATCACTGGCCTGCCACCTTATAGGTTTTGTGGGGACGGATAATTACGGCCTTGAAGGCATAGAGGCCCGGTACGATGAGGCGCTCTCCGGAACTGCCGGAAAAACTGTCCGTGCCACTGATGCCTACGGTACAGATCTTCGCATGTCCGGATTTGAAAATTATCAGCCGGGAGATGCCGGCTATGACCTTGTCACCACTCTGGACAGCAGCATCCAGTACTATGTGGAAAAGCACCTTAAACAGGCCGTGGCGGATTACGATATCCAAAACGGTGCCGGTGCCATTGCCATGGATGTGAATACCGGCGCCATACTTGCCATGGCTTCGCTGGACGGCTATGATCTGAATAATTTCCTTGATGTGAGTGATGAGGTGAAGGAGCTTGCCGCTGCCGCCTCCGACAAGGAGGAAAAGCAGAGAATAATATCCCAGGCCCAGACCCGCCAGTGGCGCAACAAGGCTCTCTCAGATACCTATGAGCCCGGCTCCACCTTCAAGATAATCACCCTTGCCATGGCGCTTGAAGAAGGGCTTGTGAGCCTTTCTGACGGCTATTACTGCCCCGGCAATGTAAATGTCCTTGGCCGCAGCAGTCCCATACGCTGCTGGAAGGACGGCGGCCACGGCTCGCAGAATCTCACTGAGGCAGTGCAGCATTCCTGCAATGTGGCCTTTGTGAATATAGGTCAGCGGGTAGGAGCGGAAACCTTCTATAAATACTGCGAAGCCTTTGGTTTTCTGGAACTGACGGATGACCCGGATGCAAACCTCAGCGCCAGAACGGGCATAGATCTGGCAGGAGAGAGCGGCAGCATATGGTGGAGCGAAAATACATTTTACTCTGAGAAAAATCTTTCACAGCTGGCTGCGGCCTCATTTGGTCAGACCTTTACCATAACGCCGCTGCAGCTTATAAGCGCTGTCAGTGCCTGCGTAAACGGCGGTAAGCTTATGAAGCCCTATGTGGTGGAAAAGCTGCTTTCTTCTGACGGCGAAATAAACTATGAGCGTGAGCCTGAATGTGTGCGTCAGGTAATAAGTGAGGAAACCAGTTCCACAGTCAGGACCATTCTTGAAAGAGTTGTGGGCGATATGGATGAGGGTACCGGCAGAAACGCCGCCATAAAGGGCTACAAGCTGGGCGGCAAGACCGGAACCAGCGAAAAGGTAAGTCTGGAGGCTGCCACAGGCCAGAAGGAGTACATAGTCTCATTCATAGGCTTCGCTCCCGCCGATGACCCTGAAATAGCCCTGCTTATCTTTCTGGATACACCGTCCCACGAGTCGGGCATCTATATAAGCGGCGGCCAGATGGCGGCACCGGTTGTGGGCCGCATGATGGCGGATATACTGCCCTATATGGGCATAGAGCCGGATAAGGAAGAGGGGCTTGGAGATGTGACCATGCCCATGCTTCTGGATAAGAGCCTTGAGGCTGCGGCAAGTACCTTGAAGGACGCGCAGCTCAGATACAGGACGATAGGCTCCGGCAGCACTGTCACAGACCAGCTGCCCGCAGCGGGCGTCACTCTCGCCGCCGATACTGAGGTCATAATTTACCTTGATGCCCAGCCCTCTCAGGATAAGGAGAGCGTGCCGGATGTGAGCGGAATGAGCTACGACCAGGCCAGAGACACCCTTTCCTATTATGGAATATATATAAAAACCACAAGTCCTGTCACGGATGCAGGGCGTCAGTCGGTCATATCCCAGAGCGTCAGCCCCGGCACATATGTCAGCCATGGCAGCGTTGTGGAGGTGGCACTGTACGACGATGATGAGGCCATGCTGGGCAGATATTGAAGGAGAACGATAATGAAGCTTGAAAAATTGGTAGAACAGCTTGAACTTTTGTCTGTAAACGCTGAGCTTGAAAGCGAGATAAGCGGCATATGCTATGACTCCCGCCTTTGCCGGGAGGGAGATCTTTTCGTGGCTATAAAGGGTCTTGCCACAGACGGCCATAAGTATATCCCCATGGCGCTTTCCAAGGGAGCTGCGGCAGTTTTGTGTGAGGAAGTGCCGACGGTGGATATTCCATATATTCAGGTGAAGGACAGCCGTCTTGCCCTTGCCCTTGCAAGCCGGGAGTTTTTCGGCAACCCCGCCTCAAAGATGACTATGATAGGCATAACCGGCACCAGCGGCAAAACCACATCCAGCTATCTTGTAAAGCATCTTCTGGAGACAAAGCTTGATGCCAAGGTTGGGCTTGTGGGTACAAACGGCAATATGATCGGGGAAAAGAGCATCCACACCGAATATACAACCCCCGAAAGCCGGGAGCTGCATGAGCTTTTTGCCCAGATGCTTGAAGAGGGCTGCACCCATGTGGTAATGGAAGTCTCCTCCCACTCTCTCGCCATGGAGCGTGTAGCCGGTATCCGCTATCAGGTGGCGGAGTTTACCAATCTCTCTCAGGACCATCTGGATCTTCACGGGACTATGGAAGAGTACGCGCTGGAGAAAAGAAAGCTTTTCTACCAGTGTGACAAGGCCTGCGTAAACTCCGATGACAAATGGGCAGAGCTTATCTGCGGCGATACCCCCTGTGAAAAGCTCAGCTTCTCCGCCCAAAGCGACGCTGCCGACCTTACCGCCAAGGATATCCGCATGGCGGCGGAGGGCGTGCGCTTTGCCGCTGTACACGGCGATGAACTGGCCATATCCAGACTTGCCATTCCCGGCTCCTTCTCCGTTTATAACGCCCTTGGCGTTATCGCCGTGGGCCTTGCTCTGGGAATAAGCCTTGCCGACTGCTGCGACGCACTTTCAACTGCAAAGGGCGTAAAGGGCAGGGTGGAGAGCGTTCCAACAGACGGGGACTATTCCATACTCATAGACTATTCCCATAAGCCCGACGCTCTTGAAAAGGTGCTCAGGAGCCTGCGCCCGGTGACGAAGGGGCGGCTGGTGGTCCTTTTCGGCTGCGGCGGTGACAGGGACAGGGCAAAGCGCCCCATCATGGGGGCTATTGCTGCGGACAATGCGGATTTTGTCATTGTCACCAGTGATAATCCCCGTACCGAGGAGCCCATGGCCATAATTGATGAGATAGTCGTGGGGCTTAAAAACAAGCATACCCCAAGGAAAGTTATCTGTGACAGAATTGAGGCCATACATTGGGCTATTGACAATGCACTCCCCGGTGATGTAATATTACTTGCCGGAAAAGGGCACGAAGACTATCAGATCGTGGGGCATACAAAGCACCACATGGATGAGCGCGAGATCGTGGCCCAGTGGCTTGAGAAAAGAAAAGGCGCGGCGGACTGAGCCGTGACCGGTCTGGAGTATATGATGACAGTTAAACTGATTAGTGCCTTTGTGCTGGCCTTTTTGTTCAGCACAGCCTTCGGAAAGTATTATATCCCCTGGCTGCGCAAGCAGAAAGCCGGGCAGGAGATAAAGTCAAACGGCCCCACATGGCATATGTCCAAAAGCGGCACACCCACCATGGGCGGCGTGATGTTCATTGTTGCCATCGGCTTTGTACTGCTGACGGTGGGCTTTGAAGGAATGCTCAAGGGAAATTATGTGCATATATTTGTGTATCTTTTTGCCCTTGTCTTCGGCGCTATCGGTTTTCTTGATGACTGGGAAAAGCTCAAGAAGAAGCAGAATCTGGGCCTTACCGCCAAGATGAAGTTCCTTTTGCAGCTGGCAGCGGCTCTGGTGTTTGTGCTTTTGATGCGCCAGATAGGCTATCTCAGCCCCAATCTCTACATTCCTTTTGTAAATAAGGTCATATCCATGCCTGAGTGGCTTTATTTCGTGTTTGCTGCCTTTGTGATCGTGGGCACAGTCAACGCTGTCAACATTACCGACGGGGTGGACGGTCTGGCCTCCGGTACATCCATCCCTGTTGCCCTCTTTTTTGTGGCTGTCACATATCTTTGGGGCAGCGAGTATCTGGAACTGGGTATCTTTGCCTCGGCTCTTGTAGGCGGACTTATGGGCTTTCTGGTGTACAATTTCAACCCCGCTCAGGTCTTTATGGGCGATACCGGCTCTCTTTTCCTTGGCGGTGCGGTGGCAGCTCTGGCCTTCGCCTATGACATGCCCCTCATTCTCATCACCCTCGGCGTGATGTACATTATCGAAACCCTTTCCGACATCATACAGGTCGGTTACTTCAAGCTTTCCCACGGAAAGCGCGTGTTCAGAATGGCACCTTTCCATCACCATCTTGAAATGGGCGGATGGACAGGTAAAAAGTGGAAAGAGAAAGAACTTTTTGTTCTTTTTACAGGCATATCTCTGGTCTTTGCCATCATATCATTTATTGGGGTGTTCCATCGTTACGTGCCCTGAATATGATGACGTGAAAGTCGGGGAGGTGGGAAGATGCGTTATGAAAGCGCCCGCCTCGCCGACTTTTCCTATGCGGAGAAAAAGCGGGGCCGCAGGAATTGTGACACATCTTTTTTTGTTCTTGTGCTGCTTTTACTGGTGATGGGGCTGGTTATGGTGCTCTCATCCAGCTATGCCAGAGCCTACTACGATCCGGGCAATGTTACAGGGGGCAACGCCCTTTATTACTTTGTCCGCCAGCTTTTGTTTGCTGTTTTGGGCGTAGCCGCCATGCTCATTGCCTCCCGTGTGCCTATGAGTGTATACAGGCGGTTTTCCATGCACTTTCTTGTGATAGTAATTATCATGCTCGCCCTTGTGCCTTTTATCGGCGTCAAGGCCAACGGCGCAAGGCGCTGGCTGGGTGTGGGCGGGCTTACGGTGCAGCCCTCGGAGCTTGCAAAGCTTGGGGTGATTTTGTCCTTTTCATATCTTATCTGCAAAATTAGGACTGGTATGAAGACTGTAAGGTATGGTATAATGCCCTTTGCGGGTATTCTCGTGCTGATAGTTGCGCTTCTCGTGCTGGAGCCGCATTTTTCCGCATCCGTGATCATCGTGGCCATCGGCGGGGTAATGCTTTTTTTGGGCGGTGTGAGGCTTGTGTGGTTTGTGTCCGCCTTTGGTCTGGCCGGCGGTGCTATCGCCGTGGTGCTCACATTCTTTCCCTATGCCTCCAGCCGTATAAATACCTGGCGCGACCCTTTTTCAAGCCCCTCGGATGAGGGCTATCAGATAGTCCAGTCCCTATACTCCATTGGTTCAGGCGGACTCAGCGGTCTGGGCCTTGGCGGCAGCCGACAGAAGTATCTCTATCTTCCGGAGGAGCATAATGATTTTATCTTCTCCGTTGTCTGTGAGGAGATGGGCTTTATCGGAGCGGCCTTGATACTGGTGCTTTTTTCCCTGCTTATTCTCAGGGGCTACTGGATAGCCCTGCACTGTAAGGACAGATATTCCTTCCTTGTCTGCGCAGGCCTTATCTCGCTTCTGGCCATACAGACCTTCCTTAACGTGGCGGTAGTCACAAATCTTATACCCTGTACGGGCATATCCCTGCCATTTTTCAGCTACGGCGGTACGGCGCTTCTCATTGAGCTTTTTGAGATGGGTATTATCCTCAGCGCCTCCCGGGAGCTTACAAATCATTGAACGAAAGGACATAAGCCATGAAATTCATCTTCACCTGCGGCGGAACTGCCGGACATATAAATCCAGCCCTTGCCGTGGCCGGCAGGCTTCGTCAGCTCATGCCGGACAGTGAGTTTCTCTTTATCGGCGCCGAGGGCAAGATGGAGATGGAGCTTGTCCCCCGCGAGGGCTATGAAATACGCGGCCTGAAAATAACCAATATAAGCCGCGGTCATAACCTTGAGGCTATAAAACACAATCTGGAGACGCTTAAGAATGTAGCCCTCTCCCATCACGATGCCAAAGTTATAATAAAGGACTTCAAGCCCGACGCGGTCATTGGTACCGGCGGCTATGTCTGCTATCCTGTGCTCACTGCGGCTCATGAAATGCATATACCCACTGCCGTACATGAAAGTAACGCCATGCCCGGCCTCACCACCAAGATGCTGGCCGACAAGGTGGATAAGATAATGGTGGGCTTTGAGGAAAGCTGCAAGCACTATCACCACCCCGAAAGGGTGGTTGTCACCGGCACCCCCGTCCGGGGCGAGTTCTGCCAGTTTACAAAGAGCGAAGCCAAGGCAAAGTTGGGTATCCCGGAGGATATGCCGCTTGTGGTTTCCGTTTGGGGTTCTCTGGGCTCAAAGCACATGAACGGCATCATAGGTGATATGATACCGCTTATTGACGAAAGCTCCGGCTTCAGACTGATCCATTCCATCGGAAATATGTATTACGACTCATTCATGCAGAAGCTGAATGAGCGCTGCCCCTGCTATGAGGCCCGTGGCGTGGATGTACGCCGCTATATCTATGATATGCCCTGTGTTATGGCAGCGGCGGACCTTATACTCTGCCGCGCCGGTGCCTCCACACTCTCAGAGCTGAGCTTCATGGGCAAGCCCGTCATCATCGTACCCTCTCCCAATGTTACCGACAACCATCAGGAGAAAAATGCCCGTGTCCTTGAAAGGGCAGGGGGCGCTGTTGTAAAGCTTGAGGGCGAGTTTGACGCAAAGTCCCTCTGTGATGAGGTCTGCGCCCTTCTCAGGGACAAAGCCGGAATGGAGGAAATGTCAAAGCGCATGAAGGAGCTTGCCGTTCCGGACGCTGTGGACAGAATTGCCTCCATAGTCCTTGATCTTGTTGGCAAGAAAAATTAAACACAAAGCTTCCCCCCGCTGCATATTATGGCATGATTTGAATGCACGGGGGGATCTTTATGGACATATGGCATATAAGGGGAGGAAGACGGCTTGAGGGCGCGTGCTTTGTGCAGGGCTCTAAAAACGCATCCTTGCCGATAATCGCGGCATCCGTGATCTGCCCGGCGCGCACGGAGCTTATGAATGTACCGCAGCTTAAGGATGTGGACGCTGCATTGCGGATACTCCGGCATCTGGGCTGCGTGGCGGAGCAGCGCAAAAATGATGTTTATATAGACTCTACATATTTCTCCTGCTCTGCAATTCCACATAGCCTTATGGAGGAAATGCGCTCCTCGGTTATTTTCATGGGCGCACTTCTGGCCCGCTGCGGCGAGGCAAGGCTGAGCCTGCCCGGCGGATGTCAGCTGGGGAAACGGCCCATTGACCTGCATCTTTCCGCTCTTCGCCAGATGGGTGCGGAAATTGAGGAAGATGGGCAGGAGATATACTGTAAGGCCAGAAAGCTCCACGGTGCGGAGATAAGCCTGCCCTTTGCCAGCGTAGGCGCAACGGAGAATATCATGCTTGCCGCGTGTACAGCCAAGGGAAAAACCCTTATCCACGGCGCGGCCCGTGAGCCGGAAATAGTTGCATTGCAGGACTTTCTGTGCTCACTTGGTGCGGATGTGACCGGCGCGGGAACAGATACCGTGGTGATAGACGGCATGAGGCCCCAAAAACACGCCGTATGCCGCATCATACCCGACCGGATAGTCGCCTCCACCATAGCCTGCGCAGCCGCTGCCTGCGGCGGAAAAGTTGAGCTTCGCGGCGTTATCCCGGAACATTTTTCTACCGTTCTCTACTTCCTAAATAAATCCGGCTGTGATATAATGAGCAAAAACCGCACAGTCAGCATATCCTCCCAGGGCAGACTGAAAGCCCCGGGGCATATCTCCACTCAGCCTTATCCCGGCTTTCCCACCGATGCCCAGCCCGTTTTGATGGCAGCGCTTCTCAAGGCGGAAGGCTGCACCCGCATAACGGAGAACATCTTTGAAAACCGTTACAGGCAGGCCTCCGAGCTTCGCCGTCTGGGTGCGGATATCGTCATAGAAGGCAGGGAGGCGGAGATTTGGGGTGTGGAGTGTCTTCGCGGCACGAGCCTGAACGCAACCGACCTTCGGGGCGGCGCTGCAATGCTCATTGCGGGCCTTGCCGCCGACGGGGAAACCGTGGTCTTTGACGATGGGCATATAGGCCGGGGCTATGAGCGCTTTGATGTGCGCCTTCGGGCCATCGGGGCTGACATTTTCCTTGAGTACTGAAAAATTTATCCATTTCGCAAGATAAAAAGGGGAGTAAATATAAATGGCCAATACCCACTTTGACCAGCCGCCTTCAAACAGGCACAGCGAGCATTTCCAGCTGCCCCGCCGCAGGCGTCGTTTTGCCAGCGTCAGTGCGCCGCTGATGTTTGTTGTGGTCATAGTCTCCATAATTTTTGTAATGAGTGTTTTCTTCCGCGTGGCAGATATACAGGTTGTCGGCAATACCCACTACACCGACGAGGAGATCATCCGCGCCATCGACATAGAAGAGGGCGACAACCTGTTTTTCTTCGACCGTTTTGCGGCAATCAGCCGTGTTTTTGCAAAGCTTCCCTACATAGAAGAAGTCTCCGTTGAAAGGCATCTGCCCGACAGTGTTACCATTGAGGTCACGGAGAGCAAGGCTCTGGCCTATCTTGTGCTGGGCGATGAATACTGGACATTGGATCATAACTGCAAGGTTCTGGGCAAGGCAGTGGAGGAGGAGCTTGTGGCCCTCATCCCGGTGGAGGGCATAAAGCCCGGTACACTTCTTATAGGCGAACCCATGCAGACTGAGGACGGCAATACCGAGCTTGTGGACTATCTCAGGGAGATACTTTTTCAGGTGCAGGAGCGGGGCATATACATGAATGTCACCATGATAGACTTTGCAGACCCTGACAATGTATTTTTCTACTATGGGGACAGGTTTACCGTGCGCCTTGGCAGAAACTCAAACACCGAGTATAAATTTGGAATGTTTGTGTCGGTTCTGGAAAAACTTACAGCAGGGGACGTGGGCTATCTTGATCTTTCCGATGGAAGCAGTGCCCATTTCATGTCAGAATAACGCCATTACAATTTGTTAACAACAAATTTCCGAAAAATAAAAATAGCTATTGACCTGAAAAGAAAAATGTAATAATATATATAAGTCAAAATATAGAAAATTACCTTAAACTTTTTCACATTAAGTGATGAAATATCTCACAGGGAGGCACAAGCATGGATTTCAGAGCCGAGACAGGACCGGAAAATCTGGTAAGTATAAAAGTAGTCGGCGTAGGCGGCGCAGGCAATAACGTTGTAAACAGAATGGTCAGAGCAGGCACTCAGGGTGTTGAGTTCATAGCCATCAATACGGACAAGCAGGCTCTCGCCATTTCCAACGCCCATCAGAAGCTTCAGATAGGCGAGAAGATGACCCGCGGACAGGGCGCAGGCTCCGACCCCGAAGTTGGCAAGCGCTCCGCCGAGGAGAGCCGCAACAATATAGCCAAGTCCATTGAAGATGCCGACATGGTGTTTATAACCGCCGGTATGGGCGGCGGCACCGGTACTGGCGCAGCCCCCACCGTGGCAGAGCTTGCCCGCGAGGCCGGTATCCTCACCGTGGCAGTAGTCACAAAGCCCTTCAAGTTTGAAGGCAAGCGCCGCATGGATCAGGCCAACGCCGGCATCAAGGAGCTTCTGAGCCGTGTTGACTCTCTGCTTATCATCCCCAATGACAGGCTGAAGTTCGCCACCGACCAGAAGGTCACTCTGGCAAACGCTTTTGAGATTGCCGACGATGTGCTCCATCAGGCAGTCACCAGCATTTCCGACCTTATCAAGAACACCGGCTTCATAAATCTTGACTTTGCAGATGTCAGCACCATCATGCGCAACGCAGGCTATGCCCATATGGGTGTAGGCCACGCTGTCGGCAAGGGTAAGGCTGAGGATGCAGCCCGCATGGCCGTGTCCAGCCCTCTTATGGAGACTTCCATCAACGGTGCCCGCGGCGTGCTTATAAACATCACCGGCTCCGAGGATATGGATCTTGAAGATGTTGAGACCGCTGCAAATCTGGTGCAGGAAGCTGCCCACCCCGATGCCAATATCATCTTCGGCGCAAGCTTTGATGCAAACCTGCAGGATGAGATCCGCGTCACCGTTATCGCCACCGGTTTTGAGGAAGGCGCCGCAGCAGCCGCTCCTGCCGCAGCCGCTGCCGGTATCCGTCCTGTCAGCATGAATAAGGACAAGCCCCAGGGCCTGTTCACCGGCGCTGCCGAGAAGGCTGCAGCAGCCGCTCCCTCTCCCATAAATATTCCTCTGGCTGAAGAGCGTGTATTCCCCGCTGCCCCTGTTGCTCCTGCAGCACCCGTGGCTCCCGCAGCACCCGCCGAGCCTGCCGAGGATCCCTTTGACAGTATTTTCAAAATTTTCAATACAAAGTAATTTTTACAATCCCATCAGACTATAATTTACAGTACAGCACCGCAGATAATAAATGCGGTGCTGTCTTTTTCTGATGGGAGGTGCTATGAATTTCACAAAGGCTCATTGCATTTATCGGCGCATTCATGCGCATATACAGGGGCAACAGGCTCAATACCGCCTCTGCCGCGCTGTCATACTATCTTACAATGACCGTTTTCCCACTGCTTATAAGCCTGTATACCATGCTTGGCAACAGCTATGAAAGCGCTCTTCGCATAGTCCGCCTTGCCCGCGGCATACTTGCACCGGATACCATAAGCCTCATAGAGGAGTTTTTGGACTATATATCTGCCAACAACAGCCCCGCAATGCTTGTAGCAGGGCTTCTGGTGCTCATATCCTACGCATCTTCAGCCTTGCGTTCGCTTCAGGGGACATTGAGTACAATGCAGGGAGGGCATAAATACAGCGGACTGAGGCACTTTGCCTTCAGTGTTATTTTCTCACTTGTGTTTCTTAGCGCCATGTATTTTGCGGTGCTGGTCATGCTGTCGGGCGGAAAATTCATAACGCTCATAAATAAAGCCCTGCCTTTTCTGGATATAAGCGGGGCCTGGGTTTTCATTCGCTTTGGGGCCCTTGCCGGAATATTCTTTGTTGTAGTCTGGAGCATATATGAAATGCCCAAAACCACTGAGGACAGCTATACTACCCATATCGGCGCAGCCTTAGCTGCGCTCGCCATGCTGGTGGTGTCCATGGTGTTTTCCTTTGTAATAAGCAGCTCATCAAATTATCCTCTTGTCTACGGCTCTCTTGCATCAATAATACTTTTGATGCTCTGGTTATATTCCTGCTGTACAGTCATTTATTGCGGCGCTGTGGTCAATATTGCTCTCAGGGATATAGGAGCCTCATAACAGCAAAAAGACGCAGAAACCTGCGTCTTTTCGCTTATGGCATTTAAATATACAGAGGTAGGTAAAACACTAAACTCAATCTTTTCCCCCGTGGCAGGCACCCTTCATGGCGCAGCCTGCGCAGGATGAACCACAGGAGCAAAGACTTTTGCCCTGCTTCTTTTTTACAATGGCCGACACTATGATCGACACGAATATCACGGCCACAACTGCGGCCACGATTATACTGGCCAGATTCATGTCCAAAGCTCCTTTCGGATTATTTTTCAGTTGAGCTTCTCATAGGGATTTCTGCGCAGCAGCAGATAAACCAGCACGAGCAGCACTGCAATAGCCACAGCGGTCCACACAGTGAACACACCGCCAACGAGAAGACCCAGCTGATATACAATGAGGCTTATAGCATAGGCGAATACGCACATATAGCCAATGGCAAACCAGGTCCACTTACCGTTGTTCATCTCTCTTTTGATAGCGCCCATAGCTGCAAAGCAGGGGGCGCAGAGAAGGTTGAAGATAAGGAAAGAGAAGGCCGCCAGCCTGCTGCCGCCAAAGAACTCCTGACCGATAACGGCAAGCCCAACGGAGTCTGCCGTATCCACCAGCTCAAATGCCAGATCTGCATCGGCCATAGAGCTGAGAGAGCCGAATACGCCCACAACCTCTTCCTTTGCAACCAGACCCAAAACCGTTGCCACAGCAGCCTGCCAGTTGCCAAATCCCAGAGGCACGAAGAGAACCGCAATAAAGCTGCCCAGTACCTCAAGGATGGACGCACCGCCCATTTCCTCGGTGATATAGTGGAAACCGCCCTCAAAAGAGAGAGAGTTGAGCACCCAGATTATAACGCTGGCTGCCAGAATAACCGTACCTGCCCGCTTTATGAAGCTCCAGCCCCGCTCCCATGTAGCGCGAAGCACATTGGAGGCCACAGGGCTGTGGTATGCAGGCAGCTCCATAACAAAGGGAGCGGGATCGCCTGCAAAGGCGCGGGTCTTTTTAAGAATAATACCGGACACGATAACAGCGCCCACGCCGATAAAATATGCCGCCGTTGCCACCCAAGAGCTGCCCCCGAAAAGTGCGCCTGCAATAAGTCCAACAATGGGCATTTTAGCTCCACAGGGGATAAAGCCCGTGGTCATGATGGTCATTTTTCTGTCTCTGTCCTGCTCAATGGTGCGGGAGGCCATGATGCCGGGCACGCCGCAGCCGGTGGCTACCAGCATGGGGATAAAGGACTTGCCGCTCAGCCCGAACTTGCGGAAGATACGGTCCATAATGAAAGCCACGCGGGCCATGTAGCCGCAGTCTTCAAGCATTGCAAGCAGAATAAAGAGTATGAGCATCTGGGGTACAAAGCCGAGGACAGCGCCCACGCCGCCGATTATACCGTCGGCAACAAGGCTTACAAGCCAGTCAGCCACGCCCCAGCCCTCAAGCGCTGCCGTCACACCGGGAATTATCCACTCACCAAAGAGTGTATCATTCATAAAGCCAACTGTCCAGTCCCCGATAGTACCGATGGAAATTGTGTATACAAGCCACATCACGGCCACGAAAATGGGCAGGGCCAGAATACGGTTGGTGATAACGGTGTCAATCTTGTCGGAAGTGTTCATCTTTCCGGCAGACTTTTTTCTGTAACAGGCTCTTACAAGCTCGCCTATGTACACATAGCGCTCATTGGTGATGATGGCCTCGGCATCGTCGTCCAGCTCTGCCTCTATGGCTGCAATGTCGCTTTCAATGTGGGAAAGGACAGTATCACTCAGCTTGAGCTGTTCCATGACCTTTTCGTCCCGCTCAAAAAGCTTGATGGCGTACCAGCGCTGCTGGGACTCAGGCAAGGCGTGCACAGCGGCTTCCTCAATGTGGGCAATGGTGTGCTCCACAGAGCCGGAGAAGGTGTGCATGGGGACAAAGCTTCCGCCTTTTGCCGCCTTGATTGCGGCTTCAGCGGCTTCCATGGTGCCGTCTGAATTGAGTGCAGATATCTCAAGTACGGGGCAGCCCAGAGCGCGGCTCAGTTCACCAGTGTCGATCTTATCCCCGTTTTTGCGCACCACATCCATCATGTTTATGGCCACCACCACGGGAATACCCAGCTCCATGAGCTGCGTGCTGAGATAAAGGTTTCTTTCAAGGTTGGTGCCGTCTACGATGTTGAGTATTACATCAGGCCGCTCACCCACAAGATAATTTCTTGCCACTACTTCCTCAAGGGTGTAGGGGGAGAGGGAGTAGATACCGGGAAGGTCAGTTATGGTCACGTCATTGTGATTTTTAAGCTTGCCTTCCTTTTTCTCTACAGTAACGCCGGGCCAGTTACCCACATACTGCCGTGCACCGGTCAGGCTATTGAAAAGCGTGGTTTTGCCACAATTGGGATTTCCCGCAAGTGCTATTCTGATGTCCATTTCATCCTCCTGTTAGCATGTGCTAACCAAACCGTATTTTTTAAGGGGCTGCTGCCCCGTACACATTACTCTATTTCAATGTTCTCAGCATCCGCCTTACGGATGGAAAGCTCGTATCCTCTTACAGTAAGCTCAATAGGATCGCCCAGCGGAGCAAGCTTTCTCACGTATACCTCTACGCCGCGGGTTATGCCCATGTCCATAATGCGTCTTTTCACAGCGCCCTCACCGTGGAGCTTCACAACTCTGGAACTTTCGCCTGTTTTGAGATCTCTGAGTGTCCTCATTTTTTCAAACTCCTTAAAATTATATCATTATTTTCTGAGCAAGCTCCTGACTGAGCGCCACACGTGCCTCTTTGACCTTAACAATAAGGTTGCCGCCGATGGTGTTTATTACAGTCACATCCGAGCCTGCCACAAAGCCCAGATTTTCAAGGTGTCTCTTGACCTCGGGCTTTCCGCCAACCCTTCTGATGATGTTTTCTTCTCCGATACCTGCAAAAGTCAAAGGCATCATAATCGCTCCCTTTATTGATTAGCATATGCTAACCGTATAGTCTAAATAGTGGTTAGCCCTTGCTAACCACTGGTATAATACAGTATATGTCTTAATTTGTCAAGTATATTTTTTATCTCCTTGTAAATTATTGGCTGTAGATATATAATGAACCCAGCATATTTCAGGAGGTTTGGTTTTATGAATTCTGTTTCAAAGCAGTCTATGGACATAATCAGGAAAATGCAGCAGAACGAAGTCAATGAAAGCTGCATATATGCAAATATAGCGAAATTTGCCAAGGGCGAGGAAAATAAGGAAACCCTTCTTCGTCTTTCTCAGGAGGAGCAGGCCCATGCCGCCATATGGGAAAAATATAGCGAAATTAAGCCCAAGCCCCAAAAGCTCAAAGTGTTCTGGTACACCCTGATTGCAAGAGTTCTGGGCTTTACCTTTGCAGTAAAGCTTATGGAAAATGGAGAGGCCGGTGCGCAGGATGAGTATGCACAGCTTCTTGCGGAAGTGCCCGAGAGTGAGCATATCCGCCAGCAGGAGGAAGAGCACGAGAAAGCTCTGCTTGAGATGCTGGATGAAGAAAGTCTTCAGTATGTAGGCAGCATGGTGCTTGGCCTCAATGACGCCTTGGTGGAGCTTACGGGTAGTCTTGCCGGCTTTACCTTTGCCATGCAGAATACCCGCCTTATAGCCCTTTCCGGCCTTATCATCGGCATTTCAGCCACCTTCTCCATGGCCTCAAGCGAATTTCTCTCAGCCCGCAGCGAGGGCAGGACAGATGCTCTCAAATCCTGCACCTATACGGGCATTGCCTACCTTATCACTGTAGTGCTGCTTATTGCGCCGTATCTTCTCTTTGCCTCCAGCCAGTATCTTGCCGCAATGGTCTGTATGCTCCTTATTGTGGTGCTCATAATTGCGGGCTTCACCTACTACACCTCTGTAGCGCAGGGACAGGCCTTCAAGTCAAGATTTCTGGAAATGGCCATTATCAGCATCAGCGTTGCCGTTATCTCTTTCTTCGTCGGTATTGCCGCAAAGCATTTTCTGGGCGTAGATCTCTGATAGCCTATGCTCTGGCAGTTTGCACGCTTTTCGCTGGTAGGAGCCTCAAGTTCTCTTGTAAACTTTGCAGCATATAACCTCAGCCGCCTTACATTCAGGCATTTTGAGCTTTTTGGGGAGCATGGCTATCTGCCTGCTTTGTTTGCGGGCTTTGTTCTCAGTGTGCTCTGGGCCTATCTTCTCAGCCGGCGTTTTGTGTTTTCATCAGAAGAGGAAAAGCAAGTACCGTGGACACAGGCTTTGCCCAGAGTGTATTTGGCATACGGCTTCACGGGACTTGTGCTCAATTCTCTGTTGTCCCTTCTGTGGGTGGATGTGCTGGGCATACCAGAGGCAATAATTTCCGTAATTAATGACACTATTGCCGCCCCGGTGAATTTTCTCTTGATAAAATACTGGTCTTTTGGAAAAGGCAAATAAAAAATTAAGCAGCCGCACTCACATGCGGCTGCTTTTGCACAGACATGTATTTTCCCTTGACTTTTCCATCCTTTGCCGGTACAATGCCAGCATAATACAGGCGCTGCCACCGGGTAGCTGTGCGTAAGCATTCGTTTGCACATCGTTAGGTCTTTGAAGATGTGCGGATGGGTGCTTGTTTTTTTATGCGAGGGAATATGAAAAAACGCTTTACTTATTTTTCAAAAGGGGAGATGGGCCTGTGGGCAGTATCCTCTGCCATGATTTTGCTGTCCTTTATGCTGTTTGACCGGGTGAATCTGCTGACTCTGGCAGCTTCACTCATCGGTGTCACGTCCTTGATTTTCAATGCCAAGGGAAATCCCGTCGGACAGGCGCTGATGATAATATTCAGCCTGCTCTATGGCCTGATCTCCTACACATTTTCATACTACGGAGAGATGATAAGTTACCTTGGGATGACTGCGCCCATGGCTTTGTTTGCTCTGATAAGCTGGCTTCGTAATCCCTATGAAGGAAACCGGGCGGAAGTGGCGGTAAACAGAATAAAAAGAGCGGAAGTATTCTTCATGCTGGCGCTGACAGGGCTTGTGACCCTTGCCTTTTACTTTGTCCTTGACTATTTTGATACGGTAAATATGCTGCCCAGTACCGTGTCTATTGCCACAAGCTTTCTTGCGGTGTATCTGACCTTCCGCAGAAGTCCATACTTTGCGCTGGCCTATGCCGCAAACGATGTGGTGCTTATCATTCTCTGGACACTTGCCGCTCTAGAGGATAACAGCTATATCTCCGTAATAATCTGCTTTGCCATGTTCCTCGTCAATGACCTGTATGGGTATATCAGCTGGAAACGTATGGAAAAACGCCAGATGGGGAAGTGCTGAACATTAAGAATAGCACCTGATCGCTCCGTTTCCGGCGCCTACCTCTGCGCTGTGTGCAGAGTGGCTTCTCGTGCCCGACCACAGACAAGAAAAAAACCAACTTGAAATCTGTGAAGCAGGATTTCAAGTTGGAAAGGAAGAGCAATGAAGCTCAGACGAAAAAACAGCCGCTCTTACGAAACGGCTGTTTTAGAGCAGAGCGAAATTAGCTCTGACGTGGTGCCGGTGGTGGGACTCGAATACCCTGAAGGGCACTTGGTCGCTTTGCTCCCGGCGCCCAAATCTGCGCTGCGCGCAGATAGCTTTGAGTCAAGCCATCAACCAATACCAAAAGGAAAAACCACCCATAAAGGGTGGTTTTCCTTTTGGTGCCGGTGGTGGGACTCGAACCCACACGATGTCGCCATCGGCGGATTTTGAATCCGCTACGTCTACCATTCCATCACACCGGCGTGCTGGAAAAGTATAGCGCATTTGAAAGAAAAATTCAAGTGCTTTTACGGCAAAATAAATTAAATCTTGGGGACGAAACGCAAATTCATATCCGTCTCAATGCCGATGCCGGGCACATTTTCAGTGAAGCTGTACTGCCACATGTCCATGGCATAGTAGAAATTGGGAAAGCCGCTTTCCGGCAAAGAGAACCAGAACTCATAGTCTGTCAGTCTGGTAAGGTCATAGCCATAGTAACCGAGGTTGCGGTTGAAATACACACAGGACTTGTAGCCTGCGTTCTCAATAGTCTCGCAGAAAGCGACGGCACAGTCTGTACGCCCGTTCATTTCAAGGCTTGCAGTGCGTGCGCTGGGGTCTTCTATCTTCTCCCAGTCAAAAACAATGGGCAGGCTCACATTGTAGCCCTGTATGCGATCAAGCACGTATCTGGCCTCTTCCATTGCTTCTGAAACAGTGATGGCCTGCGAGAACATATATACGCCCACATCAATACCGTTGGCCAGAGCGCCCTCTATGTTGGCCTTGAAATATGGGTCTTCAAAAAGCCCACCCTCGGTGTATCCGCGGCGCCCTACACGGATATATGCAAAATCAACGCCGGAGGAGGCCACCTGCTGCCAGTTGATTTCCTTCTGGTGCTCGGAAACATCAATGCCGCGGGTCACGGTGTAGTCGCTGCCCAGATAATCAATTCTTGTGCCGGAAGTCCGGAACATATCCTCGGTGAACTGGTTAACAGGTACACCTTCCAGCGGCGTCATCCATATCCAGTCAAAACCGTCGTAGAGATACACTTGCCCTGCGTGGGGGTCAATTACTTCTTCCTCTTTATCTTTCCTCTCAGAGGTGCTTACGCTCCTTAAAAGTAAAACTATCAGCAGTAGCGCGACAAATAGCGTCAAAAACATTACTTTGTTTCTGTATCTGTTGGCAGTTCTCATATATCTCTCCATTCGCCGAATATAAGCGAACCAATTCTATCATAACAGGGCCTGCTTTTCAATGAGAACAGTTTGCCCTCAGGGGGATAAAATAATTATTTGAAATTTGTGAAATTGGGTGTTGACAAAAGTGGGTATGTTTGCTATTATTATCGAGCCGGTCCGATGCTGGTGTAGCTCAGTCGGTAGAGCAGCTGATTTGTAATCAGCAGGTCGGGGGTTCGAGTCCGTCCACCAGCTCCATCGTCTGCAAAAATGAATATGGGGGAATTCCCGAGTGGCCAAAGGGGACAGACTGTAAATCTGCTGGCAATGCCTTCGGTGGTTCGAATCCACCTTCCCCCACCAAATCAGCACCTAAAAAGGTGCTGATTTTTCTTTACTTTGGCAGAAAATGGCGGGTTTTATACCTGAAAAGTTCTGAAAACTGGTGGTCAAAAATGGCGTGACCCTTTCCGCGACCCTTAACAGGGTGATATTGGGTCATACCCATTTGACCCTTTAGTATCATTTAGACACAAAAGACAGGGAGAAAGTTTTATCCACCGGAACGCAGACTTTGTATAAAATGCTCCATGCGGTTGGCGCTTTCGCGCTTCATACCCGGAGTAGCATGAGCGTATGTACTCAATGTAAAAGCTGCGGTTGAGTGGCCCAAATTTTCCTGTACCGTCTTGATATCATCACCGGCACGCAGACTGTTAACTGCATATGTATGTCTCAAGTCGTGGAAACGAAGCTCCTCCAAACCTATCTCCGACATAATCCTTTTGAAATTCATGTAAAGAGTCTTGTTGTTTATGTACCTGCCTAACTCATTCGTAAGCAATTCTAAAAATCTTATTGAATATGCAGAAAGAAGGGCTACACAGGGGACCCTTTGTATAGTTAACTTGGATCCAAGATTACATCTTCCAGAT
>JAFQFH010000014.1 GCA_017398685.1 Oscillospiraceae bacterium
ATCTGCAATTGTAAACTTTGAACCGAAAGAAGAAAACAGCCTGATAACGCAAAGCGGCGGCACAGCTTTCGCTGTACCGCCACCTTACATAAATACTTCGTTATCGCACCTCGGCTAAGGGCTGAGTGCTTTGTTGATTATAATAAAATCTGGATAAGCAGCAAAACTACAACTCCCGGAATGCCGCAGATGCCAGCTATCAGACAGTTTATAAGATTTATCCCTATGGATATATTGAAAAAGCCTAAAACTATCTCGCATACAAGCAGTATCAAAAAGCCGGAAGCCATGTTGAATATAAATTTAAAAATAAAGCGTATCGGGGCAGACAGTAATTTTATAAAACAAAAAAGAGCGGCTACTGCCAGAACGACAGTCAGAATTAGCGATATATCCATTTCTTCTCCATTACACAAAGGAATAATATTACAGTTTAATTTTGATTTCGGTGCAAATAATAAGCTCGGACAAGATCACTGGGCGCGAGATAAAAAGAGCGAAATTTGCATTCATATTAATATGGATACATCTAAAACAGGATTTTGTCAAGCGGTTGAAGAGTTTTCCCGGAAAAAGAAAATATTCGCCGCGGGAGCGGGCTGCATTATTTTGCAGCCCGCTTTTTGCACGCCTTGAAAAATGCTGATAGCATATATAGTTATTCACGGCTTGAAATATCTACAAAATATGGTATAATACACAAGTTAAAATGGTAAAGGTATGTCCAGCTCTCTATGAAAGGGAAACATTTAAATTATGATAAACAGCACAGCACAGTATGGTAACGACAGTATAACCCAGCTTAAGGGGGCAGACAGGGTAAGAAAACGCCCCGGTGTAATTTTCGGTTCAGACGGAATTGACGGCTGCCAGCATGCTGTATTTGAAATACTCTCCAATTCCATTGATGAAGCCAGAGAAGGCCATGGCAATGTGATAACTCTCACTTATTTTGAGGATCATTCCATTCAGGTGGAGGACTTTGGTCGTGGCTGTCCGGTGGACTGGAACCCAACGGAAAAACGCTTCAACTGGGAACTGGTTTTCTGCGAGCTTTACGCAGGCGGCAAGTACCGCAACTCTGACGGCGGTGACTATGAGTATTCCCTCGGCCTTAACGGTCTTGGCTCCTGTGCCACTCAATATGCATCTGAATATATGGATGTCACAGTGTGGCGTGACGGCAGCAAGTACAGTCTCCATTTCAAAAAAGGTAAGGTCTGCGGCAAAAAAGGTCAGGAGCTTGTCAAAGAGGAGGCTGACAGAAAAAAGACCGGCACCACAATCAAATGGCTTCCGGACAGGGAAGTGTTTACGGATATAAATATCCCAGAGGAATATTTTGACGATGTGCTTCACCGTCAGGCGGTTGTCAATGCGGGTGTCACATTCAAGCTTAAGATAGAAAAGAACGGTAAGTTTGAGAGCCGAAGCTACTGCTACGAAAACGGCATAAAAGACTATGTGGCTGAGATCGCAGGGGAGACGGCCTTTACTGCACCCGTATTCATAAATGCCGAGCGCAGCGGCCGCGACAGAGAGGATAAGCCTGAGTACAAGGTCAAGCTCTCAGCATCGTTTTGTTTTTCCAATAAGACACAGGCATTGGAGTATTATCATAATTCCTCATGGCTTGAAAACGGCGGTGCACCGGATAAGGCGGCAAAAAGCGCCTTTGTCTCCGCGATAGACAGCTATATCAAGCAAAACGGCAAGTATCAGAAAAATGAGTCTGCCATAAAGTTTCAGGACGTGCAGGACTGTCTGATTCTTGTCACCAACTGTTTTTCAACTCAGACCTCATATGAAAACCAGACCAAAAA
>JAFQFH010000015.1 GCA_017398685.1 Oscillospiraceae bacterium
ACCACTTTACCCTCTTTACGGACCTTTCTGACACCATCGGTACCAACTCCACCGTCGTGGAGAAGACCGAAGAGAAGCAGGATACCATCCTCAAGATGACCATTGAGGAGCTGGATCTGTCCGTAAGAAGCTTTAACTGCCTCAAACGCGCCAACATCAACACTGTCGAGGATCTGGTCAGCAAGACTCAGGAAGAGATGATCAAGGTCCGCAACCTGGGCAGAAAGTCCCTTGAAGAGGTTGAGCACAAGCTCACCATGATGGGTCTTTCTCTGGCCAGTGACAACGACCAGTAAGCTCTCAAGAAGGAGGAAATGCTATTATGCCCGGAACTAGAAAGCTCGGCAAGACTACTGCTCAGCGCAAGGCTATGCTCCGTCAGCAGGTGACCGATTTCCTGGCCAACGGCCGTATGGAGACCACCGTTACCCGCTGCAAGGAGATTGCCCCTCTGGCCGAGAAGATGATAAGCCTCGGTAAGGCCAAGGATCTGGCTGCTTACCGTCAGGCACTCAGCTTCATTACCCGCGAAGACGTTGCAAAGAAGGTCTTCGACGAACTGGCACCCAAGTACGCTGACCGTAACGGCGGCTACACCCGCATCACCCGCATCGGCACCCGCCGCGGCGATGCTGCAGAGGTTGCAGTTATTGAGCTGGTATAATTAATAAACAATAAAAAAGACAGATACGAATTTCGTATCTGTCTTTTTTTATCGCTTATCCTTAAAGAAATCCTTTAACAGTGAAGCAGATTCTTCTTTTAAAACTCCGCTGAAAACGGCCGGCCTGTGTCCGTAGTTTTCCGAGAAAAGATCAATTACACTTCCGCAGGAACCGGTAACTGAATCTCTGGCCCCGAAAATAAGCTTAGGAATACGGGAGTTGATTATAGCACCGGTACACATGGGGCAAGGCTCAAGAGTAACATAGATTGAACATTCATCAAGCCGCCAGTCTCCAAGCTTTGAACAGGCCTCCCGGATGGCCTCAATCTCGGCATGAGCAGTGGCATCGGAGCACTTCTCCCGCCGATTCCTGCCCCGGCCGATTATATTGTTGTCTTTGTCAAGAATGATGCATCCTACCGGAACTTCGCCGTCCTCAGCTGCTTCCCTGGCCAGATTAAGTGCCTTGGCCATATAATATTCTCTGTCCATACAAACTCCTGGTAAGAATAAAAGGCAGGTCGGAATGACCTGCCTTTTAAGTTTTATAATTATTTCTTTTCCTTTTCGGGAACAAACTTATCTGCAAAGAGGCCCATTGCAGCAGTGATAATGCTCATGAGGTAAACCTCTTCAACATTACAGCCACGGCTCAGGTCGTTCATGGGGCCGCCAAGACCCTGCAGAATGGGGCCGAGAGCGTAGTAGCCACCAGCGTACTGGCAGAGCTTGTAACCGATGTTACCGGCGGAGATGTCGGGGAAGATGAAAGTGTTGGCGTAGCCGGCAACGATGCTGCCGGGCATTTTGCGCTGACCGACTTCGGGGACAACAGCGCAGTCATACTGCATTTCGCCGTCTGCGGGGAACTCGGGGTACTTTCTCTTGAA
>JAFQFH010000016.1 GCA_017398685.1 Oscillospiraceae bacterium
CCTCTGCAGCCAGGCGAGAAAAGCCGGAATAAATTTTAAGGCTCGCAGAGAAATTTAAATCTGTACCACAAATAATAAAAATGCCAGACAAAGTCTGGCATTTTTATTATTTATTCTGCATCTGCTCTACAAGTTCGGCAAGCTTATCGCAGAAGCGCTGGGCTTCGTCGCAGTCCCCGTCCTCCAGCGCGCGGGAGATACGGGTCTCAAGCTCCTTGCGCTGCAGCTCCTGCTCCAGATAATCCTTGCTGAAATGCTTCTTGTAAATCATCTTGCGGAAGGCTCTTGCACTCATGGGTCGGATGCTTCCGTTTTCCACAAAGAGTATGGTGTCGGCGCAGTTTACAACGGTGTAGAAATCATGGGACACCATAAGTACCGCACCCTTGTAGGCCGCTATTGCATCCTCCAGGGCTATCTGGGCAAAGGTATCAAGATGGCTGGAGGGTTCGTCCAGCAGCAGTATGTTTGCCTTGCCAAGTTCCAGCTTTGCCAGCTGCAGCAGGTTCTTCTCGCCGCCGGAAAGCTGTCCCACTTTTCGTCCCAGACTGTCCGGATCAAAGCAATAGCGTCTCAGATGCTCTTCCACCTGCTCACGGCTTTCAAGTCCAACAGAGAAGAGCTCCTCATAAATACTGTTTTTCTCCCCCAGAATCTCCGCGTGCAGCTGAGAGAAGAAAGCGGGAGACGCATTTTCAGAGAAATGCACCGCGGGATGGCTGTTCTGCCAGATTTCCTGCAGCATCGAGGTTTTTCCCGTACCGTTGGCCCCTACCAGCGCCACCTTCTCGCCGGAATGTACAGAGAAGGAGACCTGCTCCAACAGTCTTTCCTCAAAGGCAAGAGAGTAATCCTCCACTCTCAAAAGCTCCACGGACTCCTCCGGTACTTCTGCCTCGGGTAAGCGGATTTCAGGTTGGCGTATCTCAACAAAGGGGGCTTTGATATGGCTTTTCAGCAGCCGCTCCAGATAGCTGACCTTGCCTCTGAGAGCTCGACCGTACTGTGCCTCTGACTCCTCCTCAGCCTTGTCCCGCATACGCTCCACAAGGGCGGAGACCCGCTGAATCCGTGCCTCCTCGGCATCGGAGAGAATCTTATTGTCAATCTTCTTTTGCAGACGGGTATAGCTGTACTCAATGAAGCTGCCCTCAAACTCCTGCAGATCGCCGTTTTCCAGATGCCATATCCGGTCAAAGCAGTGAGAGAGCAGGTAGCGGCTGTGGGTGACCACCAGCAGGGTCCCCTTGTATTCATTGATAAGATCCCGCATAGCCTTGAGATTTTCAAAATCCAGAAACACATCCGGCTCGTCCATAATCAAGAGTCCCGGACGGCGCAGCATCTGGCGAATCACCTGCACCAGCTTAAGCTCACCGCCGCTCAGGTCCTCAAGGGTCAGAAGCTCCTTGCCCTCAAGCTCTGCAAGCTTCAGCTGCCTGCGTATATTCACCTCGTGGTTGTCTGCATCTATGGCATCGCTCTCGTCCAGAAGGGACTGGTATCGCTCCATCAGCCTGTCTATATCCTCGGCAGACTCCATCTCCAGACAGACCTCATTGATAGCCTGTTCCAGCAGCATAAAGTCCCGGCACAGGTAGTCAAAGACACTGAGACTCTGATCCCCTTCCCGCTCGGCAAACTGGCTCACATAGCCTATGCGTCCGGCCCCTTCCAGCTTAAGCTTGCCCGTGAAGTCATAGTTGTCCGGCTCACGGATAAGCTTTGTAAGGGTGGTCTTGCCGCTGCCGTTGCTGCCTATCAGGGCGCAATGGGCATTTTCCGCCAGAGTGAAGGATATATTCACAAGCAAAGGAGTACTGTTAAATCCAAAGGTCAGTTTTTCGGCATTTATCATAAGTATACCTCAATCGTATATTTCTCTGCTTATCATAGAGATATTTTCCCCGTATTGCAAGTTTTTTGTGCAAATCAAAATCTATTGATAAAGTGACTTAGCTATAGTAGAATGTAAAAAGAGCAAAATCCCACAAAGGAGAGTATATATGAACATTGTATGTTTGGACATGGAGGGCGTCCTCGTCCCCGAAATTTGGGTTGCCTTTGCAAAGGAGAGCGGCATAAGCGAGCTTACACGCACCACCCGCGACGAGCCCGATTACGATAAGCTTATGAAATGGCGCATCGGTGTTCTCAAGGAGCACGGCTACAAGCTGGAGGACATTCAGAACACCATTGCAAAGATAGACCCTCTGGAGGGCGCAAAGGAGTTTCTGGACAGGCTCAGAGAGCGCACTCAGGTCATCATCCTCAGCGACACCTTCACCCAGTTTGC
>JAFQFH010000017.1 GCA_017398685.1 Oscillospiraceae bacterium
GCCCTCTTTGGATTCTCCCCCAGGTGGGCGGAAGATTGTATGTGTTGAAATATCTTACTTTAGTTTTCGTTCTTTCTTTTTCTTGTTACAAAGGCGGTGCTCAGCAGAGCCAGAGCAAGGATGCTCCACAGGGCCATATTGGAATTATCATCGGTCGAGGGGATGTAATACACATTTTCCACTACCGGTGCTGTGGGGGTCACGGGTGCGGCGCCGCCGGGGACAGGATCATTCTGAGCCGGAGGTGCAGGAGGTGCGGCAGGTTTCCCGGCATCAGGGTCGACATATATTGCAGGGTAACTTGTGAACGCATTGACGTTGGATTGGTTATATTGAGCGTTAAAAAACAGATCTTTTACTTCTTCACTCCCAAAGGTCATAGTTTTAATATTATAGCAGCGCGCAAATACTTGACTATCGGAAGAGTTTACATAATTCATATCTCCAATGTAGTCGACATGAGTCCACTGTGAGAATGTAGTAATATTGGCAGGGAGCACCACATTTTCCAAACTTGTACAATCGTTAAATGCCCAGCAGTGAATATGTACTTCGGGACGGTTGTAAGGCAGCACCAAATCTGTAATACTCAGGCTCTTAAATGCACCCGGGGCAATACACAGCTCCCCTGTGCCGCCGGGAGCAAAGGTCAACTTGGTGATATTACACCTTTGAAAAGCCTCTTGGCCTATATAGGTAACAGTAGAGGGAATAACTACTTCGCCGGTAAGATTTGAAAATCGTAATACAAAGGAGCCAATACTGGTTACACCTTCTTCGATTATCAAACGCTTTACCTCCGCTTTATTATACGGCGTGTCGTCCAATTCTTTCACAGCTTCCCCTTTGCTGTTATAGATAACAGCTTCTCTCCAAACGCCGGAAGCATACTGCTTACCGCAGTCTTTATCCGGCACGGGATTACTGGAGGGGGAAATTGTAAGTGTACCATCTGCTGACAGCGACCAGTCTATGCCGCCCCACGTGCCGCTGTTGCTGCTCTTAGGAGATGGGGACTTCACCATATCCGGAACAACGCACACATCATGCTCATTTCCGGCCAGAAGGCAGCCCTCCTTGCAGCTGTCCACTGTATCCGCCCATGCGCTCACAGTACATATGCCCGCCACGATAAACACTAACAATAAAACGCTCAAAAACCTTTTCATTGTTGAAATTCCTCCTGTTGCAAATCCAACTTGAATATGGTATATTTGTTGTATAATATTGTTGTCGCAAAAAGGTACACCTTTCCGCGGATAAAAAAATGCTCTTATTGCGTTTATACTATCACTAAAAAATGGATAATGCAATAGTCAAAGGGGCATAAAACGCATATTTTTTTAATTTACTTTCAGAATAACACCAAGGAAGTTGACGTAATTGCATCCGCGGAAAGGTGTACCTTTCCGCGTGAACAATATTATACAACAAAAATTTCCCGAATTACTGAAATGAAAGTAAAACGACAGGAGGAAAAATATGAAAAATCGTAGGCAAGGCAAGCGGAGAAATGCATCTGGCAAAAAGCTGCTGTGCGTTGTAATCAGCGCTTTGATGTTTGTGACCATGTTTGCCGGTGAATATGATCTGGTAGATGGTGATGTATCCGTAAACGCAGGTGAAACAGAGCAGACTGTAACGCAGGGTGGTGGCACTCCGGTGCAAGATTCAGCCCCCGTGATCACTTCCAGCGCAGAGACAAGCAACACAGTCACCATATCCAGCAGCGGCGATGCCACCGCGCAGGTGACAATTCAGAATGCGGAGATCAACACCTCCGGCCCGGAGAGCGCCGTAACGGTTACCACCGGTTCAAGTGCCGAGATAACAATTCAGAATGTGGATATCAGCACTGACGGCAATGCCAACGCAATAGATGTTGCTGCCAATTCCAATGCAACCATTATAGTGGACGGAACTTCAAATAATATCGACGACAGCAAACGTGACAGCGGCTATGGTGACAGCGCGCTGATACATGTGGGCGATAACGCATCCCTGACCATTCAGGGCGACGGCAGCGAAGAGAATAAACTGGAAGTATCCGGGAAACACACCCACGGCGCCGGAATAGGCAGCAACAACGGAGAAGATTTCACCGGAAAAGTAAGCTTTACGGGGGATGTGTATGTAAAATCCGGTGTCTTAGAAAATGGTGCTGCTGTCGGTTCAGGTGATCAGGGAAATTTTGCAGGTGTAATCAATGTCAGTGACGGTGCTGAGCTGAGAGCGGAAACTGGTCGGAATAATGCTGCAATCGGCGCTGGACAGGGCGGCGATTTTACAGAGAATGCCCAGGTCAATATAACCGACTCCACAGTAAAGGCAGATACATATAACAATGGCGCTGCAATCGGCGCTGGATATTACGGCAATTTTGAAGGAACGGTGACCATAGAAAATTCCGATGTCACCGCCGTGGCAGGATCTTTTAACCCCGGAGGAACAAACGGAACAAGGGGAGAGGCCGCTGCCATAGGTGCAGGCTACAATGGAAATTTCAGCGGCGAAGTCTCTGTCATAGACTCCAATCTTACCGCTGTGGCATTACATGACGGCGCTGCAATAGGTGCAGGCGGAATTGACAAAACATCTCAGACGGCAGAGTTTACCGAGGAGGGTGTTGTCAATATTGATAACTCTACTGTTGTTCTGGAAACGCACTCTAAGGGTATTCCTATCGGCGCACCGGAAGAAAACAGCATCTTCAACGGTACGGTAAATATTACGGGTGAAAGTGAGATAACTCTGGTTGATGTCCTTAACAAAGAAACCGGAGATCAGGCACTTATCGGTGCAAATGGCACAGGCAATGGTAGTGTCCTCATTGAAGATAGTGTACAGGTAAATTACTGGACGGGTACTCATAACCAAGATGCGTATGTGGGCTTCAGTGACGAAAACAAATTTGATATGGCATACCGGAATTCTATGGACGGTGTCTTCACCAAGGCAGACGAGGCAGCACTGAAAGAAATCGTGAAAAATGCTGAGCTTACCATCCGCGTCGTTCCCAAGCCTACCCCTGCGCCCACACCCAGCGCCCCCATAAATAACAGCGGCAGCACCACTGTGTGCATCTCCACCGCCTATGACTTCTGGCGCACCCTTGAAGCCAAGATAAGGAGCTGCCAGCGCGGCGATGAGATAACCGTAAATGTTGCAGACTTTAACGAAATGCCCTGCTATATCCTTGAGGCTCTGACAGAGTGCGGCGTTGACCTTATCATTGAGTGGAGCGGCGGCGAGGACATAGAAATAAAGCACGACCACGGCATTGAGTATGAGCACGAGGAGATAGAATTTACCGTCCTCATAGAACTTCTGAAAAAATAAACCTTCAAAATAAGGGATACGGGCAGCTGACCATTTTGGTCAACTGCCCGTATTCTTCTTATTATCAGTCCCCGAATATCCACAGATGGGTCACGCCGAAGGCCTCACGGATAAAGTAATTGAGCGCCAGTATCGGGTTTCCGGGGGAGCAGGCAAAGCCTGCCGCGTCCACACCCTGCATTCTGGCCATCTCCTTTGCCCTGTACAGATGGTAGTTGCTGGAGAGAATGGTCACATTGCCGTCCGGCTCATCCCCCAGCTGGCGGATTATCTCAAAGGAGTATTCAAGGTTTTCCATGGTGGAGGTGGCCCGGTGCTCCATTATGATCCGCTCCGGCTCTACCCCCTTATCCACAAGCCACTCAAACATGCACTGAGCTTCGGTGATATCCTCACCCTCGCCCTGACCGCCGCTGACAATAACCACGCTCTCCGGATTGAACCAGAGAAATTCCAGTGCGCCGTTAAGCCGGTAGAGAAGGGAGCGGGAGGGCCGGTCGCCCAGCACCTGAGCTCCCAGTACCACGCCGTACTTTCTGCCGGCGTCCTCATCGGTGCGGGAGTTTTTCACAATGGGCAGTTCCACTATGCAAAAATAGATAAGCCCTATACATACAAGAATCACGGTCAGCCGCCAGAGCCCGTCCGGGGCAAAGCGGTGCATGAGAATGAGAAAGCATATGAGCATCAGAGTGTGCCCAATATACGAATAACCGCGCACGGCAAAGTAGAAAAAGCCCGCAAGGAAAAGCAGTATCGCCACACTTATTACCCAAGGGGCATTGTGAAGTATCCTGTTCATCAACTTAGTTCCTCCCACTTTTCGTAAAGGAGCAGCAGCTCCTCATCCAGTGCGGCTTTCTCGCTGTCCAGCTCCATCAGCTTCTGATAGTCCGTAGCAAATTCCTCGGCCATGGCGTCTATCTCGGCGATCTTACTTTCAAGCTTGGCAATCTCCTTTTCAAGGCGGCTTCTGGCCCTGTCCGCATTGGGCGTTGTGGTCTTTTTGACGGCAGTTTTCTTCTGAATGTTCCGCTCGGCCTGAGAATAAACGGCCTGCCTTTCAAGCCACTGGCGGTATTCCTCATATCCGCCGCGAAAATCCGTTATGCCGTCCTTGCCCAGCGCCCATATACGGGTGGCGAATTTCTCGATGAAATATCTGTCGTGGGAGACGAACAAAAGCGTCTGCTGATAGTCGGACAGTGCGTCCTCTATCCACTCGCGGCTTGCAATGTCCAGATGGTTTGTAGGCTCGTCGAGAATGAGGAAGTTTATCTCGCTGCCCATCAGCATGCAGAGCTTGAGCCGGCTCTTTTCACCGCCGGAGAGTGCGCCCACCGGGGTGAATACCGCATCCCCCCGAAAGCCGAAGGCGGCAAGCCTGTCCCGGGCCTCCTGAGGCTGGCAGCGGCAGTCGTAGAGCATGGTGTCCAGCGCTGAGCGGCTGTGGTCTGTGAAGCTTACTATCTGCGGCAGGTAGGCAGAGCGTACTGCGGCCCCGTGGTAGAGATAGCCCGCGTCCGGCTTTTCCTCACCGGTTATGAGCTTCAAAAGCGTGGTCTTGCCGGTGCCATTATCGCCGATGAGAGCCACCCGCTCTCCACCTTTCACAAAAAGCTCAAGGTCGGAAAAAAGCGTTCTTTCGCCAAAACCTTTGGAAAGTCCGTCGGCCACCAATACCTCGTCGCCCTCAAACTCCCGCTCACTGAACTTTACCTTCAGCTTTTTCTGCTCGGTGGGCTTTTCGCTCTGCTGCAATCTTTCGATGCGCTTTTCCATGGAGAAGGCCCGCTTGTGCAGCTTGTCCATGCCCATGAAGGCCCATAGATGCATCTGCTCGGCAGCCCGGGTGAGCTGCTCTATCTTGGCCTGATCCCGCTCGTACTTTTTCAGCTTCTCCTCAAAACGGCGCTGCCGCTCCTGAACGTAGAAGCTGTAGTTACCGCTGTAAAGCTCGGCCTTGCCCTCTGTTATCTCAATGCAGCGCTGCACCGTCTTGTCCAGAAACCAGCGGTCGTGGCTTATTGTCAGCACTGTGCCTTTGAAGTGCAGCAGATAGTCCTCCAGCCATTCGGTTGCGTGCAGGTCAAGATGGTTTGTAGGCTCGTCCAGCAGCAGTATGTCCGTGTCCTCAAGGATGAGGCGGGCAAGGTTGACTCTTGTCTTTTCGCCGCCGGAGAGGGAGTCAAAGCTCTGCTCTCTCATGGCGGGCGGAATGTCCAGACCGTTTGCCACCCGGTTTCTGTCCACTTCCATCTCGTAGCCGCCAAGCCGCCTGAAATCCTCGCTGAGCCTGTCGTACTCGGCAAGAAGGGCGGGGGACTGGTCATGCTCCATGTCCTTTGCCAGTTTATCAATTTTTTCGCTGAGCCTGTAAAGATGCCTGTGGGCATCCTTCAAAACGTCCTCTGTGGTGTAGTGGGGCGGGTACACGGGAATCTGGGAGATAAGCCCCAGCCGCTTTCCGGGGGCTATCATTATATCCCCCTCGTCGTAGTCTATCTCGCCCACAAGGATGCGGAAAAGGGTAGTCTTGCCGCTGCCGTTGTGGCCCAGTATGCCTATCCTTTCACCGCTGGTGACGGAAAAGCTCAGCCCGTCCAGTATATTTTTACCCCGCTCAAAGGATTTAACCAGTGAGCTTACGGATAAGTCTATCATTCGTCTGCTCCTTCGGAGTTTGCGATGTACTCCTGCAAAATTCTGCTTGTGGTGTTGCCTGCCACGTAAAGGCCGCCGCCGCCCCGCTCCACCATGGTAACAAAGGCGTAGGGGTGTTCCTCGTCGTCCAGAAAGCCCACAAACCATGCATGGGTGTCGCCGTCGCCAATTTCGGCGGTGCCGGTCTTGGCGCACATATTAAGTCCGGGGAAAGTGTCCTCGCCGCCGTAGCTGTAGGAGACGTTGTAGCTCATCATCTCCCTGAGCTTTTTGGCGGTGCCGGCCTCCATGAAGCGCTCTGCCCTGGGGGCCTTGCCGTCATCTATCATCTTCGGCTCCAGAAGCACCCCGTCATTGGCAATGGCGCAGACAAAGCGCAGCATGGCATAGGGGCATACAAGGTCAGTGGACTGACCTATGCCCGACCAGCCCAGCTCCGGGTCACCCACAAATTCGGTGGGATAGCTGCCTGCCACTGTTGGAATGCCGTCAAGGCTCTGCTTATCCAGAAAACCGTACTGTCTGACATATTTTACCATGGTGTCCTGACCCAGCTTCACTGCCATCTGGGCAAAGGCCACGTTGCAGGAATTGGCCATGGCCTTTTCAAAGGTCTGGTTATAGTGGGAGTGCATGCACACAATGGGCACACCCGCAATGTAATATTCATCCTCACAGTAATATCGCTTGTCACTGAGCTGCTCGGTGTTCTCTATTGTGGCGGCGGCGGTGACGAGCTTGAATACCGAGCCGGGGGTGAAGCTTGCAGAGAGGCAGCGGTTGATGTAAGCGCCTTCCGCCGGCGGGGTCTCAGAGTCAGCAGGGTCTACCGTGGGCAGGGAGATCATACCCAGAAGCTCACCCGTGCGATAATTGCACACCATCATTGCGCTGTTGCAAAAGCGGGGTCTGTCCCAGCTGTTTGCTATCAGCACATCCTTTTCGCTCTCTGCGATAACGTTCCCCTCTGCGTCCACCGCCACGCGCCACTGGTGCACGGTGTGGGGCTCAAAGGGCAGCTCCGTCAGGCTTTCGCCCTCTTCAAGCGGTATTTCCAGTACGGAGAGGTGCTTGTACATGATGTTGTTGAGCGTTGAATCTATATTCAGCCGCATCTGGCTGTGCTTTTCCTGGGTAGTGCCGGTGATGATGTCAAAGCCCATGGCCTCATCCCAATATTCTGCCAGAAAGCCGTTGCCGGTGCGGTTCCAGTAGTCGCCGGTAACGTGGTAGTTTGCCTTCCTTGTTGTGGCGTCGTCGGCAAAGCGGTTTTCAAAGCCGCTGAAATAGGCCAGCATCACGCCGTTTCTGTCCAGAAGCTGTCCGGTGGAGCCGGAATTGGAGCGGGAGAAATAAAGGGCCCAGTCCCTGCCGTCGTCCACGTAGCGCAGCACGTAAACAATCATGCCGCAGATAACGAGAAAGGCGATAAGAAGCAGGGAGACGGAGCGGTTTCTGATCTTTTTCACTCTATGTCCTCCTCGTCAAACTCGTCCAGCTCATCCTCGTATATACCCGCATACTCAGCCGTTTTCACGGCAAAGCTGGCATTCTTCCGGTTGTCCGCGCTCTTTACAAAGGCCATCAGCATCCAGCAGGAGAGAAGGGAGGAGCCACCCCGCGACACAAAGGGGAAGGTGACACCGGTAAAGGGCAGAATATCCAGCGAACCGAATACATTCAGGGAAAGCTGCACCAGAAGCATACTCATGGCAGTGCAGGCTGCAATGGCGTAGTAGGCCGAGCGGGCGTGCTGAGCGCTTCTCACGGCGAAAAAGGCAAGGGCAAGTACGGCAAGCACCATGCACATGCCCACTATCATCCCCAGATCCTCGCTCACAAGGGCGAAAACCATGTCGGTGTTGGCAGCGAAGATATCCTTCAGCCAGCCTTGGCCTGCACCCTTGCCGAAAAGCCCGCCGGAAGCGGCGGCTGACATGGCGCGGGTCTGCTGGTAGCCCTTGTCGTAGATATCCTCCCACACATGCCCCCATATGGCAAAGCGCTGGGCAATGTAGGGCTTTATGGTCACGGCCAGCACGCTTGCAAGTCCGGCGCCGGACACGGCCAGCAGAACAGTTGCTATGGAGCCGGAGCGCATGAAGGATATAACAAGAAAGCTTACAAAGAATATAAGGGCCGTACCAAAGTCGCCGATAAGGGCCATAGCCACAACGCAGATGGCCGAAAAACCGATGAAAGAGAAAAGCTCATTGGTGCGGTAGAGCCTGTCCAGCGTGGAGGCACCCGCAAAAATATAAAATACCTTTACAAATTCCGAAGGCTGGAAGGAGTATCCACCGAACTCCAGCCAGTTTCTTGCGCCGAATACGGCTTCACTGGTCAGAACGTTCACGCCCAGAAGAAGAATTGCCAGTATCCCCATAGGCACACGCAAGGAAGAAGTGCGTTTGAGGCTTCTGAACCACCAGCCGTTGAGAAGAAACAGTGCCACGCCCACAATGGTCAGCAAAAGCTGCTTGAACATATCCTCCGGTGTGGAGGTAGCAGCCACGGACATACCAAGGGCGGTGAGATAGAAAGCCAGCGTTTCCACCTCAAAGCCGGAGCGGTTTATAAAGCGCATCAGGTGATAACAAAGCCACTCAAGGCAGATAAGCCCCAGAAAAGCAAGGCAGATAGGCTTGACAAATTCGCTCTCCGCCGTGCACATATGCTCCACCATCAGAAAAAGCTCGAAAACCGTGAGGTATACAAGGGTTATAGAAGGCTCCACTGCAAGCCCGGCCTGTGTTCTCTGGGCCTCCAGAAGGCTTCTGTGATAGCGGTTTATGTCCAGAAATCTCAGGAAATTGCCAGCCAGATTGATGGAGTCACCGGAGTGTATCCGTGTGCCGAGAGGCCCCACCTTCATGCCGTTTACCCATACGCCGCCCTTGGAGAAAATGTCAAAGATGCGCCATTCCCCCTTGTCCGAGCGCACAAGCACCGCGTGCACCCGGCTCATGGAGCGGTTATCTATCCGTATGTCGGCGGATAAGGAGCGGCCTATGAGGTTTTCCCAGTGGTATACGGGAATGGCCTCGTCGCCCCGGTATACGTATGACCATATCTCCGCCTCGTAGCGCTCAGAGAGCATGGAGCGGATGCACCGCACGATTATAAGCACGCTCATGATTATCACCGCGTATTTGGACGTGGTCATGGCGTAAAAAATCAGCATATCCAGAGCAGACCCCTCCTTTCATAACAATCTATCATAATATTATAACACAAACGCAGTCTTATTGACAACAGGCCGCTCCTAAACTAAAATAATGTCAGAATATTTTACATATCACTGAAGGGAGCGGCAGCTATGCCCAAAACAAGAAAGCTTGCGCTTATGGCGCTTTTGAGCACCATAGCTCTTATCATATTTGTCGTGGAGGCGCAGATACCGGCTCCCGTGCCTGTGCCCGGCGTGAAGCTGGGCCTTGCCAATATAATCACCCTTGTGGCCATGGTCATCCTTGGCCGGAAGGAGGCAGGCGCCGTGCTCTTTGTGCGCATTTTCCTGGGCAGTCTTTTTGCAGGCAGCCCCTCCACTCTCATCTACAGCGCCGCTGGCGGCCTTACCGCCTATCTTGTGATGTGCCTTCTTATCTCTGCCATGAAGGATGAGCGGCTCTGGCTTTTGTCCGCCCTTTCCGCCATCGGTCACAACGCCGGGCAGCTTGGTGCCTGCGCTCTCATTCTGAAAACTCCGTCCATCTTCGTCTATGCCCCGGTGCTGGCAATTTCCGGCGTGATAACCGGCGTATTCACCGGCCTTGCTGCCATGTATCTTATACGGGCATTGAGAAAAATGAGATTTGACTATTTCAGATAATGGGGTATAATATAGCTATCATATAAATATTTATAGTAGAAAGGTCCATGTAAAAAATGAGCGAATGCAGTCATGATTGTTCAAGCTGCTCTGAAAACTGCTCCCAGCGCAGTAAAGAGAGCTTTTTAAAGCCCCTGCACGAGGGCTCTTCCGTAAAAAAGGTCATTGCCGTAGTCTCCGGCAAGGGCGGCGTGGGCAAGTCCCTTGTTACAAGCCTTATGGCCTCCGAGATGCAGCGCCGCGGCTATAGCTGCGCCGTTCTGGATGCGGATATTACCGGCCCCTCCATCCCCAAATCCTTCGGCATCCATGAGCATGCCACCGCCAGTGCCGACTGTATGTTCCCCGTCAGCACCCACACCGGCATGCAGATCATGTCCATAAACCTCATCCTTGAGGAAGAAACTGCTCCCGTGGTCTGGCGCGGCCCCGTCATCGCCGGTGCTGTCACCCAGTTCTGGACGGACGTTCTCTGGCAGGATGTGGACTATATGTTTGTGGATATGCCTCCCGGAACCGGTGACGTGCCTCTCACCGTGTTCCAGTCCCTGCCCGTTGACGGTATCGTCATCGTCACCACTCCTCAGGACCTTGTCAGCATGATCGTTGCCAAGGCCGTAAAAATGGCGGAGATGATGAATGTTCCCGTTCTGGGCATCGTTGAAAATATGTCCTACTTCAAGTGCCACGACTGCGGAAAAGAGCACGCCATCTTCGGTGAGAGCAAGGTGGAAAAGGTGGCAGGCGAGTTTGAGATAGAAAACTTTGTCCGTCTGCCTATCGACCCGGTGGTTACTGCCATGGTTGATGCAGGCGAGGTGGAATCTGTCAGCGGCGAGCATATCGCACCCATGGCAGACGTTATAGAAAAGGAGCTTAAAATATGAAAATAGCAATTTCTTACAAGGACGGTCAGATTTTTGAGCATTTCGGCCACGCCGAGGTTTTTGCCATCTATGAGTACAGTGAGGATAAGCCCGAAGAAATGACCAAGATGCTGCTTGAATGCGGCGACAGGCACGGCCACAAGGCTATGGCCGACCTGATGAAGGAAAACGGCGTTGAGATTGTCATGTCCGGTCACATGGGCACTGAGGCAAAAAATCAGCTTCTGGCCTACGGCATCATTCCCGTGGCAGGCTACTGCGGCGATGCCGACACCGCAGCAGACATGCTTGTAAGCGGCACTCTCCCCGTTATCGACGAGAGCGCCGGTGCCTGCTCCGGTGGCTGCGGCGGCTGCGGCGGTGGCTGCGGCAGTTGTGGTGACGAGGGCGAAGAAGGCGGCTGCTCCTGCGGCTGCGGCTGCCACTGATATAAGATATAAAAAAAGTACCGATACAAGTCGGTACTTTTTTTCATATATCCAGTTCTATATGCTCATCCAGTTTTTCAGGTACGTATTTCCCGTTTTTCTTTCTTTGGCGCACACATTCGGTCAAAAGATACTCTATCTGCCCGTTGACTGAGCGAAAATCGTCCTCCGCCCATGCGGCAATGGCATTATAGAGGCTGGCGGACAGTCTCAGAGGTATCTGCTTTTTCTCCTTGTTATCTGCCATCAGTACAGACTTCCTGAATTTACCACGGGCTGAGCGTCATGATTTCCGCAGAGAACTACCAGCAGGTTTGACACCATAGCGGCCTTGCGCTCATCATCCAGCTCCACCATTTTGCTTTCATTGAGCCGTTCAAGAGCCATTTCAACCATACCGACTGCCCCGTCAACTATCATCTTTCTCGCGTCGATAATAGCGGAGGCCTGCTGACGCTGGAGCATAACGGCGGCAATTTCGGGGGCGTAGGCCAGATAGGTTATCCTCGCTTCCAGCACCTCAAGCCCCGCGGCATCCACCTTGGACTGTATCTCGTCCTTTATCCGCTGTGCCACCACTTCGCTGGAGCCGCGCAGTGAACCCTCATCAGCCACACCGTCGCCGGTGGTGTCCACATTGGGGGCCACGTCGTAGGGGTAGAGCCGCACGATATTTCTCAGTGCGCTGTCACACTGGAGGGAGAGATATTCCTTGTAGTTGTCCACTTCAAAAACCGCCTTGGCTGTGTCCACCACACGCCAGATAACGGCAATGCCTATCTCCACCGGGTTACCCAGGCAGTCGTTTATCTTCTGGCGGCTGTTGCTGAGTGTCATTGCCTTGAGGGAGATTTTCTTGGAAGCAATCTCCACCTGTGCGCCCTGTCCATTTGCCAGAACAGCCAGAGGCTTTGTGCCGTTGTCCACATCGCCGCTCTGGTTGAGCTTGGTCTTGGCGGCAGGATTGACCGCAGTGCAGAAGGGATTTACAAAGTAAAAGCCGTTATCCTTCAAAGTGCCTATGTACTTGCCGAAAAGGGTCAGCACCAGAGCCTCCTGAGGGCCTACAACTTTAAGCCCGCAAAAGGGGATCCAGCCTATAACAAGGTAGATAATGCAAAGTACTATAGGAATGATGTACTCGTAGGTGGCAAAGAAAATCAAAGCCAGTATGGCAAGGGCGTAGAGAGCTATGGTCAGCAGCAAAACCACCATGCCGTTTTTCTTTTTGTTCAGCACTATTTCTTTCATTTTGCTCACTCCTTATCGTTATGATATCAAAATGATATCACAAGAGCGGTCGGCTGTCAATATAAAAAGCTCCCTGAATTATCAGGGAGTTTCACTTATTCCAGTATATGCTCCATGCCCTGCTCCACAATGCTTCTCACGTGCTCATCGGCAAGGGAGTAAAACACCGAGCGGCCCTTTTTCTCACTTTTCACCAGCTTGCTCTGCTTGAGAATTTTAAGCTGATGGGAGATGGCGGACACTGTCATGTTCAGCGCCTCCGCCAGATCGCACACGCAGACCTCCGCCTCGAAAAGTACAAAAAGTATCCTCATTCTGGTGGAGTCGCCAAATACCTTGAAAAGCTCCGCCAGATCGTAAAGCTGCTCCTCCGGGGGCAGCTTTTCGCGCACTATGCTCAAAAGCTCCTCGTGTATCTCCCGGCTTTCGCAGCAGTCGATATTGTCTTTTGTCATAAAAGTCACCTCAGATATTTTTCACGTTCAGCATCCTTATGGCGTTGAGCACAGCCAGCACCATAACACCCACATCGGCAAAGATTGCAAACCACATGTTGCTCAATCCCAGCGCGGTCAGAACAAGGAATAAAAGCTTTATCCCTATGGCGAAAACTATGTTTTCATACACAATTCTCATGCATTTTTTTGAAATAGCCACTGCTTTTGCAATTTTCCCCGGCTCATCGTCCATCAGCACCACATCCGCGGCCTCAATTGCCGCGTCAGAGCCAAGCGCGCCCATGGCAATACCGATATCCGCCCGGGAGAGCACAGGCGCGTCGTTTATCCCGTCTCCCACAAAGGCCAGCGCCTGAGCTTTCGGCATGGATGATAAAAGCTCCTCCACCTTTGTCACCTTGTCCTCCGGCAGAAGCCTTGCATATACCTTACTTATCCCAAGCTCCTTTGCCGTATACTGCGCCGCATTCTCATTGTCACCGGTTAACATAACCAGATCGTGTATACCCATGGAGCGAAGCTTTTCAAGAGCGGGTGCAGCGCCGTCCTTCGGCGTGTCGGCGAGGACTATCTGCCCCAGGTATTCACTATCCCGGCAGACGTGCACGGCAGTTCCAATCCCGTTATCCTCCGGGCATGAAACACCAAGGGCCTCCATAAGCCGCCGGTTGCCAACTGCCACCGTCCTGCCATCTATACAGGCTTTCACACCAAAGCCGCCCAGCTCTTCAATGTTTTCAATACGGGCAGGCTCCGGCTTTTTGCCGCTGGCGCTCACTATGCTGCGGGCAATGGGGTGGGTTGAGTTGCATTCCACATGGGCGGCAAGGCTCAAAAGCTGGTCTTTGGAAATGCTTTTGGCAATAACATTCTTCACGCTGAAGCTGCCCTTTGTGAGTGTGCCGGTCTTATCAAATACGATGCACTTTACTTTTGATAACTGCTCAAGATAGTTTGAGCCCTTTATCAGTATACCCTCGCTGCCGGCACCGCCCAGCCCCGCGAAAAAGCTCAGGGGTACACTTATCACAAGGGCGCAGGGACAGCTTATTACAAGAAAGCTCAAGGCCCTGTATATCCAGTCTCCCCAATTGGGGGCGTTTCCAAAACCGATGCTCACCACAGGCGGCAGCACCGCCAGAGCGAGGGCGGATATGCACACCACCGGCGTATAGTACCTTGCAAAGCGGGAGATAAAGCTCTCGCTTTTGCTTTTCCTCTCTCCGGCATTTTCCACCAGTTCCAGTATTCTGGCAACGGTGGAGTCCTCATAGCGTTTGACCGTGCGCACTTTCAAAAGCCCGTGGAGATTTACGCTGCCGCTGAGGACGCTGTCACCGACGCTCACATCTCGCGGCAAGCTTTCGCCGGTAAGGGCTGAACAGTCAAGGCTGCTTTCACCCTCGGTCACTGTGCCGTCAATGGGCAGCCGCTCTCCTGGCAGTACCACGATGATACTGCCGGGGCTGACATCATTCGGATCAATTTTGATAAGCTGTCCGTCTTCGCTTTCAATATTGGCATGCTCCGGCCTTATGTCCATGAGAGTGGCAATGCTTCTTCGGCTTTTGCCCACGGCAATGCCTTCAAAAAGCTCGCCCATCTGGAAAAAGAGCATGACCGCCACGGCCTCTGTAAATTCACCCAGCAGCAACGCACCCACGGTAGCCGCCGCCATGAGAAAGCTCTCATCAAATATCTGCCGGTTTACGATGCCGCGAAAAGCTTTTCTCAGTATGTCATAGCCGATAACTATGTAGGCGGCAAGCTGCACCACAGCCCTGAATATGCCCTGAGGAATAAAAAACGCCCCAATAAGCAGCGCAGCGGCGGCAATTATTCTGTAAAATACTTTTTTCTGCTTTCTGTTCATTCAGTAGTATATCTCGCAGTCCGGCTCTATCTTGCGGCACTTTTTCAGTATCTCGCCCATAACCTTCTTCACGTCCGCACCCTCTGCAAACTCCACGCTCATATTCAGCGCCATGTAGTTTACACTTGCCGTCACCACACCTTCCACGGTGTTGGCCGCCTGCTCCATTTTGGCGGCGCAGTTGGCGCAGTCCACGTCTATCATGTAGGTCTTTTTCATATTTTTGCCCTCATATCTTTCAATACTTGAACAATCATTCAAATGTTCAAACGTAGTATACTCCCAAGTTTAGCCTCTGTCAAGTGCAACTATCTGACTACATAATATAATTAACTTAATACAATATACGTAATAAAATTAACGTAAAATAATAAACATAAAAAATAACCGCATCACTTGATGCGGTTATTTTTTGCTTATCAGAGATGTGAGTCTCTTTTTATCTTGTCGTAGTGCTTGAGCAGGAAAGGCTCGATTGCAGCGGTGAGCTTCATGTCCAGATTGAAAAAATACACCGTGAAGGTCACAACGAAAAGAGCCAGCACCACAGCCGCAAGGCTGAGAATAATTTTCCAAATCGCTTTCATATTTCCTCCTTACCAGGACTCCTGATCCGGCAGCACTTCCAGTGTGGGGTCAATGGGCTCTTCGCCGAATACGGTACGCATGTAGTTATTTACCTGATCGCGCACACCCTGTCTTGATACCACGCGGGGGTCGAAAAGGTCGTGGGTGACCCAAACAAGATGTATGCCCCGCTCCCTTGCCATTTCCTCAAACTGACCGTGGAAGCCGGAGAGGGCCTTGCAGGCCATGTGCTCCCAGAGAATAACCATGTCAGCGTTGAACTCCTCGCAGAACTCCCAAAGCTCATCCAGCAGAACCTTGTAGCCGCCGTGGGTGCGGTTGCGCATTATCATGTTCTCGGTGAGCCATGCCATGTCGTATATGGCGGTCTCGCGGTTTTCGGGAGTGTCTTCCTCTGCCAGTCTTCTGGTGGACACCATGGACAGCATATCTGTCAGCGGCACTATGCCCCAGCAGTTGAGAAGCCAGAGAAGGAAGTCCATATAGTAGTGGGACTGTACGCCCCAGACAATGGCACGGTGGCGGTACTCCTTGGCGGCGCGCATCTTCTTTTTGTAGGCTTTTTCCGCAAGGGCGGTGATCTTCCTGTCCGCCTTTTCAAACTCAGGTATCTTGCCGCAGATGGCCATGTAGTTTGTCTCGGTGTAAAGGGCAAGGTTGGAGCCAAATACCTGCGGATAGTCGGTCTTGTTCATCTCAAGCCAGCCAAGACGGCTCTCGGTGGCCACATTGACACGCCTTGCGCACTCAAAGTAATATTTCCAGTCCCATTTTTCGCCGGTGTGCTCTTCAATGAAGGCAATGGCGTTTCTTATCTCCTGTGCGGCGTATTCCTGCACGTCGTCCTCCCGGTGGCGCAGGGGGGCTGCCAGCTGGAAGCAGGGCACGCCGTCCTCCAGCTCAAGGCGCTTTGCGATAACGCCGTTGCCAAGGAGTGAGCCGTCGCAGGTGGTGTTGCACTGGATAGCGCAGGCACCCAGAATGGGTGCGTCGTCGTCAATGGAAACGCCGGCTTCGGCTGCGGGCATGGGGCACACGTCACCGGCAAGGCCGTAGTCCTGAGCCACGTCCAGATAGTGCAGCACAGCGTGCTGGTTCTGGAGAACGGGCACATAGGTGGAAACGGTCTCGCGGCTGAGACCCTTGAGAGTGGGGAAGCCCATCATCACGGCGGTCATCTCGTTTTCGTCCACCAGTACGCACTTTTTGGAAAATTCCACATCGTTGCCGATGCGTCTGTCGGCTCTGAAAAGGTTGGAAAGCAGCTTTGCCACATCGTCCACAACCAGATCAAACTCAGTGTGGGCAATGCGGAGATATTCGCCCCTCAAGCCCTGGGTGTGGCGGTCCACCATCATGGGCACTGCCAGATAGTTTGCCATCCAGCGGTAGCGGAACATGGCCTTTATGTTTCGCGGGCACATAAGGAACTTGCCCAGAATGAGCATTATCTTCAGCCAGCAGGAGTAGTCGTACATGGTGTCTGCAAGGCCGCGCCACTCGCGGCGTTTGCGGACTCTGCCGGTGGTATAGAAATCGCCGAGCCTGTCGGCGCCTATCTGCTTAGCCATTTGCACTACCTCCCTGAATTTTCTTTATCTCAATGCTCTCAACAAAGGCCTGAACGCGGGTGCGCATCTGTCCGGAGCCTGCGATGGAATAGGGTCTGTCAACGGAGAGCACAGGGTAGCCGAAGTCATCGTGGAGAACATGGGAGCCTACCATACGCTCGTAGGCCCAGGGGTCGCAGAACTTTATCTGTTCGTAGATGATGCCGTCGGCATTGTACTCCTTGGCAAGAGCATTTACGTACTCGCGCCTTGCCACGTTCTTGCCGGTGTTCATGTAGCGTGGGCACTGGCTGGCCTGCATATAGTGGCGGCATATCTGGGTCAGGGCGTCCTCTGTGTCATTGAGCTCAATGGGGTTTCTGCCGGGGAGCGAGCCGTAGCAGAAGCGGTCTGCACACACGTATGCGCCGGTCTCCTCAATAAGCTTTATAAAGTCCACATCGTCGATCTCCGAGCCGACAACAACAACTCTTGCCCGGAAGCCGTCCTTCTCGTCCGGCTCGCGGACCTTAAGCTCTTCAAGGGTTTCTTCCAGCTTGTCAAGAATAAGGTGCTTGGGGGCGGCATAGGTGGCAAGGGTGATTATGTGGAACTCATAGCCGGTGATACGGGGCTTGTCTCCCTTTCTGAATTCGCCTATCTCGCGGATAAGGCGGCAGACCTTGTTGTGCTCAGCTACCGCCTTGCGCAGGGCGGCATCGGAAACGTCAATGCCGAAGGTCTTGCTGAGCGGGTCAAGGATATGGTTTTTGCACTGGAGAGTGTAGAGATTGAGGCCGTTGTCGTCACATTTCATGGGTATTTCAAGGTACTGGAAGAAAAATTTCTCCTTGTCCTTGCCCACAGCTTTAAGCAGCTCCATGTTCTCAATGCAGCGGTTCATCATGGTGCAGCCGTCCGGCGTGATTATACAGTCGGCAAAGTTGAAGCCGCCCTCAATGGCCCTTTCCAGCAGAGCTCTTGAATACTCGCACAGAAAGCTTGTCAGGTAATAGGTACCCATCTCCATGGAGCCGGTTCGAGGCGCGCGCAGACGCACTGAGAAGCAACCTTCAAGATTGAGAAGGGGCTCCGGGATGTTCTCACAGGAGTATGCGGCGCATATTTTACCCTCGCTCTGCGCCTGAGCTATAAGGGGATTAAATGCGTTTTGGAGAAGATCTTCAAAGTATATAAGATGCTTCAGGTCTTTCATGTCAGTCTCCTTTTATAGCAGGGCAGTCAGCACGCTTCAATTTCCTTTATGTTCATCTCATTGCCCTGCTGCAGCCAGGTAGTGCCGCTGCCGCAGTGGGGACAGGTTTTCCCGTATTTCACGGTGGGATAGGTTTTCTTGCAGTTATCGCACCAGGTAATAGCCGGAATGGTCTCGCACTTAAGCTCTGAACCTTCAATAAGCGGCGTTTTCTTGGCGTACCAGTTCCAGCAGTCTATAAGGTACTCAGGTACAATGCCGGAGACTTCACCAAACTCAAGTGTCACAGCGCTGACCTTGGTAAGTTCATTTTCCTTTGCAATTTCCTCCACCTGTTTGATGACATAGGTCACAATACTAAGTTCGTGCATAATGCTCCTTTCGCTGTGCATACAGGCACGGGCAAAGCCGTGCCTGTACCATAGCTATACTCAATTACTTGCTGGCAACCTTCTTCTTGAGGATCTTCACCGCGCGCTTTGCAGCATAGGGGATGATCTCCTTGAACTTATCCTCGGCGGGGACCATGTGGGAGTTCTGAGGACGGGTTCTCTTCAGGTGGATGGCGTCAAATTCACATCTGGTGGTGCAGACACCGCAGCCGATGCACTTGTTGGGGTCAACAATACTGCGGCCGCAGCTGAGGCAGCGGGAGGCCTCGGCCTTGATCTGTTCCTCGGTGAAGGTCACGCGCTCATCGCACATGGTCAGCACCTTGGTCTTGTCAATACCGTGCTCGGCGCGCTCAGGCTTTTTGTAGCTTTCGGCGGGCAGGACAAGGTTCTTCTTGTCAAGCTCGGTGAACTTGCGGAGATTGCGGTGCAGAGTCAGGGACTGGCCCTCGTTCACGAAGCGGTGGATGGACACAGCGCCCTCGCGACCATTGGCAATGGCGTCAATGGTGTAGAGAGGACCGGTGGCGCAGTCGCCGCCGACGAAGATATCGTCCTCAGCGCTCTGGAAGGTGATGTTGTCGCAGGCAATGAGCTTGCCGTTTGCGGTAGCTGCCTTGGTGCCGGTGAGTATCTCGCCGTAGTCGGAGACCTGACCGATGGATACCAGCACGTTGGAGCAGGGGACAGTGATGGTGTCGTTCTCGTCGTACTTGGGTCTGAATCTGCCGTCTGCATCTCTTACGGACAGGCAGCGCATGAATTCAACGCCGGTGACCTTGCCGTTCTCGCCCAGAATGCGCTTGGGACCCCAGCTGTTGTTGTAGACAACGCCGTCTGCAAGGCCGGCTTCCTTTTCCTCAACCACAGTGGGCATCTCTTCGTCCTTCTCAAGGCAGTAGAGATCTACCTTGGCAGAACCCATACGCAGTGCGGTGCGGGCCACGTCGATGGCTGCGTTGCCGCCGCCGATGACGATGGTGTTGCCCTCAAGAGGCTTCTGCTCGTTCTTGTTTACAGCACGCAGGAAGTCAAGACCGCCGATAACGCCTTCAAGCTCCTCACCCTCGATGTTGAGCTTGAGGGCCTTCTGAAGACCAACAGCCACATAGAAGGCCTTGTAGCCCTCGGCGCGAAGCTGCTCAATGGTAACATCCTTGCCAACCTCAACGCCGCACCTGAACTCAACGCCCATCTCGCGCAGCACGTCTATCTCGCTCTTTACAACTTCCTTGTCAACGCGGAAGCTGGGAATACCGTTGACAAGCATACCGCCGGGAACGGCTTCCTTCTCGAATACGGTGGGCTTGTAGCCCTCGATTGCCAGGAAGTATGCACAGGACATACCGGCAGGGCCGCCGCCGATGATGGCTATCTTCTGCTCGAAGGGAGCGTAGGTGCAGGAGTTCATGGGAGGAATGTAGCGGTGCTCATCCTTCATATCCTGCTCGGCGATGAACTTCTTTATCTCGTCGATGGACAGGGGCTTGTCAACAGTGCCGCGGGTGCAGGCGTCCTCGCAGTATTTACGGCAGATAGAGCCGCAGATGGCGGGGAAGGGGTTATCCTTCTTGATGAGCTTGAGAGCGTCCTTGTAGCGGCCCTCGCTGGCCATCTTTATGTAGCCCTGAATTGCGATATGGGCGGGGCAGGCCACCTTACAGGGGGCAGTGCCGGTGGGATAGGTCTGAATGGAGCCGATGTTGTTTTTGTAGTTTTTGTCCCACTTGTGCTCGCCCCAGGCATTGTCATCGGGCAGCTCCTGACGGGGATACTCGATGGGGCCTTCAGTGGTGCAAAGCTTCTGACCCAGACGCACAGCGCCGGCGGGGCAGGTTTCAACACACTTGCCGCAGGCCACGCACTTCTCGCCGTCGCTCTCTGCAACGTAGGCGGAGGCGGAGAGGTTGGGAGTATTGAAAAGCTGGGAGGTACGAAGAGCGTTGCAGACACCGAGTGCGCAGTTGCAGATACCGAATATCTTGTTCTCGCCGTCGATGTTGGTTACTTCGTGGACATAGCCTCTGTCCTCGGCCTTCTGGAGTATCTCCATGGCCTCTTCGTAGGTGATGTCGTGGCCCTTGCCGGTCTCGCGGCAGTAGTCGGCAAAGTCGCCAACGCCTATGCACCACTCGGCCTCAATGTCGCCGGTGCCTTCGCCGCGTATACGCTGCTGCTTGCGGCAGGAGCAGACTGCAACGCCGATGTGGCCTTCGTACTTTTTCAGCCAGTGGCTCAGATGCTCAATGGGGAGAGACTGGCTCTCAGCGGGGATTGCCTTCTCAACGGGGATAACGTGCATGCCTATGCCTGCGCCGCCGGGAGGTACCAGCTCGGTGATACCGGCCAGGGGCAGGTATGCCATGCGCTCGAAGAAGTCGGCTATCTGGGGCTGCTGGTCGCACATGTCAGGATGGATGAGCATGATCTCTGCGCTGCCGGGAACGAACATATCCAGCACCCAGCGCTTTTCATGGTTGGGGTTCTTGCCGTCCAGGTTTTCCCAGTGGTACTCCACAAGGCCGCAGTCGCAGATGCAGTCAAGAGCCTTGGTCAGACGCTCATCATCCCAGCCGGTGCGCTCTTTGAGCACTCCGAAAGTGACGGGCTTACGCTTTTTCATCTTAAGCGCCAGATCAAGGGTGTCCTCCTCGCACTGCACGCCGTACTTGTCGCGTACAAATATAAGTGCGCGGTTTATGCCCCAGTATTCGGGGGAGTCGGGGGAGAGTTTTTCAATACCTAACAGAGCTTCTTTTCTGTCAGTTATGACTTTCGCTAATTTGTAGATTTTTTCGTCTCTCGTCATAGCAGATACATCCTTCCTCTTTCTCAAAATTTTATTTATAGACATAGTAATTTTGTGACCACTTCACACTGTGACCATTTTACCATTCTGCAAAAAAATTGTCAATAAATCCACTATCCAAAATGCACATAAAAACGCAAAAAACTCCTATACAATTTTACTTTTTTGTATAAATACCGCAATATAATCTGTCGATTTACATCTTCACAAAGATCTTGTAATACTGTATAATGCCAAATATCAAGCAGATGATTTAAGGAGCACAGGTATGTCTTCACAAAATCAGGATAAACTGAGTGTGCGTGAGAGTTTTGTGCGCAAGCTCGAAAATAAAATAATCTCCGGTCAGCTCAAACCGGGTGATAAGCTTCCCCCGGCAAAGGAGCTTTGTACTTTGATGGGCGTCAGCCTCACTATAGTCAATGCCGGTATGAGCGAGCTTGCCAACAAGGGTTTTATTGAGACTGTACCCCGCCGTGGCAGCTATGTGGCTGACTATAAAAAGAAGGGCAACACGGATACCTTTATCTCCGTCATGCGCTATAACGGCGGTACTCTCACCGCTTCTGAGGCCCGCTCCTTTATAGAGACACGAATGGCCCTTGACTCTTTTGTGATAGGCCTTGTGGCAGAAAGATGCAGTGACGGTGAAATACGTGAGCTTCTCCCTTTGTATGAAAAAATGAAAGAGGAGCAGGACAGGGACATTCTTTGTACTCAGGTAACGGACTTTTACCATAAGCTTTCCTCTCTCAGCGGCAACAGCTTCATGTCGTTGCTCTACCGCTCCACGGCTGAGCCCCAGGGCTGTGTCTACCGTATGTATTTTGACAAAAACGGCACGGACACTACAGTCAACACCTGTAAAAAACTTATTGACCTTCTTCTTGAAAGAGACGCGGAAGGGGCAAAAAAACTTATGCTCACGGCGCTCAGCACCGCTGTTGAGGGTGAAATGGCAATAGTATAAAAATAAGGACACAGGAAACTCGTTTCCTGTGTCCTCGCTATTTATATATACAGATTTTTGCGTCTTTGTCCACGGCCCTTACAAGCCTTGTCATACTGTCCTCATCCACGGCTATACAGCCGCCGGTATAGAGCTTGCTGCCTGTGCAGTGAAGGAATATGGCAAAGCCCAGACCGGGTATGCCGTCAACATTATAATCAAAAAATATGCCGTAATTATATTCGGGCACGAAATCCGCCATATGCTCACCTGAGCATTGGTGTGGATGCTGTCTTATGTCTATGATGCGGTTATACTGCGCCTTATCCCCGCAGCACCAAGTGTGTTCATCCACGCTGATATAGGGCAGCTTTGAACCCGGGTCTGGCTTTATCCCAAAGGCGCAAACCATGCCAAAGTCCCCAAGCGGGGTTTTGCTGTCATTTTCTGCGGCTCTGCCCACACCGGACTTTCCCACATGGGCAGGGCAGTCAAATTCCTTATGCCAGATGTCTTTGCCGTCCTTCAGCCAAAGCTCCAGCACAGCCCGGCTTTCACCCAGATATTCCACCAGAATAAGCTGCTTTACCCGCTGATTGTCCTTGTATTTTTCCAGAAACTCACAGCGCTTATCCATAAGCACTCCTCCTGTCATATCATTATATGACAGCGCTTACTTCCCGGTCGAACCGAAACCGCCGGCGCCGCGCTCAGTCTCATCCAGCTCATCCACCAGGTCAAACTCAACGGCCAGATAGGGGATGACCACAAGCTGGGCTATACGCTCGCCGCTCTCTATGACCCGTTCTGTCTCTCCATCATTGTGCAGGGCAACTATGTACTCTCCTCTGTAGTCACTGTCGCAGACTCCCACGCAGTTTGCCGGGCGCAGTCCCTTTTTTGAAGCAAGGCCGCTTCTTGCAAATACCGCGCCGAAGTAGCCCTCCGGAACGGCAAGGGAAAGTCCTGTGCCTATCATGGCGGTGGCATGGGGGGCAACAGTCACAGGCGCATCAAGGCAGGCATAGAGGTCGTAACCTGCGGCGCTGGCAGAGCCTCTTGTGGGTATGGTGGCGTTTTCACGCAGCTTCTTTATTTTTATCTGCATTCTTATCTGTCCTTTACACTTTTTCTACGATTATATCCCCACGCACTCGCTGCCGTCAAGTAAACGGCTCTTTGCGTTGACACTGAATTTTGACAATGTTATAATAAACTGATTTATTGCGTGTATAAATAGAAATCTGGAGAGTGTAGTATGTACCGGCGTGTGATAAAGAGATTCCTGGATATAGTGCTTTCTCTGGCGGGGATAATAGTGCTTGCGCTGCCCCTTGCCATTATTGCCCTTGTCATCAGGCTGGATTCTCCCGGCCCTGTGTTTTTCAGGCAAAAGCGTTTCGGCATCCACAAGAGCTTTTTTGATATTTTGAAGTTTCGTACCATGCGCACCGATACCCCCAAGGATATGCCCACCCATATGCTCTCCGACCCTGCAAAATGGATAACCAGAAGCGGCGCATTTCTCAGAAAGACCAGTCTGGACGAACTGCCCCAGCTTTTCAATATCCTCATGGGTCATATGTCAGTTATAGGGCCAAGACCTGCTTTGTGGAATCAGGAGGATCTTATAGCCGAGCGGGATAAGTACGGTGCAAACGATGTAATGCCCGGGCTCACCGGCTGGGCGCAGATAAACGGCAGGGATGAGCTGCCCATAGATGTGAAGGCCAGGCTGGACGGTGAATATGCCGAAAAGATAAGCTTCGCCTTTGACGTAAAATGCTTTATTGGCACTATTACGAGCGTTCTCAGGCATGAGGGCGTGGTCGAGGGCGGTACCGGACAGCTGGAGAAGGACAAAAAGAAATGAAAAAAATTCTCATCACCGGCATAAACAGCTATGTGGGCAAAAGCTTTCTGGACTACATGAAAAACCGCACCGGCTATAAGTGCGTGGCTATCAGCATGCGGGACGGCAGCTGGCGTGAGGAGGATTTCTCTTCTTTTGACACGGTCTTTCACGTGGCGGGACTTGCCCATTCCGACAACGGAAAAATAAGCCCCGAGAAGTCCAGAGCCTACTACAAGGTCAATACGGAGCTTGCGGTGGAGCTGGCAAAAAAATGCAAAAGCGAGGGCGTGGGCCAGTTTATATTCATGAGCTCCGCCATAGTCTACGGTCACAGCGGCAGAGTAGGGGAGACGCGGCGCATCAGCGCCGATACCCGCTGCACCCCTGCCAACAGCTATGGTGACAGCAAGCTTCAGGCAGAGCTTGGCCTTAAAAAGCTGGAGGATGAAAGCTTCAAGGTAGTCATTCTCCGTCCGCCCATGATATACGGCAGAGGCTGTAAGGGCAACTATCCGGTGCTCTCTCTCTTTGCCCGGAGGCTCCCCATATTTCCCTATGTTGAAAATGAGCGCTCCATGCTGTACATTGAAAACCTCATGGAGTTTGTAAAGCTCATGATAGATAACGATGAGCGAGGCACTTTCTTCCCCCAGAACGGGGAGTATTCAAATACCTCAGAGCTTGTGGAGCTTATAGCCAAAGCCCAGGGGAAAAGACTTTTCCTTATTCCCGGCTTTACATGGGCCGTGAAGCTTATGGGTATTTTCACTCCGCTTGTGGACAAGGCCTTCGGTAACTTAAGCTATAATATGTCCATGAGTGATTACAAAAAAGGAAATTACAGGCTCTTTAGCCTTGAAGAGAGCATAAAAAGAACAGAGGACATCCAATGAGCGATATAAAGCACATTCTGGTTGTCAGCCAGTATTACTGGCCCGAGGCCTTCCGCATAAACGATATGTGTGCCCAGTGGGTAAAGCGGGGCTATAAGGTGACAGTGCTCACCGGCATTCCCAACTACCCCTACGGCAGCTATTTTGAAGGCTATGGGCTTTTCAAAAAGAGAAGAGAGCAGCACGATGGGGTGGATATAATCCGCATCCCGCTCATTGCCCGTGGCAAGGGCTCGGTGGGTATGGTTCTCAACTACCTCTCCTTTGTCGTCTCCGGCTTTTTCTGGAAGAGCTTTACAAAGCTCAAAGCCGATCTGGTCTTCAACTTTGAAGTCTCACCCATGACACAGGCTTTGGTGGGCGTATGGTATGCCCGTCGCCGGAAGATACCCTGTCTTCTCTATGTGCAGGACCTGTGGCCTGAAAATATCCAGATAGTCACCGGCATCAACTCCACTCTGGTGCTGGGGCCCATCGGCAAAATGGTGGACTATATCTACCGCCGCTGCGACAGGATATTTGCCACCTCTCCCAGCTTTGTGAAGATGATAGAAAAGCGGGTGCCGGACTGCAAGGAGCGTATAAGCTACTGGCCGCAGTACGCGGAGGACTTCTACCAGCCAAGGCCCAAAGGTTCAAGCCCTCTCATACCCGATGATGAGCGTTTCAAGGTGGCCTTCACCGGCAATGTGGGTCAGGCCCAGGGTCTTGAGATACTGCCCCATACCGCCGCAATTCTGAAAGAAAAGTATGCCCATAAGCTTCTTTTCGTAATAGTGGGTGACGGGCGCAGCAAGGAAGCCTTGCAGCAGGAGATACGGGCGCAGGGCGTGGAAGATATGTTTCTCATGATAGAACGCCAGAGCGCCGAGACCATTCCGGACATTCTGGGTTCGGCGGATGCGGCCTTTGTCTCTTTCATGGACAATCCCCTCTTTGAAAATACCATACCCGCCAAGCTCCAGTCCTACATGGCCTGCGGCAAGGCCATCGTGGCCTCAGCCAGCGGGGAGACGGAGCGGATAGTAAATGAGGCCGGCTGCGGTGTGTGCAGCCCCATCGGGGACGCTGCGGCGCTGGCAGAAAAGCTTGAAAAACTCATGCACAGCGGTGAAACCGTAAAAATGGGCGAGAACGCCAGAGCATATTTTGAAAAACATTACGTCAGGGCCAAGCTCCTTGACGATTTTGACAGGTGCCTTGAGGGGCTCCAAGGAGGAAAAGAATATGTTTAAGGACAAAACATTATTTATCAGCGGCGGCACAGGCTCTTTCGGAAATGCAGTTTTAAAGCGCTTTGCCAATACCGACATCGGTGAGATCCGCATTTTCTCCCGCGATGAGAAGAAGCAGGACGATATGCGCCATGAGCTTCAGGAGAATATGCCCAGAGTGGCAGACAAGGTGAAGTTCTACATAGGCGACGTGCGTGATATCCAGTCAGTGAAAAACGCCATGCACGGTGTGGACTTTATCTTCCATGCGGCTGCCCTCAAACAGGTGCCCTCCTGCGAATTTTTCCCGCATGAGGCTGTCAAGACCAATGTTTTCGGTACCGACAATGTGCTCACCGCTGCAATTGACGAGGGCGTAAAGGCAGCTATCTGCCTCTCCACCGACAAGGCCGCTTACCCCATAAACGCCATGGGTACCAGCAAGGCTATGATGGAGAAGGTGGTTGTGGCCAAGTCCCGCACCGTCTCTCCCGAAAAGACCAAGATATGCTGCACCCGCTACGGAAACGTGATGTGCTCCCGCGGCAGCGTAATTCCCCTCTGGATAGATCAGCTCAGTCGTGGCGAGCCTATCACCATCACAGAGCCTTCCATGACCCGCTTCATAATGTCTCTTGAGGAAGCAGTTGAACTGGTGCTTTTCGCCTTTGAAAACGGGCAGAGCGGCGATATCCTGGTCCAGAAGGCCCCCGCATGCACCATCAAGACCCAGGCCGAGGCGGTCTGCCGTCTTTTCGGCGCAGACGAGACAAAGATAAAGGTCATCGGCATACGCCACGGCGAAAAGATGTACGAAACCTTGCTTACCAACGAGGAATGCGCCAATGCCGAGGATCTTGGTAATTTTTACCGCGTCCCCTGCGACAAGCGCGGCCTTAACTACGACAAGTACTTTGTTGAGGGCAATGTCCACCGCACACAGCTCAGTGAGTTCAATTCCAACAACACCCAGATGCTCAATACCCAGCAGGTTATGGACAAGCTCATGGAGCTTGAGTATATCCGCCACCGCATGAAGAAAATGGGCATCCATTACTGAGGTGCAGTATGAATATTCTTGTCACCGGTGCTGCCGGATTTGTAGGCAAAAACCTCTGCGCCGCCCTGAAAAATATAAAAGACGGCAAGGACAGACGTTTTCCCTCCCTTCAGCTTGACGAAATATTTGAATATACCAGAGCCCACAGCGACGAAGTCCTTGAGGACTGGTGCCGCAGGACAGACTTTGTTTTCAACCTTGCCGGTGTAAACCGCCCCAAGGATGAGGGCGAGTTTATAAAGGGCAACCGGGACTTTGGCGAAAAGCTTCTGGGCTTTTTGGAGAGAGCGGGCAACAAGTGCCCCGTCATGCTCTCAAGCTCTCTGCAGGCAAGCCTTGAAGGCCGCTTTGCAGGTTCGGTGTACGGGAAATCCAAGCTGGCCGGAGAAGAGCTGTTCTTTGATTATGCAAGGCGTACAGGCGCCACCGTTCTGGTCTATCGCTTCCCAAACCTTTTCGGCAAATGGTGCCGCCCCAACTACAATAGCGCCGTCGCCACCTTTTGCAACAATATGGCAAACGATCTGCCCATCACCGTAAATGACAGCTCCACCATGCTCGAGCTTCTCTACATTGACGATCTGGTGGACGAGATGCTCGCGGCTGTTCAGGGCTGTGCACACCGCTGCAATTACGAGGGAATGGAGCCGGTGCCGTCAGATGATGGCCGCTTCTGCTACGCACCTGTCACCCACAAGGTCACTCTGGGTGAGATAGTATCGCTTCTTGAGTCTTTCAAGGCCCAGCCGGAAACTCTCCTCATGCCGGAGATCGCGCCCGGAAGCTTTGCAAAAAAGCTTTACAGCACATATCTTTCATACCTGCCCCGTGAAAAGGCGGCCTTTCCCCTTAAAATGAACGAGGACGCCAGAGGCAGCTTCACCGAGCTTCTCAAAACCACAGCACATGGCCAGTTCTCCGTGAATATTTCCAAGCCTGGCATCACCAAGGGCGAGCACTGGCACAACACCAAGTGGGAGTTTTTCATTGTGGTCTCCGGTCGGGGCCTTATCCGCCAGCGGAAAATAGGCAGCGATGAGGTGCTGGACTTTTATGTCTCCGGTGACAAAATAGAAGCCGTGCACATGCTGCCCGGCTATACCCACAATATAATCAATCTGTCCGATACCGAGAATATGGTCACACTCATGTGGGCCAACGAATGCTTTGACCCCAAAAGACCTGATACTTTCTTTGAGGCGGTGGAAAAATGAGTCTTAAACTGGATTACTCCGATGTGAGCTTTAAAAATAACGGCAAACTCAAGCTTCTCATAATAGTGGGCACAAGACCGGAAATCATCCGCCTTGCCGCCGTCATCACCAAGGCAAGGCAGTATTTTGACTGTATTCTGGCCCATACCGGGCAAAACTATGACTATAATCTCAACGGTGTCTTTTTTGAAGATCTGGGTCTGGCTGCACCGGAGGTGTACATGGACGCTGCCGGCGGCGATCTGGGTGATACCGTGGGCAATATCATCAACTGCTCCTATAAGCTGATGCGCGCCATCGAGCCCGACGCCCTTTTGATTCTGGGCGACACCAACTCCTGCCTCTCCGCCATTGCGGCAAAGCGCCTGCATATCCCCATTTTCCACATGGAGGCCGGCAACCGCTGCAAGGACGAGTGCCTGCCGGAGGAGACCAACCGCAGAATAGTTGACATAATATCCGATGTCAATCTGGCCTATTCCGAGCATGCCCGCCGCTATCTTATTGAGTGCGGCCTGCCAAAAGAGCGCACCTATGTGACAGGCTCCCCCATGGCGGAGGTTTTGAAGGCCAATTATGAAAAAATCCTGGCCTCCGATATCCACAGCCGTCTGGGGCTTGAAAAAGGCAAATATATCCTGCTCTCCGCCCACAGGGAGGAGAACATAGACACAGAGAAAAATTTTCTCTCTCTTTTCAACGCTATAAATGCAATAGCCGAAAAGTACGATATGCCCATCCTCTACTCCTGCCATCCCCGCAGCGCAAAGCGGCTGGAAGTGAGCGGCTTTGAGCTTGATAAGCGGGTCATCCGCCACGAGCCTTTGGGCTTTATCGACTATAACTGCCTTCAGATGAACGCCTTTGCCGTTATTTCCGACAGCGGCACTCTCCCGGAGGAGAGCAGCTTTTACATCTCTCAGGGCAAGCCTTTCCCGGCGGTCTGCATCCGCACCAGTACCGAGCGCCCCGAAGCTTTGGACAAGTCCTGCTTTATCCTTGCAGGGATAGATGATAATTCTCTGCTGCAGGCGGTGGACACAGCTGTTGCCATGCAGAAAAATGGCGACTACGGCATCCCCGTTCCCGATTATACCGATGAAAACGTGTCCGACAAGGTTGTGAGACTTGTACAGTCCTACACAGGCGTTGTCAATAAAATGGTCTGGAGAAAGTACTGATTTTTTATGAGGATTTTGTATATGGATGTGCTGTGCAAAAGCGGCAGCACCGGCAAAATCGTATATGAGCTTTACAAAAAGGCCAGTGCCGCAGGCCATGAGGCCGCAGTCTCCTACGGCAGAGGGGCAGAGGTGAAAGAGCACAACATCTTCAAGTTCGGTCTGGACTGGGAGACGAAGTTCCACGCCCTTCTCACCCGTATCACCGGCTATACCGGCTGCTTTTCGCCTTTTTCCACCAAAAGACTTATAAAGTTTATTGACCGCTTTCAGCCGGATATTATCCATCTCCATGAGCCTCACGCCTATTTTTTGAATCTTAGGCCCTTTTTTGAGTACCTTGCGGCAAAAAAAATACCTCTTGTCTACACCTTCCACTGTGAGTTTGCCTTTACCGGGAAGTGCGGTCATCCTCTCCAGTGTGAAAACTGGAAAACGGGCTGCGGTAATTGCCCCAATCTCCGGGACTATCCCAAGACCATTTTCTTTGACCACACGGCGGCAATGCTCAAAGAGAAGCTGAGACTTCTTGAAATGCAGAACATGGTAATTACATCGCCGTCTCAGTGGCTGGCGGACAGGACGAAGCTTTCCCTTATATCCAATAAGGATGTGCGCACCATTCCCAACGGCATAGATACCGAGACACTGTTCTATCCCAGAGACTTTCAGCATTTACGCGAAAGGCACGGGCTGAAGGACGAAAAGGTGGTTCTGGCTGTAGCTCCCGGCCTGATGGCAGAGCACAAGGGCGGGAGGGATGTGCTGCGGCTGGCTGAAAAACTTGAAAATGAAAATATAAAATTCATCCTCATCGGCCTTGAACCGGAGGAGCTTAAGGAAAAATTTGCCCCAAACGTCATCGCCCTTGGCAGAACGGAAAATCAGCAGGAGCTTGCAGAGTACTATTCCATGGCGGATGTTTTTGTCATCTGCTCGGATATGGAAAATCTGCCCACCACCTGCCTTGAAGCTGTATGCTGCGGTACCGCCGTGGCGGGCTATGATGTGGGCGGCACGGCAGAGACTGCACCATATCCCATAGGCCGTTTCGGCCCCTACGGGGATATTGACGCTCTTTGCAAAAACGTGACGGAGCTTATGGATGCACCGGCCCCACCGGAGCTTTTTGAAAAGCAGAGAGAGCGTTTTTCCGTGCAGAATATGTTTATTGAGTATATGAGTATCTATACTGAACTTTTGGACGGTAAAGAAAAATGAAAATCGCGCACATAGGTCTTGCCGCTTACTATACTGAGGGCATGACATATCAGGACAATCAGCTCTCCGAGCAGAACGCCAGAGACGGCCACGAAGTGCTGTACATATCAAATGCCGCAAAGTACGTAAACGGCGAGATAGTTGACACCGGCTATGAGGACAGTCTGCTTTCCTCCGGTGTGCGCCTTGTGCGCCTGCCCTATGAGCGCATTGTAAACGGCTATCTCAGCGAAAAGCTGAGAAAGGTGAAAGGGCTTTACACGCTTCTTTGTGACTTTGCCCCGGATGTGATATTCTCCCACGAGTTCTGCTATCTCTCGGCAGGGGATGTTATCCGCTATAAAAAGGAGCACCCCGAGGTAAAGCTCTATACCGATATACATACCGACGAGAAAAACAGCGGGCGAAACTGGATATCCATGAACATCCAGCACAAAATCATATATCGCGCCCTCTATCAGAAAGCCTATCCCTATCTGGACAGTTTCTTTTATCTCTCTCAGGAAAGAAAAGATTTTGCCGTAAAGCATTACGGCATGCCCGAGGACAAGATGGAGTTTTACCCTCTGGGCGGCCGGATTCTTACGGACAGTGAGTATGAAGCCCTCCGCAATGAGGGAAGGGCGGAGCTTGGAGTAAAGGAAGATGAGGTCGTTTTCATCCACTCCGGCAAGCTGGACGCCGCCAAGCGTACCGAGGAGCTTCTGAATGCCTTTGCCGCCGTGCCGGAGCTTAATGCAAGACTTTTTGTCTGCGGCTCAATCCCAAAGGATATGGAAGAAAAGCTTACAGATCTCTTTGCCCGGGACGAGCGGGTGGTATATCTTGGCTGGAAAACGGCGGACGAGCTTATAAAGCTCCTTTGCGCGGCAGATTTGTATCTGCAGCCGGGCAGCCAGTCGGCCACTATGGAAAATGCCCTCTGCTGCCGCACCGGGGTCATGCTATATCCCCATTTGGCCTACACCTCCGACTTTGACGGAGGCAATGTGCTCTGGGTTGAAAACGAAAAGGACATGGAAAAAGAATTCAATGCCATTCGCTCCGGCAGCATCGACCTTAAAGAACTTGGAAAAAAATCCTCGCTTTTTGCAAGTGAGTACCTTGATTACCGCAAGCTTGCGGCGAGACTATACGAATAAAAAGAGGTATGCCCCATGTCTCAACTCCGTGAAAAAAGAAAATACCAGCGCTGCACCTGCTGCGTCATGGATACCAGCGACTCCAAAATAGTATTTGACGAAAAAGGTGTCTGCGATTACTGCAATGACTACTATAAAAATATCCTCCCCGGCTGGAAGGCAAAGCTTGAGGATAAAGAGCTTCTTGCCCGCACTGCCGAGGAGATAAAGAATAACACGGCAGGCCAGAAGTATAACTGTATCATCGGCATGAGCGGCGGCGTGGACAGCTCATATCTTTGCTATGTGGCAAAGGAACTCATGGGCCTCAATCCCCTTGTCTACGTGGTGGACACCGGCTGGAATTTAAAGGTTGCGGACGAGAACATAAAGCGCATCGTGGAGGCTCTTGAGCTGGACATGGTGACTGACACCGTGGACTGGGAGGAAATGAGGGATTTGCAGCTTGCTTTTCTCCGCTCCCAGCTGCCATATCAGGACTTGCCTCAGGATCACGCCATTTTTGCCTCCCTTTATAACTACGCCGTCAGCCACGGAATAAAATACGTGCTCACCGGCGCAAACAGCGCTACCGAGTGTATCCGCCCGCCTATCGAGTGGGTGTATCAGAACGATCTTACCCTCATAAAAGATGTGCACCGCCGTTTTGGCACCGGCAAGCTCAAAAACTTCCCCACCTGCGGCATGATAAAGTACCGCCTTTATTACCCCATCTTCAAGGGCATGAAGCGCGTAGCCCCTCTTGACATGGTGGAGTACGATAAGGAGAAGGTCAAAGCCTTCCTCACCGAGCGCTTTGGCTGGCAGCCCTATTCCAACAAGCACTATGAGGATATCTTCACCCGCTGGTATGAAGGCTGCTATCTGCCGGAGAAATTCGGCTATGACAAGAGAAAGTGCTATCTTTCAAATGAGGTGCTGGTAGGCACTGTTGACCGCGAGGCTGCCATAAAGGAGCTTGAAACTGTGGCCTACGACAAGGAAACCATGCGCGCTGACACCGCCTTTATCGCGGATAAGCTGGGCGTGAGCCTTGAAGAATTTGAAGAAATTCTCCGCGGCGAAAACAAGACCTATGCCGACTATAAAAATTCCTGGTGGGTCATCCAACTGGGTACGATCATCCTCCGCGCTCTGGGTGCAGAGAAAAAGAAATTCAGATAAGCTCCGTCCCAAGGAGGGCAGCAATGAGATTTTCAGTCATTGTCCCGGTTTTCAGGGTTGAAAAATATATCGAGGAATGTCTGGACAGTATTCGCCGGCAGAGCTTTGAAGACTTTGAGTGTATCATGGTTGATGACGGAAGTGATGACCGGTGCCCGGAAATATGCGATGCCTTTGCTGCAAGGGATACGCGCTTCAAGGTTATCCACAAGGCAAACGGAGGGATAGTCAGTGCCAGAAAGGCAGGAGCCGAGGCTGCAGAAGGGGACTATATTGTCTGCGTAGACGGAGATGACTTTGTCGATGCCGCGCTTTTGCAGACTCTTCACGGCATTATCCAAGAACACTCGCCGGACAGTGTTATCTACGGTGCCAACAGATATACTGACCATGCTGAGGGCTCATTTTACTCAAATGTACCTGTCGGATACTATTCCGGTGAAGCTCTGGAGACTATTTTTGATACCTGCCTCTATGACCCCGCCGTGAAAGGTATAAATGACGGCAGTATCCTTTTTTATATGTGGTGCAAATGCGTAAAGCGGCAGCATTTTGTTGCATGTCAGAGAGTGGTGGACGAAAGTATCACCAACGGTGAGGACGTGGTTTTCACCCTTCGCTGGAAAAGCGAAACGCACTGTGCCTGTTTTACGGATTACTGCGGCTATTTCTACCGCTCAAACGAGGGCTCGCTGGAGCGAAGCTTCAAAAGAGACTGTCTGGACAAGCTGGACTTTCTGACCGGAGAAATGCGGCGTATCTGCCCGGAATTTGATGATAAGATAAATGTATTTTATTTTTACCGGGCTTTGAAATTCTGCCTGCTTGCAGCCCAGCAGCTTGGATATGGCGGGTATTTGCGCTTTGTCAGGGAGCATTTCAGGAAAGAGCGGATGCTCATTATAAAGTCAGCCCAACTGAAAAGGCACACTGCGGCCTCCTTTGTGAAATACCAGCTTGTCAGAAACAGGATGTGGCGCATTCTGTATCTTTTGGCAAACACATGGTTTGCCGGTAAATTCGGTTAACAGACATGGACGAAAATGTGAAAGACAATAAAAAAGTTTTTTCCGGTGTGATCTGGCGCTTTGGTCAGGTTTTCGGGGCGCAGGCGGTGAGCCTTATAGTCTCGATAATTCTGGCAAGGCTGCTGGAACCGGAAGTTTACGGAACAATCGCCCTCGTGACGGTCATAGTCACCGTTTTGCAGGTTTTTGTGGACAGCGGTCTGGGCGTGTCACTGGTACAGAAGAAAGATTCGGACGAGCTGGACTTTTCTTCGGTATTCTATTTCAATCTGGCCATGTGCGCTGTTTTGTATATACTCATCTTCCTTGCAGCTCCGTACATAGCGCGCTTTTACGAAATAGAAGAGTTGTGCGGCGTTGTGCGCGTCATATCGCTGACGCTGATTATATATGGCGTCAAGGGAATACAGCAGACCTATGTGGCAAAGCACTATCTTTTCAAGAAGATGTTTCTTGCCACACTTATCGGCAATCTGGGCGGCGCTGCCGTAGGTATAGCCATGGCATATCTGGGCTTCGGAGTCTGGGCGCTGGTAGCCCAGAGTCTGGTCAACGCGGGGCTGGATACGCTTTTGCTGTGGATAATGATAGAATGGCGGCCCCGGGCCATGTTCTCCTTTACCCGGCTCAGGACTTTGCTGGCCTATGGCTGGAAGCTTCTGGCTTCAAATCTTCTGGAGACGCTGTACAACAATCTATGCGCTCTCATAATAGGTAAAAAATATTCGGAGGAAAGTCTGGCGTTCTATAACCGTGGCCGCCAGTTCCCAAATCTCTCGGCGTACATTGTCAATTCCTCCGTGGACTATGTGGTGTTTGCGGCAATTGCCGAGGAGCAGAATGACCGGGAGCGGGTTCTGGCCATGACCAGACGCTCAGTTGGTATAAGCTCGTATTTGATGTGGCCTGTCACGGTAGGTATGGCCGCCTGTGCCGAGCCTTTTGTAAGGGTACTTCTGACGGACAAGTGGCTGCCCTGTGTGCCATATATGCGGCTGTTCTGCCTTATCTACGCTTTTTATCCCGTGTACACAGCCACTCTTAACGCCATAAAGGCGGTGGGAAGAAGCGATATGTTCCTGTGGCTGGAGCTGAGCCGGAAATTTATCGGTCTGGGCCTTATAATCCTTTCGGTAAGATACGGCATAATGGCCATGGTCATTGCTGAGCTTGCAGCCTCTCTTATCAGTATGGCTATAAACTCCGTGCCCAGTAAAAAGCTTCTGGACTATGGCTTGGTCAGTCAGCTAGGTGATATCCTGCCCTCCATGCTGCTGTCATTTTTCATGGGCTTTTGCGTGTGGAGTGTGCAGCTTTTGGGCCTTTCCGATATACTTACACTTTTTGTCCAGATAGTTCTGGGCGTTGCCGTGTATACGGCTATGTCCGCACTTTTCCGTCTGGACAGCTTCAGATATCTGCTGGGCGTTGCAAAACGCCTTGTCAAACGCAGCGCATAACTAGGGAGGAAAAAAGATATGTCTTTGTATGAAAAACTTGTAAAAGGCGAGGAAAAGCTGGCGCTTATCGGCCTTGGCTACGTGGGTATGCCTATAGCCGTGGAATTTGCAAAGAAAGTGAAGGTCATCGGCTTCAACCACAATCAGGCCAAGATAGACATATATAAAAGCGGCATCGACCCCACCCACGAGGTAGGCGACGAGGCCATAAAGAATACCACCGTAGAGTTCACCTCCGACGAGGCAAAGCTCAGAGAGGCCAAGTTCATCATTATCGCCGTGCCTACCCCCATCAATGGCGACAAGACCCCGGACCTCAAGCCCGTGGAGAACGCCTCCCGCATCGCAGGGCGCAATCTCACCAAGGGCGCAATCGTGGTGTATGAGTCCACTGTCTATCCCGGTGTCACCGAGGATATCTGTGTCCCCATCCTTGAGGCTGAGTCCGGCCTCAGATGCGGAGTGGACTTCAAGGTGGGCTACAGCCCCGAGCGCATCAACCCCGGTGACAAGGTACACACCCTCACCACCATCACCAAGGTTGTCTCCGGTATGGACAAGGAGTCCCTTGATGAGATAAAGAATGTGTATGACCTTGTCATAAAGGCCGGCACCTATCCCGTCTCCAGCATCAAGACAGCCGAGGCCATCAAGGTTGTAGAAAACAGCCAGCGGGATATAAACATCGCCTTCATGAACGAGCTTGCCATGGTCTTTGACCGCATGGGCATCGACACTCAGGAGGTCATCGGCGGCATGAACACCAAGTGGAACGCCCTTGGCTTCTACCCCGGCCTTGTGGGCGGCCACTGCATCGGCGTTGACCCCTACTACTTTACCTATGAGGCTGAGAAGCTGGGCTATCACAGCCAGATAATCCTTGCAGGCCGCAAGGTGAATGACGGTATGGGCGCATTTGTGGCGGATGCTGCCATAAAGCAGATGATCCTTGCCGGCAAGAATGTCCGCGACAGCAAGGTGGTAATTCTGGGCCTGACCTTCAAGGGCAACTGCCCAGATCTCAGAAACAGCAAGGTCAAGGACATTATTGACCGCTTTGCCGAGTACGGTGTTTCCGTCATCGTTACCGACCCTCTGGCGGATTCAGCCGAAGCTGTGCGCGAATACGGCGTGGAGCTTTGCCCTATTGAGAATATCCATGATGCCGACTGCGTGATAATGGCGGTGGATCATGCCCAGTACAAGGAGCTGGGTATGGACGCACTGGATGCTATGTATGGCGAGGGTGAAAAGGTGTTTGTAGACGTGAAGGGCCTTGTCAGTGTGGACGAGCTTAAGGCACGCGGCTACCGCTATTGGAGACTGTAAAACCGGATATCTCAAGCTCCTGTGTATACAGCACAGGAGCTTTTTTCATAATTAACGCATTCTTAATTTGCCACAAGGCAATAAAAATGATAAAATAATATAGTAATATTTTTCCCCTGGGGTGATCCTTTGAAGCTTCGCAATCCAAAACTGCAAAAAAAACTGGAAGAGGCGCTGGTGGCGGTATTGCCGGTAGTGGGTATAGTGCTGGTTTTGTGTTTCAGCATAGCTCCGGTGCAGCCTGCCATACTGTTGGTTTTCCTTTTGGGTGCGCTTTTGGTGATACTTGGCATGATGTTTTTCACCCTGGGCGCCGAGATGAGCATGAGCAGTATGGGCGAGCGCGTGGGCGCCCATATGACAGGCACGCGCAAGCTGCCTCTCATTGCACTGCTCTCTTTTATCCTTGGCCTTATTATCACCGTATCCGAGCCTGACTTGCAGGTTCTTGCCGCCCAGTTTCCCGGTATACCCTCAAATGTGCTCATTCTCTCCGTGGGCGTCGGTGTTGGCCTTTTTCTTGTGCTTGCTATTTTAAGAATACTTCTGGGCATAAGCCTCAATGTAATGCTCATCGTTTTGTATATCGGAGTTTTTGCTCTGGCGTATTTCATCCCGGCGGATTTCCGCGCTCTGGCCTTTGACTCCGGCGGTGTCACCACCGGCCCCATGACGGTTCCCTTTATCATGGCCCTGGGTGTGGGTATCTCCTCAATACGAAACGACAGCTCCGCTGCGGACGACAGCTTCGGTCTTGTTGCCCTCTGCTCTGTAGGTCCGATCATGGCGGTGCTGGGCCTTGGCCTTATCTTCAAACCAAGCCACGGCAGCTCCGAAGCGCTCGCTGTTCCTCATATATCTGACTCTGTGGAGCTCTGGCAGACCTTTGCCCACGGTATTCCCGAATATATGGTGGAAATTGCGGTGGCTTTATTACCCATTGTAGTGTTTTTTGCCGTCTATCAGATAGCGGCTCTCCGACTCAGCGGCAAAAATCTCTATAAGATACTTATCGGCCTCGTATATACCTATATCGGCCTTGTGCTCTTCCTCACCGGCGCGAATGTGGGATTTATGCCTGCGGGCAGCTATCTTGGCGAGGTTATTGCGTCCGGTAAGCTGAAAAGTTTACTTATCCCTGTCGGTGCACTGATAGGCTACTTTATTGTAAAAGCCGAGCCTGCGGTGTACGTTCTCAATCATCAGGTGGAGGAGATAACCGACGGCTCCATTTCCGCCCGGGCCATGGGTCTGAGCCTTTCCATAGGCGTGGCCTGTTCAGTGGCTTTGTCCATGTTCAGAGTGCTCACAGGCACTCCTATCATGTACTTTCTCATTCCCGGCTATGCCCTTGCACTTATTCTCAGCTTCTTCACCCCCAGAATATTTACCGCCATCGCCTTTGACTCCGGCGGCGTGGCCTCCGGCCCTATGACCGCCACCTTCCTTCTGGCTCTGGCACAGGGTGCATGCAGCGCCGTGGGCGGCAACGCGGCAACTGACGCTTTCGGCCTTGTTGCAATGGTTGCCATGACCCCGCTTATCACCATCCAGATACTTGGCCTTGTCCACAGGATAAAGAGCCGCAGCCACAGCAAAGCGGGCGATATCGGGGATATCTACGACGATTATTCCATCATAGAACTGTAAGGAGGGGAGCGCAGCATGAGCAAGCTATATTTTATGGTCAGTATAATAGACCGAAGCCTCACAAAACGCTTTTCTGCCTTTTACGAGGCTGAGGGGCTGCCAGTCTCGGTTACAACGCTGGGCGTGGGTACAGCCGCCAGCGAAGTGCTGGACTATTTCGGACTGGACGGCGCGGAAAAAAGCGTTATCTTCCACGTCATAAACGGCGACAAGTGGCGCAGTCTCAAGCACCAACTGAGACTTAAAATGAGCCTCGACGTGCCGGGGGTTGGCATAGTATTTCTCATCCCCGTCAGCAGCGTAGGCGGAATAAAGACTCTCAACTACCTCACCGCAGGACAGGAATTTCAGAAAGGGGAGGAATCCACCTTGAAAGATACAAAGTTTGAACTTTTGGTGGTCATAGCCAATCAGGGCCATACCGAGCTTATCATGGACGCAGCCCGGGAAGTGCACGCCACCGGCGGTACAGTTGTCCATGCCAAGGGTACCGGTATCCAGCAGGCGGAGAAGTTCATGGGAGTGACCCTTGTGCCCGAAAAGGAGATGCTCTTTATAGTCACCAGAAAAGAGCAGAAGAACGACATCATGAGCGCCATCATGCAGAAGGCGGGTACAGGCAGCAAGGCCGGGGCGATAGTTTTCTCCCTGCCTGTGACCGATACTGCCGGTATGCGCATGATAGAGGAAGTGGACGGGGATTTGACTGCGCTTGACTGAGCCTATCCCCTCAGCACAAAAAAAGCAAAACGCAGAGGATTTTTACGTCCTCTGCGTTTTTTCGTTTGGCGATCTTTAAATTGCCCTTGGGCCTATTTGAATCTTGCGGCGTAGCCGCAGCTCTGGCACAGCTTTTCCACTGCCGTCCGGCGGGAAAAGCCCTCATAGAGCGCCGTAGCTCTGGGAGAGGAAAGAATATCCTCCACGCTCTGGGTGAATATATTCCCCAGTGGTATATCTCCCTCGTGATCAAGACAGCAGGGAACCACCGTTCCGTCTGCAAGCACGCCTATCTGATCCCTAAGCCCGTAGCAGAAGCTGGGCTGGGCTTCGGTCTTAACGCTCATATCCGGCCAGTCGAACTTATCCCCCGGCTCCAGATATACCCTTTCTGCAAGACGCAGACTCATGCGGCTTTTCACCCAAGGCTGTGGAAAGTGTACGCGGAGAATACTCCTGATGTTATCGTTGAGCGTATCAAGACCATTGTTGTTCCATAGCCGCAAAACGCATAATTTGCCCAGTGCCGCCGCTTTTGCTGCAAAGGCGGCGCAGGCGCTTATATACGCTTCAAGCTCTCCGCCATCGTTGGCTTCAAAGGACTGTAAAGAGATATTCACCTTGTACACAGCGCCGCTTTCCAAAAGCACGTCTCCTCTTTTTTCAAGGAGGGTGCCGTTTGTGGTGATTATCACCTTGTAGCCCATGTCTGCTGCGGTCTCAAGGAAGCTTTCAAGCTGAGGGTGCAGCAAAGGCTCGCCCATCAGGTGAAAGTAGAGATAGTCCGTGTACTCCCGCAGCCTGGCTGCGGCAAGGGCAAATTCCTCCACAGTCATCTGCCGGGGCTTTCGCCTTGTACCGGGGCAGAAGGAGCATTTCAGGTTGCAAACATTGCCGATTTCCAGATATACCTTTTTAAATCTTTTCTCGTTTGTCATCCGGGCTTATTCACCCACATCTATTATTTTCCTGACCTTTTCCGGGGCGAGCTTTACAACCTGCCTGTCGTAGCTGATAAGACCGTTCAGCTCGTCCTCCACGTCGCTGAGTTCGGTGTATATGGCAGCGGCCAGACCCTGCTTCTTTGCAGGAGCAATCTGATTTTGGTAGAGCTCCGTGAGTGCGGCTTCCAGAGCCTCTTCGGACTTGAAGCGCCTGTAGCCATAGTCTCTTGTGTTGAAGCAGTGGCCCTCGCAGGCCAGATTATAGCCGCCAAATTCGCTTAAAAGCACAGCTCTGCCCTTCTTGTCTGGCTTGAAGCTGTAGCGGCGGAAGTACACATGGTCGCTTCTCACATCGCTGACGCCCTGATCGTGCCAGCCGGAGGCGTGGTCAATGGTGCGGGTCTTGTCGAGGGTGAGCACATATTCGTACATTTCCGCAGCGTCAAACTGGCCCCAGCCCTCGTTGAAGGGAACCCAAAGGGCAATACAGGGGCAGTTATAAAGATGCTCTATCATCTCACGCAGCTCCCGTTTGTACTGTGCGCGCCCCTCGGCATCACTGCGGGCAAAGAGTCTGTAATGATTGTCCTTAAAGCTGATACCGGTTATAAGCGGGGAGGAGATGGTGAAAAGATTATAGTATCCGCCGCCGTTTATCATGTCCTGCCAGACCAGCATGCCATGCTTGTCACAGAGATGATACCAGCGCAAAGGCTCCACCTTGATGTGCTTTCTCAGCACGTTGAATCCCATAGCCTTGGCTGTGAGTATGTCAAACTCCATAGCCTCCTCACAGGCAGGGGTGTACATGCTGTCCGACCAGTAGCCCTGATCCAGAAGCCCGTTGTGGAAGCAGGGCCTGCCGTTGAGGAAAAGGCGCATGATGCCGTCCTTGTCCTTCTCCACGGAGAATTTGCGCATGGCAAAGTAGCTTTCAAGCTTATCCTCGCCGCAGGTGACGGAGAAATCGTATAAATACGGATCATCCGGGGACCATGGACGCATATCGGGTACGGGTATGGAGGCGGGCAGGGCATAGCTTTCACCCATAAAATGGGCATAGGCTGTCTCGCTGCCTACGGTTTCTGCCGCAATCTCAACGGCAGCATTATCAAAGTCCGGCGTGATGCGGAGCTTTTTCACATAGCACTCCGGTACTGCCTCCATCCACACGCTCTGCCAGATACCGCTCTGGGGAGTGTACCATATGCCGCCGCGCTTTGTATTCTGCTTGCCTCGGCTGTGAGAGCCGGTGTCGCTTATGTCGATTACCCGGACAAGGATATCGGCCTTGCCGTTGGAAAGGGCTTCGGTGATGTCTGCTTCAAAGGGCAGGTATCCGCCCACATGGCGCACAAGCTCCCGGCCATTGACCCATACCACGGCTTCCTGATCCACGGCGTCAAAGTGCAGCAGCACCCGCTTGCCTGCAAAGCTTTCGGGAACAGTCACTTCTCTGTGATACCAGAGATATTCGTCGGGGCGCAGATTGCGCATAACGCCGGAAAGCTCAGTCTCCGGTGAGAAAGGCACCACGATGCCGCCGTCGTAGCGGGCGGGCGCATTTTCGCTTTTGGTAATGGCGTAATCCCATCTGCCGTTGAGGCTCTGCCATGGCTCCCTCACCATCTGAGGTCTGGGATATTCTGGCAGGGGATTATCTCTGGATATTTTATCGGTCCACGGTGTTTTCATACTCTGTCTCCTTAAAAAAACAGCCCGCGCCTTATCTGCACGGGCTGTTTATACTGCATATCAACTTAGAAAAGTCCCGGCAGGTTGGGCATACCGCCCTGAAGTTTTGCCATTGCCTGACTGGTCTTGTCATCGGCCATTTTCAGCGCGCCGTTGACAGCGGCAACTATCATGTCCTGAAGCATTTCAACATCATCGGGATCCACCACTTCCGGGTCTATCTCAATGGCCTTGAGAGCTCTGGTGCCAAGGATGGTAGCCTTGACTGCGCCGCCGCCTGCGGTAAACTCAAACTCGGTAGACTCCAGCTCCTGCTGCATCTTCAGAAAGTCCTGCTGCATCTTCTGGGCCTGCTTCATCATATTCATCTGGGCGCCGCCACCGGGGAAGCCGCCGCGAAATCCGCCTTTTGCCATAATAATTCCTCCGTATTTTTTAAATAAAACTTACTTCCTTGAAACTTTTCAGCTCATCCAGACTGCGCTGTACGCCGTCAGTCTTTTTGAACTCCGACAATATGACCCGTACCTCCCGGCCACAGAGCGAGGCTGCCGCCTGAGCGAATTTACCCAGCACATCCTGTCTGTTCAGCCTTTCGTACAGGAAGCCGGGGGCAGCATAAATGTTCAGCACATCCCCGTCCATCCGCCCGGTCATTTTCGTCTCATCCGGGAGACTGAACCTTATATTTGGCGAAAGCTCCGGGGCAGCCTTTTGGCATATCTGCGCCCAGCTAACAGCGGACTCGACCCTGGCTGTGTCAATGGGTTCAGCTTCGTGCTGTTCAGGCTCCGGCTGCGGTTCAGCTTCCACCGCCTCTGGTGTACGCGGCGGCTCTTCATACATATATTCCGGTTCTTCCGCCAAAACAGGCGGGAACTCAAACTCCGTCTCAGGCTCAGTCTGGGGCACATAATCTGCCCTGCTGACGATCCCTGATGCAAGCTGGGCCTCCAGCCGCGCCACTCTTGAGCGCAAGGCATTGACGCTTTCACCGAGAGTGCTGTCGCAAAGGGAGATGAGACAAAGCTCAACCGTGGTCTTGGGGTTTTTTACGTCCCTGAGACTGTCAAGGTATTTCTGCACTGTTTCCATGGCGCAGATAAGCTCCTCAGTCTCCATGCGGCCAGCAAAGCCTTTCAGCGTTTCAGGCTCATATCCGCCGCTGAGAAGCAGAGTTCCCCGCTTGGGGGCAACCTTGAGCATCAGCACATCACGCAGAAGATCGCTCAGCTCACGAAGAAAGCTGGCGCCGTCCCTGCCGTCCATCCACATTTCGTTGAAATCCGTCAGCGCCTGCGCGGTGTTGTGCCTTACTATGTGGTCAAGCATGGCTGTTACCCGCCGTTTGCCTGCAAGGCCCATCACCGAGTACACCGTGTCGATTTCTATCCTGTCATGTGCCGAGCACTGATCCAGAAGACTCAGTGCATCGCGCACACCGCCTTCGGCCAGCCTTGCGATAAGCTCTGCCGCCTCATGGCTGAGATAAAAGCCCTCTTCCTTGGATATATACTCAAGATACTCCGCTATCTGGGGCGTGTCTATACGGTGGAAGCTGTGTCGCTGGCAGCGGGAGAGAATGGTGGCCGGGACCTTCTGAAGCTCGGTTGTGGCCAGAATGAACATCAGATGCTCCGGCGGCTCTTCAAGTATCTTCAAAAGTGCGTTGAAGGCCGAAGTGGAGAGCATATGCACCTCGTCTATGATGTACACGCGCTTTTTCACTGCGGCAGGGGAGAATACCGCCTCCTCACGCAAGGCGCGCACATTGTCCACACCGTTGTTGGAAGCCGCGTCCAGTTCCACCACGTCCAGCACCGTGCCGTCGTTTATGCCCACGCAGGCTGCACACTTTCCGCAGGGGTTGCCGTCCACCGGATCAAGGCAGTTGACTGCCTTGGCAAGGATACGGGCGCAGGTGGTCTTACCTGTGCCGCGGGTGCCGATAAAGATATAGGAATGGGAAAGCCGCCCGGCCTTCACCTGATTTTTCAAAGTGTCCGTCACGTGGGACTGCCCGACTACCTGATCAAAGGTCTGGGGCCTCCACTTGCGGTACAATGCCTGATACATGCTCTCCCTCCTTTTGCAATAAAATAATAGTGGCCCTTGACAAGACTGCACACCCGACTTTGAATAATGCGCTATGCCCGTTACGCCGGCAGCCGGCTCGGATCCGGCAGCCTCACGGCACACGGAAAGCTCCGCTTAATGCTGCTCGGTTCCCCGCCTGACATGGTTCACGGGTTTCCGTTGCGCGAGACCGGATCGTCATCACTGCTTACCGGGGTCAGACGACACAGCACACACCCTCGGTCGGGAATTCATCCCTGCTGTAGCGGATTGCAGGCAACAGGGCACCGCTGGCTCCCCGACTAGTGCAGCCTTGTCAAAAGCCACGTTGGTATTTTACTACAAACTTATCATATAATCAACGATATTTTTTCTTTACAAGATAAAATTATGTGGTATAATAATTTGGCCGCTGAAAGTGTGGCTTCAAGTCAATATTTGGGCCTATAGCTCAGCTGGGAGTCCACCCGTGCAAGTTCTATGCCCCACAATCTCAGATGCGAACGCTCCGGCAGGCGGATGTATCGCATCCCCTCAAAAATTTCATATTCGGGCGCGTAGCTCAGCTGGGAGAGCGTACGGTTCGCATCCGTAAGGTCGAGGGTTCGATCCCCTTCGTGTCCACCATTCAAAGTTCTGTAAATCTGTTATTTATGCAGATTTACAGAACTTTTTTGATATTTTGCTTTGGGATGCGAACCGTGCGCATGTATATAGTTATGTAAACTAATCACAAAGAAAAATTCTTGAATTCATCGAAGGAAACGTTGAATTCTATATCCAGATTGTAGTCGCGGTATACATAGATGGCTTTAACGAAGTGGGAAATAAACATTTTCTTGGCATCGAAGCTCAGCATATCATAAACATCTGCCCAGCTCTTGAGTCTTTTGTATTCCTCCCGCTCTGCTGACATACCGCTTTCCTTTTCATGGAGCTGCCGTTTTGCCTCTTCAAAATTATCGGTAAGGATTCTTATCTGTTCTTTGGCTTCTTCCACAAGCCCACTTATCATGTCTTCCGGTAAACGGCTCTGACCCCGGATGATTTTTATTATCTCAGCTTGGTAGTCTGAGAGCTCCTTCTGCTTTTCACTGAGCTGGGCATAAGCAATGTTATACCTTGCTTTGGCAATATCCAGAGCTTTTTCATGCTGTGCTGCAATTATGCTGTCACAGGGATTTTCTCTTATCTTTTCAAGCTGCATATGGACGACCTTATCTATTATCCCGTCGAGCTTAGTCACTCCATAACCTGACTGCCCTTCACATTCTCCCGGATGCCGGACATTGTAATGGCACTGGTAGCGCATGCGCGTCTCTTTTTCTACAGTCCCGTCCCTTCTGGTTCGGTTTCTGCCGCTGGTCGTGAGGGTCAGTCTGTTGCGACAGTGCCCGCAATAAATTTTCCCGGTAAGAAGGGCCTTGCTTTTCATATTTATCGGTGTATTACTGCGTTGCTGCTTTCTGCCCTGCATAATACTCTGTGCTCTCTCAAACAGCTCCGGCTCTATTATCTGAAGTGCCGGAATTGCTTTGGACTGTACGTCTCCGTTTTTTATTACGCCTATATAGATTGGGTTTTTCAGCATACGAATTATTGAGGTATTGGGAAAGTTCCTTCCGTCTTCCCTCATTATTTTATTTTCGGAAAGGAAGCGGCACAGTCTCTGCGCTCCGTAACCCTCATTCACATACTTGTTGAATATGAGTCTTATTATCTCCGCAGCGTCTTCGTCAATAACAAGGTCGCTTACCTCTCGGCTTCTCTTATTAACGCGCCCTTGCTTGACTGCTTTATATCCGTATGGCACAGATCCACCGGTAAAAAGGCCTTCCTCGGTAAGCTGCTCCATGCGGGTCTTCACTCGCACAGAGGTTTTTATGCTCTCGCCGGAGGCCTGCCAATATCTGATGTAATTGAGCAGCTTGTCCACATGGCTGTCAAAGCGCTGCTGGCCTTCAACGGCGCTCCATACCTCGACTCCGTTCTTTACAAACCACTCCACGATAAAAGGTGTCTCATCATCACGTCGGCCCAGACGGTCAAACATATATACAAGGAGAATATCAAAATTACCTTTCACGGCATCTCCCTGTATTTCCTGCACAGCATCCCGCTCTTTGGCCGAGAGTTTGAAGCCCGAAACGCCCTTTTCATATACTTCTTTGACAATTCGCCATCCGTGATGGCTGTTCACAAACTCACGGCAGAACTGCTTCTGCATGGGTATATCGTCTTTTTCCACCTGTCCTACAGTGGACACTCTGTATAAACAACAGACTCTTTTATTTTCTTCCATAGCACTCACCTTTTATACAAAAAGTCAGCCTATTCTCTATTCAATTATCAAGGTGCACTTTTGTACTTCTATTATCTCATATTTACATCTATTTGCAAATTTTCACTCGGTTTTACCAGCATTAAACTGTCCCGTCAGCATATCCCTCATTGCCTTTATCAGCTCTGGCCTGCTTTCGGTTCCATAACAGATATTAACTATATTTCCATCTATTTCTATTGTTTCCTTATGTTCTGTTCTCTCCTTGGTTTCCTTCATACCCAACCTCAGTATTGCGTCTCACGGTGAGACGCATTTTTCGACAAAGGGCGTACTATCTTGCAGTACAGCCCGGGGATTTCACATTCATTTTCTGAAGCAAGTCGGACGGTGGCCAGCATATCCACTCCATAGGACTCTCACCTCCCCCCATGCTTATGGCGGGGCGCTCTACTCTGTGACGTGTAGCCAGCGCAAGTATCATTATCAGCATATGCATCTCATGGCCCACAGATTTGCCAAAACTGTATTGCGGTGTTGGTGTTTATCGCAAGCGCACCCACCGTTCGGCTCCTCACATATGCTTTGTGCCCGGTTGCTCTATTCAATTGTATGGCTTTTATTATCGACTGAGTGTCAGCCTGTCAAAGCGCACCGCATTGATGCGCTTTAGCCGACGGGCGCTCTCAGTATCTTAGCTGCGCTCATAGGCACCATAGCGCAAATATGCAACAAGGATGTCAATAAACTCGCTGTTAGTGGGTATCTTCTCAAGCTGAATGCCTGCGACACGGTTTATATCCGAGTGGTCATGTCTGTCCCAACAGGAAGCGATGACCGTTCTGATGGCATGCTCAACAGAAGCAGGCTTTACCCCGAAGTGCTTTGCAGCATCAGGGTATGCACATTTAGTTAGCCAGTAATGCTCACCCGGACTCTGGAGAATCTTGTTGACTATGAAAACGATATAGTTAAACCCCACCAGTCTGCCAGAAGCCCCTATACTTCGGAGAAGCTTTGCTACATCTTGTGTCCCTGTTTGCTTATACATTTTTTTCTCCTGACTATGTAAATTTGATGTTTCCTTGCTTATATGATACCGTAATTTAGCGTTTTTTGTTGTTCAACCGTTCGAGATATACCCATATTAAACCTTGTTTTGCATGTGAAATTATACAGTATCCGACATTTTTATACGAAACTCTATATTTCCTGTCTCAGCAGGACACCTATATTAAAATATAGATAAAATCATTATTCTGATAAATTCACCGATTCAAACCGATACTGTAGAATTGGTTTGAGGTGAAGATAAATGGCGGATTATTCCAAATCACTGGGAGAAGTTGTTTACAGAGAGCGTAAGGCTCAAAAAATTACACAGGCACAGCGTGCGGAGTTGGCAGGCACTACTGAGCAGACAATTAGAAAGATTGAGCACAACAACTCCAACCTCCAAATGAGTGTATTGTTTCCATTACTTAGAGCGTTACATATAGATCCTATGGAGATTTTCTATCCCGAAGCTGCTCAGGAAACAAGTGCAAAAAAACAGCTTGATATGCTTGTTGCCCAGTGCAGTGAGGCTCAGTTGGAAGCCATTATCCCTATAGTCAGTGCCGCTATTGAAGTATTCCAAGGCAATCTTGTTGCGGCAATTAAATAAAAACAGAGCCTGCATCCTTTTTGTTAAGGAAGCAGGCTCTGCGCTTTATGCGTCTGGCTCAGTACTTACATGCATTTTCAGTTTTATTACCCCGACAGTGAACTCTCGCTTGCACGCGGGGCAAAATAGTGGAAAGTTGAGAAGTACAGTATCCTAAGTTATTTTTATTTTGGTCTTGCCGTGACACTTGGGACACCGCAGCCAATGTGATAATTTGTTATTGTCGATTTCCCTCATTCCAATACCAGTTAATTCTCACGGCTAATAGAATCTAACATTGCCTTGCCTTAAACATCCGGCTGAAATATTGTGTTGCTTATTACGGCGATGAGTTATGTTAGTATCAATGCTTATCCGATTGCGCTGAAATCAATCATGTCTATGATGCCGTTTATCTCATCTACGCTAAGTCCCTTAAGTTGGCTAAACTGTAAGGTCACAAAAGAGTTTTCCAAATACACATAGGCAAACATATACTTTCCGTTGTGTAGGACGGTTAGTTCCGTCCCGTCGGGAGTGGTATGTGTGTAGGTGGACATAGCGCTGACATCCTCTATTTCACCGAATATTTCATATTCACTGGAAAGGGTGCCGTAGGGCGAGTTGTAAAGATAGCAGCTTGTTCCTGCGTTGCTGGTGTCATCAGTGGAATAAAAACTGATTGGTATATTTACATTCCCTTAATCAGCAAGAGCTTTATATGCTGCGAATACGTCTTTTGCAATTTGTCCTGCCGGCCCATTTTCTTCCGCTGTTATTGTGACAACCGCTACAGCTATTTGTGGATTTTCATAAGGGGCATATCCGATAAAAATGTGTTCATTCAACAATGAATTGTCGTTTGTTCCAGAGATTTTACCCGATATACGCCAGTTGCCGAGTGAATCTGTGGAAGATGAAAAATCATTATTTAAATACATGCCTTCACTTTCATAGCAGCTTAGATACATGCCATGTTGTATAGCTTCCCACTCTTCCGGAGCAACGCTTTCAATATGACTTAGAAGCACAGGACTATGACCATAAATTAAATTTCCTTCACTGTCAGTTACCTCATGGATTATTGATGCAGAATAGCGTTGTCCATCGTTTGCGATTGTTGCACAATACTGCGCAAGCTGTATCGGAGTAAATGAACAAAAGCTACGTCCTACAGCAACCTCAAGGGTATGACCTATGTTCCAGCTTGCTCCATAGCTTTCAGCTGTCTCTCGATTAGGCATAAGACCATTGCTTGACGGAAGTTCAATTCCTGTTGGCACTCCTAGACCCATCGAGTGAGCATATCTTTCGATAGCATCTATTCCACAGTCATTTCCCAAAGCATAAAAATAGTAATCACAGCTATCTCTCAACGCAGTTTCCATGTTTTCATCGGAATGCGATAAGCCTCCGTGCCGATGAATCCAACACTCCGGTGCAACTCCATCGTCAATATACCTGTCAAAAACACCATTGCATGTAATTAAGTCATCAGCTGTTATTAGCTTTTCACCAGATGCAGCAACTGCGGTGCATGGCAAGAAAACGTGATTAGGCGTAAAACTAATGGTAAGGGGGTTCACTGCTTCTCCTGTAGCAACAATAGCCAAAGGTGCCCCTGTTTTAACATCCAGTGCCACAAGACAACCGGAAAATCCTGATGCTCCTAAATTAGCAAGATTGTCTTGGAGTATCTTTTGAGCTTGCTGCTGAAACTCAAGGTCAATAGTAAGACTTATGGTACTTCCGGCATTTAAATATTCTTCAAATGTGCTCGCCGCAGAAGAATACAACGGGAAATTTTCTTCATTTAAGACATTTCCGTTGCGGTCAAGAATAGCGCTACTCAGACGACCAGGAAGATCTTTATTTGAATCACTCTGCCCGGAACCATCTTTTTCTTCCAATTCGGAGTTGGAGTCTGTAGTGGCAATTGTTTCGGCAGATGACGCTGTGTACTCAGGCTGACTTGCATCAGCCCCAGTAAACGTACATCCGGCAACGATAATAGCAAAAAGAATAAATGCTGCCATATTGCTTAAAAGCATATATGGGCGCTTGGCAACATATTCAACACGCTCTTTCAACGCTTTTCCTTTCGAACTAAGAGGCGTGACAGCGCAGAGAAGCGGCTCCTGGGATATACAACTAAGATTGATGAGAGTTTCTCCGTATTTTAAACGTTCTTCTGACATCATGGAGTCTATCACTTTTTGATCACAACTGAGTTCTCCGTCCTGCTTTGAAAGTTTCGCCGCATACCATACGAGAGGGTTATACCAGTGCAATGCTATGGCAAGACTGCGAAGTATGGCCCATATATGATCACCCTGTCTGTAATGAGCCCGCTCGTGCATAAGCACATATTTTTCCTGAGAAGTATCAATATCTGCGCTTAAATAAATTGCTGGCGGTAACAGCCCAAACAGGCAAGGGCTTTCTATTAACTCACTACTGTATACACGCAGTTCCATAAACGTACCTGTTTCAGTCCGAGAGCGCCTTAGTTTTGATGCAAAATGAATGTTTGAAAATAGAACGAAAACAATGGTGCATAATGCACCCAGTACATACACGAGAAGAAGATAGTTTGTGCGTGATTTTTCAGTAGCGGTATGTGTTCCTGTGGCTCTGTCTGTTGGGTGAAGCTCATTTTCATTTTCTGAGTTTGCATTGAAAGGCTCAAAAGTAGTTTCTTCGCCAGTCAAAAATGGAGTAATTATTACCTCATTTGCACTAGAGCTATTTGGGAAAGCATTTGATGGAACAACATTTAAAACACTTAACGAACTATTGCCGATATTAAAAGGAATAAGCAGCCTGATAAGTACGATAAGCCACAGACCATATCGCAACCCCGGGCTAATACGATTTTTGAATAATGTCCTTAGAGCGATAATGGACACAATTAGTACGGTCGAAGAAAGAATCCAACTAGTCATTTTTTCCCTCCTCAGCACGGCGAAGTATGGCGTGCAGCTCGTCTATGTCTCTTTGACTCAGATTCTGTTTCTCAGTGAGGGCGTTTATAAGGAGACTTACGCTTCCTTTGTAAACACGATCTATAAAACTTCTTGTTTCTCTTTGTACTGCATCCTCCCTTTTGACAAAAGGAGAATATGTAAGAACCGCTCCGCTTTCATCGCAACCTATAAGGCCTTTTTCCGTCATGCGTCTGAGCATTGTTAATGTGGTAGACCGGGTCCAGCCGATATGTTCTGCCATGTACTCCACAGTTTCTCTTCCGGTACGCGGGCTTTTTTCCCACAGGCATTCCAAAAGTTTCCACTCAGTTTCTGTAAGATCAAGATAATCTTTGCTCATGAGCTCCCTCCTTGTCTACATTGTAAACAGAATATATCATATCTTGTTTACAATGTCAACAGGGCGTTGTATTATATTGATCACTTTATCCCCGCAAGCAGGGCAAGTGTGGCCACACTTGCATAAGAAGAAGATAAAATGTGTATATAAGCATTACTGTGCTACCAAATCACACGCGCATCTTTTCGCTGTCAAGACATTACTCCTCACTCTTTATATTCATTTCCAAACGGATAATACCGCAGAACATGCTCAACATACTGCATGTCACCATAGCTTTCCCAGCCCATCTGCTCTGCCATATACTCGGAAAACTCCATGGCGCTGAGCTGAGAGTAGCCGCCATATTTGGCTCTGGCCCATGAGATATAGCCAGTGCCGAAGTTATAGCCCTGCAGAGCAAGAGAAATGCAC